>JAPLNA010000286.1 GCA_026693065.1 Planctomycetota bacterium
GATCCCCAGGGGGCCCCCGGCGACGTCGGCCTGGTCCTCGAGGCCTCCGCCCACGCCCGCCAGGTCGCCTACCGAAAGGCCGGCCGGCCCGTCGACGCCTTCGCCCTCACCGGGCAACTGGCCTGGAACAGCGTCCTGCGCAAGAGCTCCGACACCCTGTCCGGCCGCGGAAACCTCGCCTTCACCGACGCCGCCTTGACCGTCGGCGGCGAAAAGGTCACTCTCGAACGTCTCGCCCTCGACCACGACGTCACCTACGACCGCCGGGCCGGCACCCTCTCCCTGCGAACCGCCCGCCTGGTCAGCCCCGCCCTGAACCTCGATATCAAGGGGGCCGTACGAGACCTCGGCACAAACCCCCTGGCCGCGATCGCAGGCACGTATTCCGTCGACTGGGAGAAGCTCACTCCGCTGCTGCACCAGTTGGACGACCGCACGCCGACCTCGCTGGCGGCCCTGAAAGGCGCGCGCGGCGAATTCCACTTTGACCGCGGGCCCGATGGCGTGGCTGCCGGGGCGGCCTTCACCGGCGACCTGGGGGCCCTGGACGTCCAGCTCAACGCCCCGCGGCTGAGCGCCCTGCGGGCGATCGACGTCAGCGCCGTGCTGGCCGCCGCCAGGGCGGGCGAGCCCCTGCCCCCCCTTCCCGAGGCCCACGTGAAACTCACCGGGCGGCTGGACCTGGGCGTCTTGTTCGCCGCCACGCCGCCCGAGGCCGTCCAGGCCTCCCACCCCCACCCGACCTCCGGCGTGCTGGAATTCCGCGACGTCGCGTGCAGCCTGGGCGCCAAGCCCGCCCTGGGCGGCGCGATCGTCCTGAGCAACGTCGCCGCCCTCTTCGAGGGGCAGACCTCGCCCTGGACGTCACGGCGGACCTGGCCAGGATCGGGCAACTCTACTTCCCCTGGCTGCACCGCGAGGAAGCCCTCCAGGGCAGCGTGCGTCTGAAAGGCTCACTGGCCCGGCGGAACGTGGCCGACAAGGCCCTCCAGGCCGACATGAGCGCCCAGTTCGACCGCGCCGGCGTGGTCCCCGCCCCCGGTTCCCAGCCCACCGAGCTGACCGCCCTCGTCGCCTACGCCGGGCGGATCGACTGGTCGGAGGGTCTGGCCTCGACGGGAACTCTCTCGGCCCGGGAGCTTCTCCTCCTGGCCGAGGGGCTGCGGCATGAGCAGCAGCTCATGACCGTGGTGCACGATTTCCGCGTGGACAAGGCCCACGAAACGCTGCAACTGACGAAGCTGGAGGTCTCCTCCCAGCCGGCCTGGTTCTCCATCAACGCCGCCGGCGGCATCCACGAGTTGCAGACCCGCCGCCTCATGGACGTCAAGGGCCGATACACCGGCGACTGGGACGAGATCTGCCGCCTTATCCACGCCTTCAAGCCCGACGTGCCCATTCCCACGCAGTTCCTGTTCTCGGGCACGACCGAG
This sequence comes from Planctomycetota bacterium, assembly GCA_026693065.1. Classification (GTDB taxonomy): domain Bacteria; phylum Planctomycetota; class Phycisphaerae; order SM23-33; family SM23-33; genus JAPLNA01. Next base: position 1,434 of record JAPLNA010000286.1, read on the forward strand.
GGCGCGTTCACCGTCACCGGCCCGGCGGAGCATCCGACGATCCTGTCCAACTACCGCGACATGACGGCCGACGCCGGCTTCGGCTGGACCACCGCCAGGACGATGGGCCTTGAACTCGGACGAGCGAGTTTCCGACCCACGCTGAAGGACGGGCTGCTGCGGCTTCCGCTGACGGAAGTGACGGCCTCGGGGGGCCCGGCCCGGATGGCCGCCACGGTGGACATGCGCGGGGACAGCCCCGTCCTCTCCCTACCCGGCCGACCTGCAGGTTCTCCAGCAGGTTCGCCTCACCGAGCAGTTCACCCACGACGTGCTCAGCCGCGTCAACCCTGTCATCGCGGGCCTGGGCAGCCTGGAGGGCGCCATCAGCCTGCGGATGACCAGCTTCCGCGTGCCGCTGGACGACACCGCCCGCACCGCCGCCGCCGGCAGCGGACGGCTGGAACTGACCGACGTCCACTTCCGCCCGGCCGGGCTGCTGGGCGAATTGCTCGTGATGGCGGGCGTTTCCGGCACGCAGCAACTGACGATGCAGCCTCTGAGCGTGGACTTCCGCATCGCGCGAGGGGCCCTGGAGTACGAGAACCTCCGCGTCGTGATCGACACGTCGTTCGACCTGATCTTCTCCGGTCGCGTGGGTTTCAACGACTCGCTGCAGATGTCCGTCTCGGTGCCGGTGAGCGAAGCCCTGCTCCGCAAGCTGGCCCCCCACGCCCCGGTCGGCGACTACGCCAGGCATCTCAAAGGCGCACGTATCACGATCCCCCTGACCGGCACGCGGCAATCGCCCCAACTGGACTTCAAGCACGTGAAGGCCGACGACCTCCTCCGCAAAGCCGCCGACGCCCTCCTCCGCGAACAGGCCGGTAAACTTCTCAACCGCTGACGGCGCCGCACGGCCCTCACGGGCCGGGCTTGGGTTGGGTGGCCGGGGCGTCTTTGCCGACGTACCAGACCTTCAGCACGGTCTCGTCGACCGAGGCGGCCGTCATCGCGTCCGGGCCGAACGCCACGCCGCGGACCCACCCGCGATGGCCTTCGAAGACCGCGACGCACGTTCCGACCGCGACGTCCCACAGGCGGACGGTTTCATCCCGGGCGCCCGAGAGCACGCGGCGGCCGTCCGGCGTGATCGCCACGCAGTTCACGCCCGCCATGTGCCCCGTCAGCGTGACCAGCACGCCTCCGGAGGCGACGTCCCAGACCTTGACGGTCTTGTCCAGACTGGACGAGGCGGCCTTGCCGCCATCGCCGCTCCACGCCACCCCCGTCACCGCCCCGCCGTGCCCGGCCAGCGTGCGAAGGCAGCGGCCGGTGGAGGTTTCCCACACCCGCACGCTTCGGTCCGCCCCGGCCGACAGGGCCGTCTTGCCGTCCGGCGAGAACGCCACCGCGTTGACCGCCCCGGCGTGGCCGGTGAAGGTCCGCGCGCTCGGCCCGCCCGCGACCTCCCACAGCCGCAGCGTGCCGTCCTCGCTGCTGGAGAGAACCGTCCGCCCGTCGGGCGCGAACGCCACGCCGGTGACAGGGGCGGTGTGTCCGACGAACCGCACGGGCTCGCGCCCGCCGGCCGGGGCAGAGAGGCGAACCATCGCGTCTTCCCCGCCCGAGAGCACCGTCCGCCCGTCGGCGGCGAAGGCCACCGCGTAGGTGCCACCGGCGTGACCCTCCCACGAGCCGGCTTCCGTGCCCCGCCAGACGTCCCACAGCCGGAGGGACGAATCCTCGCCGCCGGTGACGGCCTTCTCGCCGGCGGGGTCCATCGCCATCGCCAGCAGCCAGGACTTCTGCGCGGCCGTTGTCCGCAAACAGACACCCGGCTTGAGCGGCGTCGCCAGGGCCTTGGCCTCCTGGGCCACCTCGCTCGCCGCCCCGTCGCCCGGGCGGTAGGCCAGGGCGCGAGCGGCGGCTTCGACGGCCTTCTGCGCCCGGGCCATGTGCTCGGCCGTCCGCTCCGTCGCGCGAAGCGGAACGCCGGCCAGAAGCCCTTTGGCCTCGACCACGATCTGGGCGCACATCGCCCGGCGGTGCAGGTCTTCCACCTTGCCGGCCACCGTTGTCAACTGGAGGGCGGCCTTCTTGTACGCGGCGATTCGCTCGGCCTGGGAGAGTTTCTCGTCCTCGCCGGCGGCCACAAGGGCCTTCACGGCGTCCCAGTCCGACCCGCCGTACCGGTCCATCTGATCGAAGTATTCCTTGGGCACGAACCCCTTGGCCTGCTCCCAGAGCAACTGCCCGTCGTAGACGGCCTTGAGCACCTCGACGTTCGCCGCCGCTTCGCCGTAGCCCTTCAGCAGCGGCTCCCACTTGGCCCGGGCGGTCGCGAAGTCGCCCTGGTCGAACGCCGCCTGCCCGGCCTGGAGCGTTTCGTTCATCTTCAGCCACTTGCCCGCGGCCCACTTGGGCACCTCGGCGACGGCGGCCTTCTGCTGCTCGGCGGGCAACTTCTGCCGCCATCCGTCCAGTTCCACCCGCGCCGCCTCCAGGGCCGCCAGCCGTTTGCACTCGGCGACCGTCTTCTCGTAGGGCTCGTCGGCCTGGTCGAACCGACGCTGTTCGAAGAACGCCTCGCCCGCCGCGAACGTCTGGCGAATCTGGGTCTTGATCGCGACGAACCCGTGGGCGTCGGTCAGGGCGTTGGCCTGCGCCAGCGCCGCCGTCGCCGCCGCCCGAAGCGGCTGAGAGAGGGCCCGACGCGCGTCCGCCCGCACGATCCCCTCGCACTCGACCGCCACGTCCCGCAGCAGCCGGGCGGCCATGTCGTAGTCGTTGGCGTCGTAGCGGGCCTTGCCCTCGACGGCCCGCTGTTGTGCCTGCTGGCGAAGGGCCTCCACGCCCTGGCCCGGGGCGGCCTTGGCCGCCTCCGCCAACGCCGACTCCGCACGACGACGCAACGGCTCCATCTCCCGCCGCGAGATCGCGTACCGGATCGCCGTCTCGGCCTGGGCGGCCAGGGCGTTGTCAAAACCCGCCTCGCGGGCGGCCCCGATCGCCTCGCGCGCCTCATCCAACTTGCCCGCCGCCGCGAGGGCCTCGGCCTTACGGACCGCGGCGATCATCGCCTCCCCCGCGTC
>JAPLNA010000287.1:0-683 GCA_026693065.1 Planctomycetota bacterium
CTCCAGCGGGCGCCCGTGCCGGCCAACTGAAGCCATCCACATCCTTCCCACCCACCACCACCCGAAAGGAGTCCCATGAGAAGACCCTATGTCCCCTGTGTCGTTGCGCTTCTGGCCCTCCTCCTGTGGGGTTCCGGCGCGTGCAACGACAAGGACCAGCAGCGTGAAGAACACCGGCAGACGGCCCAGCAGATTCGCCGCGCCCAGGAAGACGCCCAGCAGGCCCAGAGCCACGCCATCGAAGTCGAAAGGCGGCGTGACCAGGACCGCCGGGTCCTCCAGGCCCGGGAGGAAGAGGCCCGGGCGGACACGTCGGCGGTGATTATGCTGTGGGTCGCCAGTTCGGCGGGCCTCGTCATCGTGATCCTGGTATTGGTGCGGGAGACCCGGATCCGCACCATCCTTCACCAGTTCGTTCGCCGCCTACTCAAACCACGGGAGGACCCGCCATGATGTCCAAGAACCGACTCGTCGGGGCCGCCGTCGCGGTCGTGACCGTGCTATTGCTGTTGGGCCTGGCCGGGACCTGCCACAACAGCGGACCCGACGTGAACGAAGAACTGGCCAGGGCAGCCCGGGTGGCCATCGAGACCGCCCGCGAGGCCCATGCCGAGAACGACGCGGCCTATCTGTTGCCCGGACGCAACCGGCTGTTGGCCGTGGCCGTCGGCGTGGCCGTACCC
>JAPLNA010000287.1:730-2078 GCA_026693065.1 Planctomycetota bacterium
GGACGCAACCGGCTGTTGGCCGTGGCCGTCGGCGTGGCGGTACCCACGGCCGCGGCCGTGGTCGTGCTGTACCTGGTGCTGCGGCATCGCCCCGAGGCCGCGGAAGTGGACGCCGAGGAAGATCGCCAATGGCAATTGGCCGCCATGGAGCCTCAGAAGTCCCTCGATCACGCCACAGATTTGCTGCCCGTGGCCACACGGCAACCGGAGGGGCCTGGCCTACCGGCGGACCTTGCATCGGAGGCCGAATCGAACGCTGAATCGGCACCGGCCAGTACGGAGTCGCCGCCGGCCGGGGGTACCGGCTAACGGCGGCTTCTCCCCGCGACACGCCACCGGCCGTAGCCGGAGGAAGGACAACAGCCCATGGCCGACAAGAACAAGGCTATCACTCTGCGCATCAACCGCCGGGAACTGGCCACGATCCTGGCCGCCCTGAGGTATCACCAGGATGAGAACCTCCAGGGCGGCCGGGACGGGAAGAATATCCCGGACCGGTTCATCCGCCAGATCGCCACGGACGGCGACACGCTGAAGGCCCTGGACTTCCAGGAGGTCGACAGGCTTTGCCGGAGGCTCAACGCCGGCGGCGCCCGACACACGCCCAGGGGCCTCGATGTCGAGCCTCCACCCGGGGGCGACGGCGTAGAACCGCTCTTCCGTGTGGTGTACTGCATCGACGTCGGCGCCATCGACCCCCTCGGGGCGGCCAGGAAGGCCCACGAGCTCATGATTGATCCAGATTCCCTTCCCCCTGTCCTGGAGGTCATCGACGCCCGGGGCAGCGTCACCACTTTGGACTTATCAAACGAGGCGCCGGCGTGAACCGTCGGCCATCCTCGAGAAAAGGAGGCTTTCCATGCCACGGCATCCCTCGACACCGCCCAGTGCACCCATCAGGCATTTGATCATCGGCACCTCCAGCACCAGCGAAGGTGACAACGGCGGCTGCGACCATTGCCTGGTCCCTATGACAGCCGAGTACATCACGCACCTGCTGGGACTCATGGACGAGGTCCGTCGATTGCACCGGGCCGACGACTCGGTCTACAGCCTCGAATGCTGGGACGCTGGCACCGCGTACTTCCACGACAACGACTGGTTCCAGCGGCTTCTCGATGTCGACGGCCATCGTGCCGCCGACGCCCCAGAGGGTGAGCCCGTCCTGCTGGCGGCCAATTCCCAGTTCGACGAGGCCGACTTCCAGCGGGTGGAGTGCCAAGGCGTCCAAATCGTCAGCGACGACATCTGGTGGACCGCCTGCGTCCGGCACGCCAACATCCGCATCGAGGCCGCCCACATCGAGAGGAAGACGCTGCTGAAGATCCTGCGAGGCCTTGACGGTGTC
>JAPLNA010000287.1:2104-2515 GCA_026693065.1 Planctomycetota bacterium
CCTTGGCGGTGTCGGGGAATCCCGGCGCCACGCCAAGGCCAGGACTGTCCCGCCGGCGATCCGGCGAATCCACGACCTGTTGTACCTGGACACGAAGAACGGCCGGCGACGGTCCTACGAGCCTGACAAAAGTTGGGACGCCGACACCATGGCGGCGATCGCGGAGGTCGTCGCCGAGTTCATCCCCAGGCCAAAGGCGGTCCGGCGAGACAGGAGAACACCGTCATGACCCAGGACACTGCTTCCACCGCCCCACACCGGCTTCGCCGCGTGAGCCTGTTGAACCGCGCCGAGGTCCGCCGCTTCATCCTGGACGTCTTTCACAGCACACGGCCGACCCTTCGGATCGCCCGGGTCTCGGCCGAGACCTTCGACACGCTGGAGGCCTGGCTGAGGGCGAAGATACGCGGC
>JAPLNA010000288.1:0-1236 GCA_026693065.1 Planctomycetota bacterium
CTTGTTGCTGTAAACGATAAAGGTATCGTCGCCGTCTTGGCCGTTGAGAGGACGGCGTAGTTCGTCCGGGCCGTCAGCGTCAGGATGACCGTCTCGTTGCCGACCTCGATGATGGTGTCGTCATACGGCGTGATGGTCACGTTCACGGTCGACTTGGTGGCGTCAATGGTGGCCGAAGCCGCAATCGAAACGTAATCCGTTCCATTGGCCGCCGTTCCCGTAATCGTGTAGTACACCGTCAGATCGGAGGCAGTGCTGCCCGTGCGGCTGATTTGGAACGAACCGGGCGTCGGCCCCGTCTCGGAGGCGGTCGCGTTAAGGGCCGTAATGCTGACGACCGGCTCGTTGTCGGCGATCGAGAGGGTGGCGGTGTCTGTCCCCGCCGTCGAGTGGTAGACGAGCGAGGGCGTCAGGTTGACGATCACCGTTTCGGTCCCCTCGGCGATGAGGTCGTCCTGGACGGCCACGGGGATCGTCGCGGACTTCTGCCCGGCGAGGAACGTCACGGTGCCTGTCAAGGCGGCGTAGTCGTCGCCGGCGGTGGCCGTAGAGCCCGCGCCGACGCTGTACTGGACGTCAAGCGAGGCCGCCAGGTCTCCGCCGACGCGGGTGACGGTGAACAGGCCGTTCGTGGCGGCGGCCCCGGGGACCGTCTCGGCGGCGTCCTTGGTCTTCACGATCGACACGACGGGGGAATTGACGATCGTCAGCTCGTTCGTCGTGGAATCCTGGGCGACGGTGGTCGTGCCCATGCGGGCCGACACCGACACGTTGAGCGTCCCGTACGCCAGGGGGCTGGTAATCACGTTGTCAGCCAGCGTCCAGGTTCCGTCGCCGTTGTTGGTGGCGGCGTAGGTGTGGCCGCCGACGGTGACGCGGATGTCGGCGGTCGGGTTGTTCACCGTGCCCGACAGGGCCGGGCGGGTGTCCCAGGTCGAGAGGGGATCGACGGCCACCTCGCTGGTCACAATCACAACCACGCCCTCGAAGGCGTCGCCCGGGGTTTCGTCGGTCGTGTGGTACTGGAGCACCAGGTCCGGCAAGGAGGCCCCGTTGGGGGCGACCGGCAGGCCGATATTCCACTTGGCGCCGGCGGGGAAGATGGCGTTGGCCGACCAGGAGCCCTCGGACAGGCTGGTGGCCTTGGGGCCCAGCTCGGTGAAGGTATCCGCCTGGGGGCCCAGGGCGGCCTTGACCGCCGTGGCATTGGCCGCCGCGGCGTCGGCGATGCTGACC
>JAPLNA010000288.1:1304-5541 GCA_026693065.1 Planctomycetota bacterium
CACGTGGCGGGATCCAGGTTGCCCGCCGCGGACTTGATCTGATAGAGGTCCATCAACAAGGCCGAGGCGGACGTGTTCGTCAGCGTCGCCGCCCCGGTGGGATAGTCCACCGTCAGTTGCAGGGCCGGATTCGCGATGATCGTCAGCAGCGTTCGAGGTTCGAGTTGCTCCATGACGGCGACGGGTGCGTCGGCGACGGACCTTCGGCGGCGCGGCCGCACCAGGCCCCGGAGACCTTGCGATCCAGATGACATACGTGCACTCCTCTTCCTGCGATGGCGACCGCCATCGAGCCACGCGGTCGAGCACTCGAATCGGCGGCGATAACGGGAAGGGCCTCCTTGCCGGCCTCCTCCGCGGCCCGGCCGACGTGCCGGGTGCGTCACGGAACATGTACCGGCCGGCGAGTGCCTCCAGGCCATCGCCAGCCATGACTAATAGTGTATCCGAAAACGCCCTGTCAGTCAAGCGATACTGTGACCGTCGCGGGGCAGTTCCCGCTTGAACGCCGCCCGGCTCGAACGTAGGATCGGGCGTCGTACCTTGTCGGCCGTATTCAACCCGTTTGCGTTCCGTACCAGGAGAAGCCATGACGTCACCGGCTGAGTTCGTCTTGAGGCCCAACGACCGGATCGTGTTCTACGGCGATTCGATCACCGAGCAGCACTTGTACACCAACTACGTCGAGAGTTACCTCGCGACGCGGTATCCCGAGTTGAAGCTGTCGTTCTTCAACGCCGGCTGGGGAGGCGACACCGTCCCGGGCGGGGCGGGAAGGGAGCAGGAATGAACAGGGGCTTGGTGGCGATAGTGGCGGCGATGGCGACGATGGCGGCGGCCGGGGCGGACGAACCGGTCAAGGCCCCCAACCCCGCGCCCCGGCGCGTCGGACGGGGCGTGCTGGCCGGGCGGATCGGAGCGGACAACATCACCCTCCGCCTGCCCAACGTCATCGGCGACAACATGGTCCTGCAACGCAACGTCCCGCTGCCGATCTGGGGCTGGGCCGCCCCGGGCCAGCAGGTCCGGGTCGCCCTGGCCGGGGGGGCCGCCGAGACGACGGCCGACGAGAAGGGCGAGTGGATGGTGACGCTGCCGGCGATGCCGGCGGGGGGCCCGCACCAGATGACGGTCGCGGCCCCGAGGGTTCCGACGATCACCGTCAAGAACATTCTGGTCGGCGAGGTCTGGTTCAGTTCGGGCCAGTCCAACATGGACGTGGGCGTCGCCGGCGCCCAGGGCGGAGCGGAGGCGGTCGCGGCGGCGGATTGGCCCGACGTCCGCCTGTTCCAGGCCCCGCACGTCGCCCGCGCAACCCCGGCCTCCGACGTCGCCGCCGAGTGGCGCCCCTGCTCGCCGACGAGCGTGCCGAACTTCTCCGCCATCGCATACTACTTCGGGCGCGAGCTCCACAAGGAACTGAAGATCCCCATCGGGCTGATCAATTGCTCCTGGGGCTCCACGACGGTGCAACAATGGACGCCCCCGGAGGGCTACGACCTGGTTCCGGAGTTCGCCTCGGGCAAGCTCAAAAGGGAGCGATGCCCGATCGGCAAGGACGGCTGCGGCGGGATGTACAACGCGATGATCGCCCCGGTGGTTCCCTTCGCCATCCGGGGCGCGTTGTGGTATCAGGGCGAGGACAACATTCACCGCGAAGGGCCCATCTACGACAAGCTCCTCCAGGCCCTGATCCTGGGCTGGCGGGACGTGTGGGGCCAGGGCGAGTTCAGCGTCTACTACGTCCAACTGGCGCCCTTCGCGGGCACGCGCGGGGCCCTGCCGGCCATGTGGGAAGCCCAGACCCGCGCGATGGCCATCCCCAAGACCGGCATGGCCGTCATCAGCGACCTGGTGACCGACCTGAACGACATTCACCCGGCCAACAAGCTCGACGTGGGCAAACGGCTGGCCGGGTGGGCGCTGGCGAAAGACTACGGCCGCAAGGATCTCGTCTACAGCGGCCCGACGTTCAAGGGCATGACGGTCGAGGGCAACAAGGCCCTGGTGAGTTTCGACCACACGGGCGGCGGGCTCGCCAGCAGAGACAACAAGGACCTGACGAGTTTCCAGGTCGCCGGCGAGGACAAGAAGTTCCTTCCCGCGACGGCCCGGATCGTGGGCGAGAAGGTCGAGGTTTTCGCCGAGGGCGTCAAGCCGGTGGCGGTTCGGTTTGCCTATGACGGTACGGCCCGGCCCAACCTGATGAACAAGGAAGGCCTGCCGGCCAACTCGTTCCGCACGGACGGCTGGTAACGCCGCGCGACACGAAAAACTGGAGAACACCATGACCCGGCAATCCTCCGTACCGTCCGATGGGCCCATCTTCCTCGGCGCGTCCTACTATCCCGAGCACTGGCCGGAGGAACACTGGGCCCAGGACGTCCGCCTGATGCGAGAGGCGGGGTTCACCGTGGCGCGGGTGGGCGAGTTCGCCTGGAGCACGTTCGAGCCGGCCGCGGGAGAGTTCCACTTCGACTGGATGGACCGGGCCATCGCCCTGCTGGCCGACAACGGCATTGCGACGGTAATGGGCACGCCCACATGCTCGCCGCCGGCCTGGCTGACCCAACCGTGCCCCGACATGCTGCAAACGCTGGACTCGGGGCGGCAGGCCCAGCACGGCGGGCGGTGCCACTACTGCATCACCTCGCCGGACCTGGCGGCGGCCACCGTGCGGATCGTCGAGGCGATGGCGAATCGCTACGGCGAGAACCCGAACGTGATCGGCTGGCAGATCGACAATGAGTTCAGCCGCGTGTGTTTCTGCGACCGCTGCCACGGGCTCTTCCGCCAGTTCCTCCAGCGGCGATACGGCACGCTGGAGGAATTGAACCGGAGCTGGTCGACGGCGTACTGGAGCCAGTCGTATTCGTCCTGGGAGCAGATCCCCAACCCGTGGGAGCCCAAGCACAACCCGGGCCTGATGCTCGAACACAAGCGGTTCATCAGCGACTGCAACCGCCGCTACCAGAAACTCCAGGTCGACATCCTGCGCGCCCGCGTCCGCCCGGGGGCGTGGATCTCGCACAACTTCATGGGCTGGTTCGACGGGCTGGACCACTACGAGATGACCGAGGACCTGGACCTCGTCGCGTGGGACTGGTACGTCGGGGCCGGGCATAACGATCCCCTGGCCACGGGAGTCATTCACGACCTGACGCGGGGGTTCAAGCGGCGGAACTTCTGGATCATGGAGACCCAGCCCGGTTCGGTCAACTGGAGCGGGCTCAACAACGTGCTCTACAAGGGGGAAGCCCGGGCGATGGCGTGGGAGGCGATCGGGCACGGCGCCAACGCGATCCTCTACTGGCAGTGGCGGTCGGCCCTGGGCGGACAGGAGCAGTTCCACGGGACGCTGGTGGATCAATCCGGTCGGCCGAGGCCGTTCTATCACGAAGTCCAGAAGCTCGGCGAGGACCTCCAGGCTGCCTCGCCCGTGCTGGCCGGGTCGCGCGTCGTCGCCGAGACGGCCATGCTCAACGACTACCCCAGCCGCTGGGCGATCCAGTACCAACTGCACAACCGGAACTTCAACTACGTCGCCCACTTCACCCACTACTACCGCCCGCTGGCGGAGGCGAACGTGCCGGTGGACGTTCTTTCGGCCGACGAGGGGCTGGAGGGCTACAAGCTGGTCATCGCCCCGGCCCTGCAGATTCTCAATGCCAGGCGGGCAGGAAACCTCAAGCGATTCGTGGAGCGGGGCGGGCACCTGGTGCTGACGCTGCGCACGGGGATGAAGGACGAGACCAACGCCCTCCTGCCGTCGCGCCAGCCCGGGCCTCTGGCGGAGTTGGCCGGCGTGGAGGTGCTGGAGTATTACTCCCTCGACGAGCCCGCCCCGGTCGTCGGCGACGCCTTCACCGGCACGGCCGTAACCTGGGCGGAGATGCTGGGGGTTCTCGACGAAGCCAACACCCGGGTGCTGGCCCGCTACGGGCCCTCCAACGGCTGGCTGGACGGACAGCCGGCCGTCACCGTCCACCGGTACGGCAAGGGAACGGTCACCTTCGTCGGTGCGTATCTGGACGAGGCCTCGCAGAAGGCCCTCATGAATGCGGCCGCGGCGGCGGCGGGGGTTGGCCCAGTGATGCCGACGCCGCCGGGCGTCACGGCCTGCCGGCGGGTCAGCCCGTCAGGGCGGGAGATCGTGATCCTCGGCAACCACACCCGCAGCCTGCAGCGGGTGCCCCTGCCGTGGGCGGCGAGGGAACACCTGGCCGGGCGGGACTGC
>JAPLNA010000289.1:0-1012 GCA_026693065.1 Planctomycetota bacterium
GGCCACCAACGGCGACGACTTCGCCGAACTGACCGGCACGGTCACTATCGCCGCCGGGCAGGCCTCCGCGACGATCGACGTGCTGGCCGTCAGCGATGGGCTGGTGGAAGCGACGGAGACGCTCTCGCTGACGCTCTCGGGCGACGCGGGGTACAACCTGGGCACGGAGTCGGCGACGATGCAGATCTCCGACGGAGGCCCGACCGTGTCGATCGTGAAGACCCGGGACGCCTCCGAGGCCGAGGCGGGCTCGACGCGCCGCGGGCAGTTCACGGTCACTCGCACGGGCGGGAGCCTCTCGCAGGCCCTGGTGGTCACCTACACGGTGAACGCCGACTCGACGGCCACGTCGGGGGCCGACTACACCGCCCTGTCGGGCACGGTGACGATCCCGGCCGGGCGAAGCAGCGCGACGATCTACGTGCAGACGATCGCCGACGGGCTGGTCGAGCCCGATGAAACGCTGACGGTGGATCTCTCGTCCGCGGACGCCTACCTGGTCGGCTCGGAGACGGGCTCGGCGACGATGACGATCGACGACAATTCGCCGACGGTGTCGATTGTGAAGACGCGCGACACGAGCGAGGCCGACGCCCTGGCCGGGCGGAAGGGACAGTTCACCGTCACCCGCACCGGCGGGAACCTATCCGGGCCTCTCGTGGTCAACTACGCCGTCGACGTCGGTTCGACGGCGGCCTCAGGGGCCGACTTTGTCGCCCTGCCCGGCACGGTGACGATCCCCGCCGGCAAGAGCAGATCCCGGCCGGCAGGAGCAGCGCGACGATCTACGTGCAGGCGATCGACGACGGGCTGGTCGAGTCGAGCGAGACGGTCGCGCTGGCCCTGTCGGGCGACGCGAGATACAACCCGGCCGACGGGAGGAGCACGGCGACGATGACGATCGCCGACAGTTCTCCGACCGTGTCGATCTCCCGGGTGCGGGACGCCCGTGAGGCCGGCGGCTTGACCACCGGGCGGGGACAGTTCACGATCTCCCGCAGCGGCGGGAACC
>JAPLNA010000289.1:1118-4126 GCA_026693065.1 Planctomycetota bacterium
GCCGGCAGGAGCAGCGCGACGATCTACGTGCAGGCGATCGACGACGGCCTGGCCGAGCCGGCCGAGGCCCTGACGCTGAACGTCTCCTCGTCAGACCGCTACCGCATCGCCTCGGCGCGGGCGTCGGCGACGATCGCGGTCCTCAACAACCCGCTGCCGGGACTGAGCCGGCTGGGTGCGCAGGCCCCGACGGACGACATCTGGCCCCCGCTGATGCTCCACTATGGCATGACGGCGCCGACGCCCGCGCCGGCCCTGGTGTAGCCCGGAGGCAGGGGGGAGGCCGGGCCGGGGCCAATTCGGCGGCGACGGGTTCGTCCTGCCACGGGCGGGGCCTGCCATCTCATGGCAATAGGGGAAAGACCTTATGTTCTCTCTTGACAGAACGGGGCGGTGGGGTATCATAAGGCGAGCATCTGGGTTACGAGCCATCGAGGAGAGGAACGCTGAAAACGTTGAAACCCATTTTGACAGCCGCCGTTGCGCTGCTGGGTGTCGGGCGCCATGCCTTCGGGGCCGCCGTCTTGCCGCTATCCACCGGGCTGCTCTGCCAGGCCGGGGACGCCGGGCCGGCCAAGATCGCCTATGACGAGTCCAACATCATCCGTTGGACCAGTTTCCGGAGCGGGCTGGCCGGCTTCTGCCTGTTCCCCAGCGGGACGGTGTCGGCTCGCCTGCTCGCCGATGGCGGGAAGAACCCCCCGGCGTATCTGAACTACACCCGCGCCGCCAAGCCGGCGGAGGTCGCCGACGGCGCCAACCTGCCCAAGCCTATGTTCTTCACGGCGAACACCCCCGGCCACGGCGAGTTCGGCGGCACAGAGGGCCCAAACCACAGTGCCCAAGGCATCCGTTTCGGGGGCGACGAAAGGGCCGGGCGCCCTGGCGACCCCGCCGCAACCCACCCACTGGCCGATGGTTCTCTCTTGGGGATAGGCCTGGGCGCCGGCGATTTCGCCATCGGCATGCACGCAGACAGCGGCCAGCCTGTCCGGGCCGAGAATGGCGACCGCTTTGACGCCGCCAACATCGGCGGGGCCTCCGCGTGGACGTCTGGGACGCGGGAGATGTCCTATCTGAGGTCGGCGGCGCCTGGGGCGGTCACGTCGGCGAGGTGATCGTTGGTAGTCGTTGGCTCGGGGCGAGGGCCCCGATGTAAACAAACAGCACATCGGGGGAGTTTCTTCTTGACAAGACGGGCAAGAGGTGTAGGCTGAGTACTGGCCCTGCGAGCCCGTGGATTGGCGAGCGGTCTGCGTCGTTCACGTCGAGCCGGTCGCCCCCCGGGCGGGTTAGACGTTTTGTCGCGCGTCAGCAAGTCGGCTTCCACATGGCGGTCTGTCGTGAGGTGCGTCCAGGCGGGCTGGGCCATCGCGGAGATAGCGGGTTCTTGAGCCATTCAGGAGAACAGACATGAAGAAGTTGGCAATTCTGTTGGTGGTGGTTCTTGCGATGTTGGGCCTCGGCCGGCCGGCGCTGGCGGTCCTGCCGGTAACGACGGGGCTGATCTACCAGTTAGACGCCACCGATGTGGCCAACATCGCCTACGACGGGTCCGGCAACATGCTCAGTTGGACCACTTCGCAGGGCAGCGCCGTCGGGTTCAGCATGGTTCCGGGCACCGGTACCGGCATGACGCCTCCGACGTACCAGGCCACCGGCGGCGGCAATAGCAACCTGCCGAACGTCAAGTTCGTCGCCAGCAGCGGGGCTGCCCAGAGCCTGGTGCAGAACGCCGGCGGGTCCACCATCCCCCTTTGTGTGTTTATCATGGAGAACACCGACTCCCCCCCGGGGAACGGAGTGGGCGGCATCTGGGGGAAGCAGGGCTCCGACCAGGGGATCCGGTTCTGGAATGACAACGGACCCGGCGGCGGTTATGGCCCCCCGAATACCCACCAACTGGTCAACATAGCGATCACGGGCGGGGATCCGAACCGGCCCGACTACGGCCTTAATACCCAGGGCGACAACGGTCAGCTCCCCAACACCGAGAACTACTACTGGTCCGACACGAGCGTGTTCGACGGCCACCAGACCTGGACGAACATGAACTGGGGCACGCTGGGCGGCTACTGCTACAACAACGGGTGGTTTGGTAGGGGCACCACGTTTCAAACCACCGCCTTGGGCAACTACTATCAGGCCCCCGGTCGTTCCTGGAGCGGCCAGATCGGCGAAGTGCTGGCCTACGATCGCTACTTGACCACCGAGGAACGCCAGCAGGTCCAGACGTACCTGGCCAACAAGTGGCTGGGGCCCGGCTGGCCTAACTACCTCTCCGGCGACTTCAACCTGGACGGCGAGGTCGGCCCGGAAGACTTCGGCATCCTGAAGGACGGCTTCGGGCTCGACGGCCTGCCGTTCGGCAACCACCAGAGTTGGACCCTCGGCGACGCCAACGACGACGGCGAGATCGGCCCGGAAGACTTCGGGCTGCTGAAGGACAACTTCGGCCTCGATGGCGGACCCACCGGCACGTATCCGCTGGCGAACGTCCCCGAACCGGCGACGCTGGCGATGTTGGCCCTGGCCCTTCCGATGCTGCTGAAGCGAAGGGCGAAGGCCTGAGTCCCTTGGCCGGCCGGATCCGGGCCTTACGCCGGGAGCCGGCCATCGCAAGCGGGCAGGGCGCCCCTTGGCCGCATGCTGGGCCCGTCTCACTCGCGGTGGTGGATGAGGTGTTCCCCTTACACCAGCCCGCTCTCTCCTCAATCCCGCAAGAAAAAAGGTGAATGTGGCCGGTTTTTTCTTGACGGAATAGAAAAGAGAGATAGTATCGAATGTTGCCCTGTGAGCTCAGGGATCGGAGAGTGGTTCGGGTCGTTCACGTCGTGCCCTGTGCTCTTGCGGCCATATCGGACGTTTTTGTAAACGGCGGAGTAAAACCGTGGCGCTGGGCGGGCGAAAACCGTAGCGCCCATGCCTATGTGTACCCCGGACCACCCGGGGCGTCAATGTTCAGTTCTCCTTCTTCTCCATTCGCTTACGCTTCATCTGTCGCTGGC
>JAPLNA010000290.1:0-3420 GCA_026693065.1 Planctomycetota bacterium
CCTGAACACCTTGTTTAATCAGGTGGGCAACACGTACCCGATTCCGAACTTCGAGCGGCTGAGGGATGAGGGTGCGGGCACGCTGGCCGCCCACATCGACAACAACACCTACGAGACCTTGCCCAACCATACGTCGATCATCACGGCACGGCCGCAGGCCGTCGGCACCATCATCGGCCACAACTGGACCCAAAACGGCGAGCCCATTACCTCGACGATTCACGCCAACAAGACTGTCTGGCTGCCCGGCGAGACTCACTATGTTTACAGCGTCTTCGACGTGGCGCACGATAACGGGCTGAGGACCGGAATGTACGCCAACAAGACCAAGTTCTCGCTGTTCGACAATACCGGATACGCCCTCGGCGGCGGCTCCTACAACGCCACCTACGGCGCCATCGACACGACCGGGCCGGACAACAACGGCCGCCGCAAGCTCGACAACACCTACATCAACACCAGCCTCGGCGGCACGATCGCCGACACCTACATCGCGAACCAGAAAGCCAATCCCATGCAGTTCGCGTTCCTGCACTTCAATAATCCCGACTCCGCCGGCCACGGGTCGGGTTGGGGCAGCGATAACTACTACGATTCGGTGGTTGCCGTGGATGTTATGCTGGGCAAGATCTTCAGTCTGATCGAGGAAGTTGGTTCCCCGATGAAGGACAAGACGGCCATCATCCTTACGGCCGATCACGGCTACCAAGGGGCCCCGGGAGCTAATACATATTCTGTTCCGTTCTACGTCTGGGGACCCGGTGTGGATGTGGGCGCAGATCTCTATGCCCTCAACGCCCTCAATCGCAAGGTGGCGAGCAGCTACCCGATGATTACCTATGGTGGCATACAGCCAATCCGGAATGCCGAAGCCAGCAACCTGGCGTTGGAATTCCTGGGCCTGGGCCCCATCCCAGGTTCGACCTTCAACTACGCGCAGGACCTCCAGGTCCCCGAGCCGGCGACGATGGGCCTGCTGGCACTGGGCGGACTGGCGCTATTGAGGCGTCGGCGCAAAGCGGCGTGATGAGAATAAGAGTGAGTTGACAGTTTCCTTCGAGTTTGTGCTCGGGGGATTGGAATAGATGGTTCGTAAACGAGCCAATTTAACAAGGAGAGAAAGATGAGAAGCATGAAGACAGTTGCAATGCTGGCCGCAGTCCTGGGCCTGGCGATGGTCGCCAGCGCCGCGCCGTACTTCGAGGCCATTGACAATTTCAACAGCTACACCCTCGGCAGCTACCTGAATGGCCAGGGCGGCTGGACCGATACGGGCGGCAACAACTATATGATCGCTGCCGGCGTAACCGGAAATGGAGTTAACCAGGGTGGGGGCTCCAACCAAATGAACTGGACCGGCCATGCCTGGAATTGGGGTGACTTGGGCGTGGGTGACAAGGTGATCGCGAGAATGGATTTTCAGGCCAATGGCAGCGGGCAATTCGACGACGATCGCGTCGGCTGGGTTCTTGCCAGCGGCGCCACCAGCAGCAGCTACCATTTCGCGGTTCAACTCGACAACACCGACAATGTGGCTCCCGGCGGGCTCGGCACGTACTTCCGCGACAACAGCGGCAATCGTGTGTTGAATGCCAAGTTGATACCCTGGGCAACCCTGGGCTCCAGCGGCAGCAACTGGTATCGCGAAGAGTTGCAGGTCACGAAGCTAACTATCGGATTGGGGGCGGGCGGGGCGCAGGTGGATGTGTCCTTTTGGGCATTGGACGGATCCGGCAACCCTGTCGGAAGCCCGCTGACCGCGTCCTATGGCACCATCGACACCTCCGCGCTGAGGGGCTTTAGCGGCACGGTCTACCCGATGTTCAAGAACTACAGCGCAACCGGCGGCAACGCCGACAACGCGTACTTTGCCGTAGTCGAGGTTCCCGAACCGGCGACGATGGGTCTGCTGGCGTTGGGCGGCCTGGCGCTGCTTCGCAGGCGCAGGAAATAACACGGGCAGGCATTTTGCGTACGCCTTCCCTTCCGCCTATGCCCTAAATGGCTGTGGCGGGGATGTTTGAACCCGGGCGCTTTGGCCCTTAACAAGACGAGATCCATACGCGAAAGCGAATGGATCAGAAGACAGGGCGAAGTGGCCCAGGGAGAGGTTCAGACTCCTCGCCACTGGCCGCCATCGCGGAGGAATATGCAATGACCAGGAGATTAGTGATATCCATGCTATTGATTTGCTTCCTGCCGGTGTTTGTCGGCTCGGCAGCCTTCGGCGACGCGGTCAAGCAGACGCCCTGGCTTGGCGGTGTGACGGCCAATTCGGTCTACGCGTGCCTTGAGGCCACCAATACGACGGCGGCGACGGTCGACTTTGGCCTGACGAACGCCTACGGCATGTCCGCCACAACAGCGAGTCCGGGCGGGTACACGGAGCTCACATCGGGATCGAACTACGTCCACAACGTGAAGCTCATCGGCCTGTTGCCCAATACCCAGTATCACTACAAAGTCACCCAGGGCGCGTCGGTAAGCGCCGACTACAGCTTCTGGACGGCCCCGCTGGCGGGCACGCCCGCCCATTGGGGTTTCGCGGCCGACTGCAGGACGTACACTGCGACCCACAACAGCGTGATTGCGCAGGTAGCCACCCACGCCCCAAGGATGATGGTGTACGGCGGGGACCTGTGCAATGATAGCCAATATAGTACCTGGAACAGCGAGTGGTTCCTGACGGGCTTCATCCCCTCTAACCAGGCCGCCCTGGACGCCGTGTCGCCGTTCGTCAACTCCCCCGGCAACCACGAGGGCTGGGGCAATATGACCAAGGCCTTCACGCAGTCGGCCACGGGCGACCCGGATTACTTCTCGTTCGATTACGGCGACAGCCACATCCTGGTGCTCAACTACATGGTTTCCGACGCGGTTGGCAGCGCGCAGTGGAACTTCGCCGCCAACGACCTGGCCAACACCGATAAGAAGTTCAAGATCGTGGTCGACCATTCCCCGGCCTACTGCTATGGCGGGCACGGCAACGATGCCGAGATGGTCGCCATGACCACGGGTGGACCTTGTCCTGGCCGGGCACAGCCATTACTACCAGCACAACCTGGTCAACGGCATACATCACATGGTGATCGGCTCGTTCGGCGCCCCGCTGACAACTCCCTATTATGGGCCATACACGGTCTACACCGAGGCCACGGAGTCCTTCGGAATCATCGACACCACGGCGGATTACCTGTTCCTCAGGACTTATCGTGGCGACGGCACGCTCCTTGAGACAATCGTGGTCCCCGAGCCGGCGACGATGTCCCTGCTGGCCCTGGGCGGCCTGGCGCTGCTGAGGCGCCGCAGGAAGTAACCCCGGCCGAAACAACCGGCAACAACCGGCAATAATCAGGCTTTCAGGCGAACTCCCAGCCCTTCCCTTTCGGGCTGGGAGTTTGTCTGCGCTACTGCCCGCGT
>JAPLNA010000290.1:3459-4758 GCA_026693065.1 Planctomycetota bacterium
GCCCGCGTAGTATGGCGAAGTGCTTGGTGCCGAAGACCCTTGGGCGCCAGAAGCGGTCGATGGTCGGCGTGAGGGTGTTCATCGCAAGCACGGCCATCAGGCAGGGGATGGGCACGTTGGTGTAGAGTTGCAGGAGCATCGCCAGCGTACCGCAGCCCAGGCCCAGCAGGACCTGCCCGCCGGTGGTCACGGGCCGGCTTGTCATCTCGACGGACACCAGCACCATCGCCAGCATGAGTTGGCCGGAAAGGAGCTGGTAGTTGACGTACGTCAGAGCCGTGTCGAGGCCTTCCGGCGACAGCAGAGGCAGCCAGAGCGTCTGCACGGTGTTGTTTGGCCCGGCCAGGTATATCGGCGCGACGGCGACGGTGACCGAGGCGGCCAGGAACATTGCCATCGGCAGTTCCCACTTGAGGTAGTTTCGGTAGATCAGGTACAGGCACGTGACGGCCAGCAGGATTATGCCGGTCTCGCCCAGGCTGCCTGGGCGCGCTCCGTAGAAGAGGTTCTCCATCGGCGGCATCTGGAGCAGTGCGGCGGGTTTGGCGTCGAGTTGCTCGGCCGGGCGGAAGACCAGGGCGCTGTAGGCGGGCGACTGGCGGTCGGTCAGGCCTCGCATGGTTTCGGCCGGCGGGGTAAGCAGGAAGGCGTCCTTGCCGTTGGGCGCGGGGCGTCCTGGCCACGTGGCGATGTCGTTGCCGAAGGCGCCCTGGCGCACGTCGCCGACCAGCAGGCGGTTTTGTGCGAGCACGGGCAGGCGATGCTGGAAGCGGGCGTCGGAGATGGCCAACAGGGCCGGGAACAGGACCGCCACCGCAAGCCGCCCGACGAGGGCGGGCTGCCAGAGGAAGTGCCCGACGCCGCCGAAGACGGCCTTGCCGACGATGATGGCGAACGCCCCGGCCACGACGGGCACGAACCACGGGACGAACGCCGGCAGGCTAAGCGCCAGCAGCACTCCGGTGAGCACGGCGTGCGACCGGCCCAGCAGGGCGGGGATGCGTGTAACGCGGTAGTAGAGCAGTTCGGTTACGACGCAGCTCGTGATTGCCAGGGCCGTGACCAGCGCCGCTCGCCAGCCGAACAGCACGATCCCGCCCAGCAGCGGCCCGCAAACGGCCAATACGGTGACCATGAAGACCGTGTGTGCCCCTTCCGGCGCGCGGAGAAAAGGCGAGTCATGCACGTGGGCGACGGTCGTGTCGGCGTGGGTGCGGTCCTGGCTGGGGGTTGTGGCGTCGGGGTTCATCGGGCATTGCTCCCGTGGGCGCCGGCGGGCTGGCCGGCCCGGGCCGCGGC
>JAPLNA010000290.1:4784-36613 GCA_026693065.1 Planctomycetota bacterium
CCGCTGTGTCAGCGGCAGCCTGGCCGGGCATATGTAGCCGCACACGCCGCACTCGACGCACGCCAGGGCCCCGCCGAGGGCGGCGCGGTCCACCAGCGACAGCTCGAAGGCGTCGTTGAGCATCGCGACGTTGAGCCTGGCCGGGCAATGGTCCGTGCACCACCCGCAGCGAATGCACGGGCCCGGCAGGGGCATGTGGGCGGCTTCGAGGCTCAGCACCGCACCGGTGGCGGGCGTTACAACGGCACGGGCGTCGCACAGAGTCCCAGCCATCGGGCCGCCGTGAATCAGCGTCGGCTCGGGGCCGACGGCGCCGCTCGGGCTCGTCCTGGCCGTAAGAGAGGCCAACTCGGCGCAAGGCGTGCCGAAAGGCGCCCAGAAGTTTCCCGGCCGGGCCATGTGGGGCCCGGCGACCGTTACCACCCGTCCGAGCACGTGCCGCCCGCGGGCCACCCACTGGTGCACAGCCAGGCACGTCGGGGCGTCGAGCATGGCCGTGCCCACCGACAGGGGGCTCTGGCCGGGAGGGGTCTCGCGGCGGGTAAGGACCTTGGTGAGTATGGTGTCGGCGCCAATGGGGTACTTGTGCGGCAGGGCGATTCGGGCGATGCCGAACCGTTCGGCCGGGGCGTCGCAGGACTGGTACTGACTGGTCCGCCGGTGGTCGGCGGCGACGATGATGTTCCGCGAGCCGACAAGCCTGGCGACTATGGCCAGGCCCTCCATGACCTCCGGGCCGAACTCGGCCAGCAGGCGGTGGTCACTGGAGACGTACGGTTCGTGGTCCATGGCGTTGAGGATCGTCCAGCGGCACTTGCCGGCCCGCGCTTGGGCGAGAAACTCCGCCAGCGGCTGGGGCTGGAACCGGTGGGTGGTAAGCTGGCCCTGGGCCAGGCGGGCGAGCAGTTCGTCGTCGCCGGCGGCCTGCCAGTCGAAGTCTCGCCCGGCGAGCTCATCGGGGGCTTCGGTGCGGCGAGGGGGGACGATCCCGGCCGGGTCTGAAAGATCGGCCAGCTCGATCGCGGGCGACTCGGCGAAGCCGCCCCACCGCGCGACGGCAACCGTGCAAACGCCCTGCACGCGCCCGCCCAGCGGGGCGAAAACATCCACGCCGCCGCGGTCGCGGGCGATGCCGATGCGCTGGCCGGGCTGGACCATCTCGCCGGGCTTGACGGCCGCCTCGGCCGGCGCCGCCCCGCAGGGCGCCAGCGGCACAAGCAGTCGTTGCGGGCGCGCGGCGGCCTCGATGGCCCGGGCCAGGGTGGGACGCTTCTCATCTGGAAGGTCAATCCCCCCGACAAACATTCCGTACCGCCGGAAGATCATTAACCAATGGTAGCGTATCGACCCGTGCGAATCCAGCGGGCTTGACGGGGCGGGCAGGAGGTTGTCAGTAGTCGCCTTACCTGCTCGCTGAAGCGAGCAGGCCTCAAAAAACGGACTCCAGGCTTCAGGTTCCGGCTTTTGCTTTTCCCGGCTACTGGCTACTGCCCACCGGCTACTGCTTCTGCTGTTTGCGCTGCTGCCTGGTGGCTGAGGGGGCCTTGATGCCCTTGTTCAGGGCGCGGTCAAGCTGGCGGAAGGCCTGCTTGAGGCGCATCTCCTTTTCGACCAGTGCGATCCTGACGCAGTTTTCGCCGTTTTCGCCGAACGCCCTTCCAGGTGCCAGGACGACCTCGGCCTCTTCGAGCATCCGCAGGGAGAAGTCGATGGAGCCCTGCCCGGCCAGGTGCTCGTCGGAGATGCGTGCCCAGACGAACATGCTGGCTCGCGGCGAGTCGGCCTGCCAGCCGAGCTTTCGGCAGCCCTCGACGACGACGTCTCGCCGTGCCTGGTAGAGTTTGGCCTGTCGGGCGACCATCTCCTCGCCCTCGCGCATGGCGATGATGCTGGCGACCTGGATGGGCGTGAAGATTCCGTAGTCGTAGTAGCCCTTGATGGTGGCCAGGGCGCGGACCATCTCGGAGTTGCCCACGCAGAAGCCGATCCGCCAGCCGGCCATGTTGTACGGCTTGGACATGGTGAGGAACTCGACGCCGACGTCCTTAGCGCCCTTTGCCTGGAGGAAGCTCGGGGCCTTGTAGCCGTCGAAGCACGTCCGCCCGTACGCGAAGTCGTGGAAGACCATGATCCCGTCGCGTTTGGCCAGGGCGACGACGCGGTCGAAGAAATCCACGCCGTCGACGGTCATGGCGGTGGGGTTGTGCGGGTAGTTGAGGATAAGGCACTTGGGGCGCGGGTAGAGGTGCTGGGTGACGTACCCGACGCGGTCGAGGAACGCCTCGTCGTTGCCCAGGGGCACGTTGATTACGTTCGCGCCGGCCAGCGCCACGCCGTAGACGTGGATCGGGAAGTACGGGTCGCCGACGATGGCGGTGTCGCCCGAGCCCAGCAGCGCCAGGCACATGTGCGAGAAGCCTTCCTTCGAGCCTATGGTGGCGACGACTTCCTTGTTCGGGTCGAGCGTCACGCCGTAGACTCGCTCGTAGAGCCTGGCGACCTCGCGGCGGAGGTTGTAGATGCCGATGGACTTGCTGTAGCGGTGCGTCCGCCCGTCGCGGGCGGACTCGCAAAGCTTCTCGACGACCTCCTTGGGGGTCGGGTCGGTGGGGTTGCCCATCCCCAGGTCGATCACGTCCACCCCGCTGCGGCGCTTCTCCAGCAGCATGGCGTTGAGCCGCCCGAAAAGGTAGGGCGGAAGGCTGCGAATCCTCGCCGAAACGTCGATTTTCCAGTCGTCACTCACGCTTATCGTCCCTGGTCGGCCTGGCTTTTCAGGATCGGGTCCACGTACTGCAACTTCCCGCCGCGGACGAGTATCTGAAGGATGTCCTGTTGCAGGGCTACGGCCTTTCTCTTGCGCACGTCCGCGGCCAGCCTGGCCTGGACATTCTCGTACTTTATGTTCTCGGGTTCGATTATCGCCAGCAGCTTGAGGATGTGAAAGGCCGTGCCCACCTGGATCGGGTCGGAGACCTCGCCGACCTTCTTCATGCCCATCGCCACCTGCCGCAGCGCCGGCGGGGTGCCCGTGTCCTTCGAGCCGAACGGCTCAAGCAGCCCGGCCTTGTCGGCGGTCGGGCCGATCGAGTACTTGTTCACCAAGGCCGTGAACTCCGCGCCGTCGGCCAGGTCCTTCAGTACCTTCTGCGCGTCGGCCAGGGTGGCGGTCTGAATGTGCTGGACCTTGACCTTCCGCTCGTACTGGCGGTCAAACTCCTCCTTGGTCTCTTCCTCGGTCACCTGCACCTGGTTGTCGGCCAGCTTGGCCAGCAGGGTGTTTCGCCGCATGGTCAGGTTCCACTGGTCCTGCGAAACGTTGTTCCGCTTGAGCAGTTGTTCCAGCAGTCGCTGCCTCTGGTTGGGTTCGCTGACGGTTGAGAACATGGCGTCCATGGTCCGCTGGTGCTCGGCCTCGACCTCGGCGTCGGTGACCGCGAGGCCCTTTCGCTGGGCCTCCTGGCGGACGAGTTCGTTGGCGACTAGTTGCTGGGCGACGGACATGCCGTAGCCGGTGATGAGCAACTGGTTCAACTGGTCCATGTAGACCGGCTCGCCGTTGACGTACGCCATGACAGGTCGGCCTGGCTGGGCTGGCTTTGGCGGGGCGTTCACCACGGGATCCGGGGCGGTGACCATTTCAGGTTCGGGCGTCGGCGCGGCGGCAGGCTTGGGCGCGGCTGCGGGCGGTTTGGCCGGCGAGAGGTCCGTCAGGGGAATCGGACCTGGCGTCGAGGCCACGACGGGCGTGGCAGCGGCTGGGGCCGGGGCTGCCGGGGTGGGCGCCGGCGTCGCCACGGGCGCCGGGGCGGGCTTTTCGGCAGGCTTTTCAGCAGGCAACGCCTCGATGGGCTTGGAGACCGGCGTCGTGTCGCCGCCTCGCGAGGGCAGCCGCCACGTCGAAAAGCTTGACGAACTACACCCGGCCAGTGCCGCCGCCGTCATGACAAGTATGAAGTTTCGCATGTGTTCACCTCTGCTTCACGGCCCGGGCCAAAGCGGCTCAGGCATCCTTGGATATAACGCCCAGCCCCGTCCGCCGCGAGGCCTTGCCGTCCCATCGGTACGATTTTATCTGGTCGACTATCCGCTGGGCGAGCCTCACGGCCGCCAGCCCGTCGGCGGCGGAAACAACCGGCGGCCGGCCGTCGACCACCGTGGCGCGGAACGCCTCGGCCTGGCGGCGCAGCGGCTCGATGGACTCATCCACGACCAACTGCTCGATCTTCAGCAGCTTGGTGTAGTCCACTGACTGTGCAAGCTCGGCCAGGTCCGCCACGTCCAGCTCGCGCGCCATCTGGATAAGGTCCAGGTTCTGGCTCTTGTTTATCACCACCCCGACCTTCTTGCCATAGTCTACCGACAAGTATGCCTCCTCGGAAAATATTCGCATCTTCCGTTCGGTCTTGATCGCAAGCCTGCTGGCGGTGACGTTGGCCACGCAGCCGTTGTCGAAGATCAGCCGGGCGTTGCAGATGTCCTCCGTCGAGCCGATCACGTTGACGCCCACCGCGTGCAGGCTCTCGACCTCGGCGGCGCCCACCATCATCAGCACCAGGTCCAGGTCGTGGATCATCATGTCCAGCACCACGCCGACGTCGGCGGAGCGGAACGTGAACGGGCTTATGCGCTGGGCCTCGATGAACTTCGGACGGATGGCGTACTTCTGCATCGCGATTACGGCCGGGTTGAACCGCTCCGTGTGCCCGACCTGGACGCTTGTGTTGGTCCTGGCGGCCAAAGCCAGAAGTTCCTCCCCCGCGACGATGTCGTCGGTGAACGGCTTTTCGATCAGCACCGGCTTGCCGGCGGCGATGAAAGGCCTTGCGGCCGCGAGGTGATGGACCGTCGGCACGGCGATGATTGCCGCGTCGACGAGTCCGACGGCCTCGGCAGCGTCCGTCAGAGCCCGGCAATTCCGCTGCTTTGCCAGGGATTCGGCGGCGGCAGGATTGGTGTCCACGACGCAGGCAAGCTCCGCCGAGGGCATCTCGCCCAGGACGCGAGCGTGAAGCTTGCCCATTCGCCCGCAGCCGACAATGGCGACTCTAAAGCTCATCGTAATGCTCCTTGGTGTCGATGCCGGCCTCCGGCGACATGTGCCGCCTGGCTTCCGGGGGGACCTTGCCGCGGTAGACCTCGCGGCATCGCCCGTAGAGCCCCTGTAGCGAGCGGAGGCAGAACTCGCAGAGCCTGGCCGCCTCGCCCTCGACGCCCATGTTTACGAGCTGCTCGATCTTGGTCTGAAGGGCCGATTCATCGTCGAAGAGTTCCTTCAGGGCGAACCGCAATTCCTGCTCCTGCTCGCGGGCCAGGCCCGCGGCGGCAATACCCGCCTCGTGAACCCCGCAGACGGCCGGGGGAGATTCCCAGTCGTCACGTCGCGCCGCACCGGCGTGTGCGGGCCGACCAGCGCGAAGAGCCCGATCGTCACGAAGTGGTGCAGGCCGCAAAGAGCCTCGATCCGCGCGCCGGTCTGCACGCGGATGTGCCCCGCCAGCAGTACGCTTCGCCCGAGATACACCCGGTCGTCCACGAAGCAGTCGTGCGCGATGTGGCAGCCGTCCATCAGGATGTTGTCGTCGCCGATGCGCGTAAGTGCGCCGCCGGACTCGGTGCCGATGTGGGCGGTGACCTCCCGCCCGAAGCGGTTTCGATGCCCGACGTGCAGCATCGTGGGCCCGCCGGCGTACTTGAGGTCCTGCGGGGCCGCACCGAGCACGCAGCCCTCGCCGATGACGTTGCCGGAACCCAGGTGCGTGTGGCCGACAATCGTCACGCGCCGTCCCACGGCCGTGCCAGGGCCGATCGTCACGTTCGGGCCGATCACGCTGTAAAGCCCCACCGTCGCGTCGGGGGCGATGCAAGCGGCAGGGTCAATCTCGCGAAGGACTGACAGGTCAGTCATCTTGCCCGTCCTGGGCGCCGGCCTTTGCGGCCGCGGCCTGAAGCGCGTCGGTGAGCTTGCGGACGTACGGGTTGACATTTGCCTCGCGGACAAGGCGATCCAGCGCGTCGCGCTTGACCTCCACGCCGCGCCCGTTGAACAACTCGCGGAACGCGGCCTTGAGGGCGTGGATGTCCTGCTCGCCGAAGCCGCATGCCTTGAGGTTCCGTGTGTTCAGGCCGCGAACCCGGACGGGAAAGCCCTGGAGCATCGCGTAGGGCGGGGCGTCTTTCTGCACGCCGGCGTAACCGGCCACGAAGGAATACGCCCCGACGCGGGCGCCGTCGGCGACGGCCGCGAAACCGCTCATGCGGACGTAGTCCT
Organism: Planctomycetota bacterium; assembly: GCA_026693065.1. Taxonomy (GTDB): domain Bacteria; phylum Planctomycetota; class Phycisphaerae; order SM23-33; family SM23-33; genus JAPLNA01. Next base: position 11,056 of record JAPLNA010000290.1, read on the forward strand.
CAATGACCGCCCCGGCGCCGATCTTCGTGCAGTTGTCGAATATCCCGTGGTCGCCGAGCTGCGCGCCGGGGTCGATCTGGCTGGCGATCATGATCAGGTTGTGGTTGCCGATTCGCGTGGCTTTGTCGGCGCCGGCGTAGATCGTCACGTGCTCGCGGATGGCGTTGGCCTCGCCCAGCACGCACTGGCCGTCGGCCTCACCAGCGCCCGGAGGGGCCGCGCCGATGACCGACATCGGAAACACCTCGGTCCGCTGGCCGAGAGTCGTGCGGCCCAGCAGCGTGACGTTATTGGCGATTCGGCAGCCCGAGCCGATGCTAACTCGCGGACCGACGTAACAGAACGGGCCGATGGCCACGTCGTCGGCCACCTCGGCCGTGGGCTCCACAATCGCGTGCGGGGATATCTCTGGCATGTGTGCGTGTTCTCGGAGTTCTTCCGGTCAGATTGGCTCGGCGTCGACGAGCATGAACTTGATTTCCGCCTCGGCCGCAACGTCGGGCCCGATCAATGCCCGGCAGCGGCAGTGGCCGGTGCGGCTGCGAACGTGAATCCGCTCGGCCTCGAGGAGGAGCTGGTCTCCTGGGCGGACAGGCCGGCGCATCTTCACGCGGTCCATGCTCAGCAGGACCGCGACCTTGCCCGTGTGCTCCAGCCGGCGGCTCAGCAGTATGCCCGAAAGTTGCGCCAAGGCCTCGAGGATCATAACGCCGGGCATGATCGGCTGGCCGGGGTAATGGCCCTGGAAGTACGGCTCGTTTATCGAGACGTTCTTGAGCCCCACGGCCTTGCGGTCGCCGTCGAGCTCGATGATCCGGTCGACCATCAGGAACGGGTAGCGGTGCGGCAGCAGCCGCATCACCTTGCGGATGTCCAACACCGGCTCGCCGGTGAGGGTCGCGGCCCGCTGGCGCTGGGCCAGGCTCTTGACGAGCTTGCGAACCAGGGCGTGGTTGTTCTCGTGCCCGGTCCGGTGGGCGACGATCCGCCCCCTGAGATGCCTGCCAAGAAGCGCCAGGTCGCCCACGAGGTCGCATATCTTATGCCTGGCGCACTCGTCGGGGAAGCGGAAGGCGTTGTCGATCGGCCCGTCTGGCCCGACCACCAGCACGTCCTTGGGCGTCAGGTGCGCACCGACGCCGCGGGCCTGCATCTCCACCGCCTCGGCCCGGAGGCTGAACGTCCGCGCCGGGGCGATCTTCGTCGCGAAGTCGTCGCTGTCCAGCCGAAACGCCACCACCTGCCGGCCTATCGACGGGGCATCGGAGTAGTCCAGGTCGTAAACGATGTCCAGGTAGTCCTCCGGGCCAGGCAGGGCCGCCAGGGTCGAGTCGTCATTCGAGACGGTCATCGGCGCGTCAATGACGAGCACCCGCTGGTCGGCGTCCAACTCCAGTACGCCAGCCTGCTTGATGGCCTCGACGAACGGCCCGGCCGAGCCGTCAAAACTCGGCATCTCGGCCGCCGACACCTCGATGTCGACGTTGTCGATTCCCATTCCCGCCACGGCCGACAGGACGTGCTCGACCGTCTCGACCTGAACCGTGCCGTTTATCAGGCTCGTCCTGCGGGCCCGTTTGCCGACGTTGGATATGTCGGCCGAGATGCGCGCGGGGGCCGGCAGGTCCGTCCGGATGAACGTAACGCCGGCGTCGGCCTCGGCCGGGGAGAACCTCAGGCGGCAGGTCTGGCCGCTGAAGAGGCCCATGCCCGTCAGCTCGACGGGGCGTTCAATGGTTTTCTGTTTTGCTGGACTCAAGGGCTGCGAGCCTCGATTCAAGTTCGCGGACATGCTTCAAAAGGTCCGGCAGCTTCGCCAATGAATGCCACATCCGTATCATCTCCGTTGCCGGGCGGGCCGGGGTGCCGGCGTACTTATCGCCCGCGGGGAGGTCCTGCATCACGCCGGCCTGGGCCGCCACCTGTGCGCCGTCGCCGATTGTGAGGTTGTCCCTCACGCCGACTTGACCGGCCAGGACGCAGTACCGCCCCAGCTTCACGCTGCCGGAAAGGCCGACCTGCCCGGCCAGTATGCTGCCGGCGCCGACCAGGCAGTTGTGCGCCACCTGCACCAGGTTGTCAACCTTCACGCCGCGGCAGAGCCGCGTCGAGCCGAACTTCGCCCGGTCAACGCATGAGCAGGCGCCGATCTCCACGTCGTCCTCGATCACCACGTTGCCGATGTGCGGAAAGCGGCGATGCACGCCGTCGACCGTCTGAAAACCGAAGCCGTCGTAGCCGATCACGCTGTTGGGGCCGATCCGCACGCGGTTGCCGATGACGCTTCGGCCGCGGATAACCGCGCCCTCGGCCAGCACGCAGTCCTCGCCGACCACGCAGCCGGCGGCCACGGCCGCGTTGGCGCACAGGGCCGTGCGGTCGCCTATGGCGGCGCCCGCGCCGACGACCGCGCCCGGTCCGATGGCCGCGTCCCGGCCAAGCTTCGCGTCGGGCGCAACCGTTGCCGTCGGGCAGATCCCCGGCGCGGGCAGGTCGTCTTGCCTGGCCAGGCGGCAGAGCAGTTGGTAGATCGCCTGCTGAACGCTGGCGACGCGGATGATGGGCCTGCCGGCAAAGTCGGCTGCGCCGTCGGCCTCGACCAGCGCCGCGCCGGCCTTGCTTTCGGCCAGGCCGACCAGGTGGCGGGCGTCGGCGAAAGTCAGGTTCTCCGGCCCGGCCTCGTCGAGCGGGGCGATTGACTCCGCGACGAACGACGCGTCGCCTTCGACGCTGCCGCCGACGATCTCGGCCACCTCCCGCAATGTCAGTCGTTGGGTATCCATGTTCTCGGAGCGTCTATGATAGCCGAAGCCCTCGCCAAACGCCAACCTACCGCGTCCCCGGCGTCGCCGGTGCGACCGGCGCGGCGGGCTTACTGGCCTTGTAGCTCTGGTTCAGCGAGGTCAGCACTATTTCGGTGATGTCCAGGTCACCATTGAAGTAGAGCACCTTGCGGTTGTATATCTGCTGGAGCATCGCCTTGGTGTCCTCGGTGTTGAGCTGCTCCTGCTCCCGCTGCATGACCACCGATACGCCCTGCTGGGCTGCCACCTTGGCGACGGCGGCGATGATCTCCTTGTACATCTCCTCGGTCAGGCTGCGGTGATCGCGGAGCGCAAGCTGTTCCTGATAGCGGAGATACGCGTCCAGCTCTATCGACTGCCGCGTGACCTCGTTGAAGGTCTGGTCGTACTGAGGCGAGCCCTTCTTGTAGTTCTCCAACTCCATGCTAAGGGTATCGACGGCCTTCTTTCGCTTTTCGCTTTCGGCCTTGATGGCATTGCGGCGATCGTTAAGCTCGGTGGTCAAGTCCTTGGCCCGCTGGTAGTTGTTGAATACGCTCACCAGGTCGCAGAAGGCGATCTGACCCCGGGCCGGGAAGGCCTGCTGGGCGAAGGCGTTGGTCAGAAACGCGGCGATGCCCAAAAGGGCGATTATCGCAAGCAGATAGATCCGTGACGTTTTCATCGGTGCTTCCTTGTTGTTGGTAGCCGGCGCAGCCCTGCGTAGCCTCTGGCGAAGCAGGGTAGCCGGTAGCCAGTAATGCTGGCGAGTCTTGCCAATGTTGTTCTGCCTTGCGGCCTCATGGCCTGCGCTGGCGCCGGTCGCCGCGCGGGTGCGATTATACGAAAGGCACGGGGAATATTCCACCAAGCTGCATGGAACAATGTTTGAGCGCGCCGACTCCCTTTCGGGAGTCTCCCGCAGGCGGATGAAATAGGTCCTATAGGACTCATAGGACCTATAGGACCTTTCGTTCGAATTTACCGACCCGACTCCCGCGGTCCTAGAACGACCAGCCCAGCGAGAAGCTGAATATCTGGGTCTTGTCCTGTGGGTCCTTGCTGACCGGGAAGCCGAAGTCGAAGCTCATCGGCACCGGCCCGAACAGCGGCATGGTCCATCTCAGGCCGAAGCCGGCCGAGATGCGGTACGCGGTGATCGTGGGGTCTTCCTCGACGGTGCCGCTGTCGACGAACCACACACCGCGAAGCTGCTGGCCCTCTGTGCCGAAGATCGGGAAGGTGTACTCGGCCCCGGCGTAGAGCATGAACTCGCCGCCGATGGGCTCGTCCGTGCCCGCGGACCTGGGGCTTATGCCGCGGTACCTGAAGCCGCGCAGCGAGCCGATGCCGCCGCCGTAGTACCGCTCGAAGACCGGCGCGTCGCCGACGATGTACCCGGCGCTGGCCCGCGTGGCCAGAACGTGCTTGCGCCCCAGGGCGTCGGTGTACAGCGTGTTATAGAACGCGTAGCTGCCGTCGACGTGCCCGAAGGTGTCCGTGCCGACGACCTGCTCATAGCTCAGGCGGAAAATGTCGCCCTCGCTGGGCAGGTAGCGGCTGTTGCGGGTATCGTGCACGCCGGCGACCTTGGCGCCCACCAGCGTGTGGCTGCCCGCGTCGGCGACGACCTCGCTGGGAGCGTCGCTGGCCACGCTGGCCACGTTGACGTTCTCGACGCGGAGGGCGAATTCCGTGCCCCACGAATTGGCCCAGCGGCGCCCGACCGTGGCGATCGGGAAGGACGCCCGGCGTTCGTCGTACGACTCGCGCTTCCGCTCGAAGTACGCCAGCTTCACGCCCAGCGAGTAGTCGGTGTTGTTGATCGCCGGGTCGAACCACTCGGTGCTGAACCGCATGAGCTTCGTGCCCGGCTCGGCGACGACGGACAGGGTCTGCCCCTCGCCCTTGAAGCCCCGCCCGCCGAACATGTCGTTCCAACTGCTGGGCCAGCCGAACAGATTGAAATTCCTCTGGCGGAAGGACACGTTGCCCAGGAGGCCGTCACGGCTGCTGATGCCCGCACCGATCATGAACTGGGCGGTGGCGGCTTCCTTGACCTCCACGAGGATGTCGCGGGTGGCGGCGCCCTTACCGTAGATGGAGGTCTTGACGTCCTCGAACAGCCCCATCTCCGACAGCCGCTGGCGCGCCCGTTCCAGGGCGGCCGCGTCCAGCACCTGGCCCGGCAGCGGCTTGAGAACGTTGCGGATCTTGTCCTCGTGCGTCACCGACGAGCCCTTGATCCGGACGTCGCCGACCTTGTAGCTGCCGCCTTCCCTGATCTTCAGCACCAGGTCCACCAGCCCGGGCGTGTCCTTAACATACAGCCGCGTCGGACTGATCTGCGCCTCGACGTACCCGGCCGAACCGTACTTCTCCTGGATCCGCTTCATGTCGGCCTTGGTGAACTCGGCGGTATAGAAGCCCCCGTGGGCGAGCTTCATGCCGCTCAGAAGTTGGCTTTCGTTGAAGAGGACTTGCCCTTCGAAGCGGAGGTTTCGCACGCGATAGCGGCGGCCTTCGTTGATGTTGAACGTGACGACGGCCTGGCTCTTGTCGGCGGTGAAGTCCAGCCGGTAGCTCACCAGGGCGTCCAGGAAGCCCTCGTCGACGTAGGTGTTGCGGACGACGTGCACGTCGCGGTCGACCTGCTCGATATTGAGCCGCCCCTCGATGAAGGGCCACCACCGCGCCGCCGTCTCCACCTTCCGCCGAAGCGTGAACGTGCTGAAGTACATGTTGCCCGCGAACCGCACCCCGCTGACGCTCACCTGCGGGCCCTCGACGATCTCATACACCACCTGCGTGGGCGAAATCGGCTTGGCCTCGACCTTGATGAAGTCGTACCCGGCGGACTTGTATTTGTTAATAATGGCCTGGCGCCCGGCCATCACCGTCGCGTCGTTGAGGACCGCGTCGGTGCTGAAGGGCAGTTCCTTCACCAGGTCGCCCCGGGAGAAGGCCCGGTTCCGCAGAAAATTAATGTTCCCCACCCGAACCTGCTCTTCCACCCGGACGATCACCTGCACCCCGTCGGTCTGCTGGACCTTCGTGATCTCCACCGACCGGAACATCCCGGTTCCCATCAGCCTGGCCTTGTCCTTCTCCGCCACCGCCGGGTCGAACAACTGCCCGACCTTCGTGTCCAGGCGACTGAGCACGTCGGCACTGCCGACAAGCTGATTGCCCACGATGCGTATTTCGGCGATTTGTCTGGCCTTGTCCTGGGCGGCCGCGGGAATTGCCGCCGCCGCCAGAACGGCCCCTACTGCCAGGAGCTTGAGATTCTTCATAGCTCGAATCCGCTTTCTTATCTCGGCCGCCCGCGCCCGGGCAAACCGTCGCCATGCCATCCTTGACAACCGTAGCCACGACCTCTCTTACCCGGGGGCCTCATGCACGTCCGGGGAGGCGTCCGCGGCAAAATCCACCCTTGCCACAAGACGTGAAGGAACATACCCCCCCAGGTGGGGCCTGTCAATACAGATTGCCAGAGAATTTCCCCCAGAGCGCAGCCAAACCCCTCCGGGCCCTCGCCGGGACCGGTGTGTGGGATACGCATCGGCCCCGCTATCCTCCGGACTTGAGGGAATTTCCCATTTCTTGGCCCATCGCCCCGACCGCCAGGGCGGCGTTCCGTTGTAACTGCTCCAGCGAGGCCCGGCGGATGGCCGACCCGGCCGTCGCGGCCGACCAGTCTTCCAACGTCCACCGGGCAATCTCCCTGGCCCCCGCCCCGGCCAGGGGGCCCGGGGCCCCGCGGGCCAGCCAGTATTCGCTCGTCAACTCGTCATCGCCGGGCAGAACGGTCTGGTTGTGCGGACAGGCCTCCTGGCAGGCGTCGCAGCCGAAGATCCGGTCGCCCCATCGGGCGGCCAGGGGGCCATCGATCGGCCCCTTGTGCTCGATGGTCAGGTAACTCAGGCACCGGCGGGCGTCGACCTGCCCGCTGCCCGCCAGCGCCCCCGTCGGGCAGGCGATCAGGCAGGCCTGGCACGGGCCGCACGGGGCCGGCATGGGCCCCCCGGTGGGCAAGGCCAGGTTGCAGAAGATCTCCGCCAGCAGGACGTAACTGCCCAGCCCAGGGACGTGGAGGCAGCCATTGCGGCCGATCCAGCCCAGCCCGGCCGCCGCGGCGAGGTGGCGCTCCCCCACCGGCCCGGCGTCGACGAATGCCCGGCCGGCGAAGCCCGGCAGGCGGTCGCGGAGGCAGTCCATCAGTCGCCGGCAGCGGGCCTTGAGGACCTTGTGGTAGTCGCGTCCGCGGGCGTAGCGGGCGATGGGCGCCGGCGGGGCGGCGGCATACGAGGCCGCCAGGCAGATTACCCCCGTCGCTCCCGGCACGAGCGACGAGGGCGCCAGCCGCAGGTTCCGGTGGCGGTGCAGGTAGTTCATTTCGCCCTCCCAGCCCCTCACCAGCCAATCGGCGAACGCCTGCTCGGGCGGCAGGTCGGCCAGGGCCAGCGTGGCCGAACGAGCGAAGCCCGCCTCCATGGCCAGCCGCTCAATCAGGGCCCGGTGTTCCTCGCGAGGATCCATGCCGCCAGTCTACCGCAGCCCCGGCCGCGGGAGGCGGGGAAAAATCTCCGCGAAAACACCGGCGAAAACCGTTGACTTCACGCCAGATCGCATTAACATGACGCGGCGGCATTCTGACCGCCCGGGACATTTCGCCCCGGTGAGGACACCAGATTGAACAAGCAATATCGGCAGTTGACCAACGTCGCGAGGAGGATGCTTCCATGACGGCCTGGGTTGATGAAAACTGGGAGAGCGTCGTGGCTCGCTACAAAGTCACGAAGGTCCTGCACGAGAGCAAGAGCCTGTTCCAGAATGTCCGCGTCGTCGACACCGCCCACTACGGGCACATGCTCGTGCTGGACGGCATGGTGCAGACGACCGAGAAGGACGAGTTCATCTATCACGAGATGATGGCCCACGTGCCCCTGCTGACCCACCCGAACCCCAAGCGGGTGCTGATCATCGGCGGGGGGGACGGCGGCGTGCTTCGCGAAGTGCTCCGCCACCCCGGCGTGGAGAAGGCCGTCCAGGTCGAAATCGACAAGGTCGTTATCGACGTCTCCCGCGAATTCCTGCCCACCATCAACAACGGCGCCTTCGAGGATCCCCGGGCCGAGGTCATCGTCGACGACGGCGCCAAGTACAGGCGCGAATGCACCAAGCCCTTCGACGTCGTCATCGTCGACAGTTCCGACCCGATCGGCCCGGCGAAGTTGCTCTTCATCCAACAGTTCTACAACCACGTCTGCAAGTCGATGGGCCCTGAGGGCATCATGACGCGGCAGACGGGCTCGAGCTTCATGCAGCCGCCCGAACTGCCCGAGGCCTACGCCCTGGGCCGCAACGCCTTCCCCCACGTGACGCCCTACTTCATGTCCGTGCCGACCTACATCGGGGGACTGTTCTGCGGGCTGATGTGCTCCAAGAAGGCCGACCCCCGCCTGGTCACCCTCGACGGGCTGACCGATCGGGCGGCCAAGCTGCTGGGCGGGCCCCTGCGGTACTACACCCCCGGGCTGCACGTGGGCGCCCTGGAGATCCCCGGCTACATCCGCGAGCACTTCGCCGCCGCCGGCGTGGACATCGACACCGAAGGCCCCGCCATCAACCGCGAGATCACCTTCGGGTGGGAACTGCAACTGGACCTGTACGACTGCGATCCGGCGGCCATCTCCTCGGGCCCGAAGATCCAGCAGTACGCCAAGCAGCTCTGCGACGTCATCGACATGAAGGCCTACGGCGAGCCGCAGACGCCCTACTTCGGCGAGAACTGCGAGCACACGAAGGGTTTTTCCCTGTTGCAGTTCATTGAGACCAGCAGCGTCACGGGCCACTTTTCCGAGGGCACCGGGGCCGCCTACGTCAACGTGTTCAGTTGCAAGCCCGACGACGCCGAGAAGGCCGCCGCCTTCACCAAGCAGTTCTTCGGCGCCCGCCACATGGTCAGCCGCCTGGTGACGAGGAAGTAGCAGCCGCCCCCTGCCGGTTCCCGCACGCCTCCTGGTTTGGCGGGTCCGCTTGCGGACCACGTGTTTCTTTTCGTTCGCGTCCGAACCCCTTCGCCGCAACCGGCAAGGTGAACGATCGGATATAATGAAATAGGAAGCATTGCGTCCGGCCTGGCGGGCGGCTATGCTTAGCGAACGGCCGATAGGCGGCCGGGCGGTTATTGACAGGAACATCGTACGAAGAACATGCACTTTGACAATCTGGGTTTGATAGAGCCGTTGCTGCGGGCGATTCGCGAAGAGGGATACACCGAGCCGACGCCGATTCAAGTCAAGGCCATCCCGCCGCTGCTGGAGGGACACGACCTGCTGGGCTGCGCTCAGACGGGCACGGGCAAGACGGCGGCGTTTTCGCTGCCGATCCTGCAACGCCTGACGGCGTCGGCGGGCACGGGCGAGGCCCGGCGGATCCGGGCGCTGGTCATCACGCCGACTCGCGAACTGGCCGCCCAGATCGACGAAAGCTTCGCCGCCTACGGGCGCCACGTGCCGCTTCGGCACACGGTGGTCTTCGGGGGCGTCCGCCAGGGCCCGCAGGTCAAGGACCTCAAGGCCGGCGTGGACATCCTCGTGGCCACCCCGGGCCGACTCATGGACCTCATGCAGCAGCGGTACATCCACCTGGAGCACGTGGAGGTCTTCGTCCTGGACGAGGGCGACCGCATGCTGGACATGGGGTTCATCGACGACATCCGCCGGATCGTCCGGCACCTGCCGCGGGAACGCCAGACCATGCTGTTCTCGGCGACGATCTCCTCGACCATCCAGAAACTGGCCGATCAGTTCTGCCACGAGCCGGTGATGGTTCGGGTGACGCCCGAGGCCCCGGCGGCCCTGACGGTAGACCAGAAACTCTACCTCGTCGAGCGGTCGCACAAGCGGACGCTGCTGGTGCACCTGCTGGCCGACCCCGCCATCACGCGGGCGCTGGTGTTCACCCGGACCAAGGACGGGGCCGACCGCGTCGGCATGCACCTCCTGCACGAGGACATCGCCTGCCGGGTGATCCACGCCGACAAGCCGCAGGCCCACCGCGAGTCGACGATCAAGGCCTTCAAGGCCGGCAAGGTCCGCGTGCTCGTCGCCAGCGACCTGGCCGCCCGCGGGCTGGATATCGACGACATTTCCCACGTGTTCAACTTCGACATGCCGCAAGAGGCCGAGGTCTACATCCACCGGATCGGTCGCACCGGGCGGGCCGGGGCGAGCGGAAAGGCCATTTCCTTCTGCGACATGGAAGAACGCGCCCGGCTGGACGACATCGAGAAACTCCTGGGAACGGAGATTCCCATCGTGGTCGAGCACCCGTTCGTCTCCCCCCTGCCTCACCGGGCCAAGAGCGCCCCGGTCGAGCCCAAGGTGCAGCACAGCCTCTACCGCGGCCGCCGCCCGACCGGGCGAAGACGGTAAGCAAAAGGGTCACAGGTGAGAGGGTAGAGGGTGGAGTGCGCTGACGCCTCGCCGATGAACCCCCTCGCAATAAGAAACCACCCTCCCTTGCATCTCTCACCGCTGAAGAGATTTTTTCTGGCAATGCGCCACCGGTCCCCTTATTATTCCGGCCTCGAATCAACCCGGCGGCGGCACCGCCCCCGGCGACTACCTTTTTGGAGAAGGATTCCCCATGAACCAGACGAGTGCAGCAAGACCCAGACGCAAGAAAACACGGTTATACGTTCAATTGGCCATGTTGGCCCTGTTCGGAGGCGGACTGGCGTGGAGCATGGCCCGGGCCGAGGGGCCCGAGGTCGCCGGCACCGTCGCCAAGACCGTCGAGAGCGAGACGATCAGGTTCTTCGCCCCGCTGACCGACACGGCCAAGTACGCGCAGGGCGAACAGATCGCCCTGCTGGCGGTGCTTCTGGTGGCGGTGGCCGGGCTGGTGTACGCCTGGTCGCTGGTCAAGCAGGTTCGCCGGGCCGACCAGGGCACGGCGAAGATGCAGGAGATCGCCGCGGCCGTCCGCGAGGGCGCCAACGCCTACATGGCCGCCCAGTTCAAGAAGATCGGCCCGCTCATCATCGTGCTGACGGTGGTGCTGTACCTGACGAAGGCCGGCAACGGCGCCAACGACAAGGCCTTCGCGTACGGCCGGGCCGGGGCGTTCTTCATCGGCGCGGTCTTCAGTTGGCTGGTCGGGTTCGTCGGCATGCGTCTGGCCACGACGGGCAACCTCCGCGTCGCCGCCGCCGCCCGCAGCAGCTACGGCGAGGCGATGCAGTTGGGCTACCGCACCGGGACGATCACCGGCATGCTGACCGACGGGCTGGGCCTGCTGGGCGGCACGATCATCTTCCTGATCTACGGCGAGAAGGCGTATGAGGCCCTGTTGGGCTTCGGGTTCGGCGGCACGCTGCTGGCGTTGTTCATGCGTGTGGGCGGCGGCATCTACACCAAGGCCGCCGACGTCGGGGCCGACCTCGTCGGCAAGATCGAGAAGGACATCCCCGAAGACGACCCCCGCAACGCCGCGACCATCGCCGACAACGTGGGCGACAACGTGGGCGACTGCGCCGGAATGGCCGCCGACATCTTCGAGAGCTACGAGGTCACCATCGTGGCGGCGATGATCCTGGGCCTGGCCAGCTTCGGACACAAGGGCGTGATCTTCCCGCTGCTGGTCCGCGGCATCGGCGTGCTGGGCTCGATCATCAGCACGTACACCGTCAAGGCCGGCGCCAACGCCACCTCCGACACCGCCCTCAAGAGCGTACACCGCGGCTTCTGGATCGGCTCGGCGATCTCGGTGATCGGCTTCGTGATCCTGGGCTTCTTCTACCTGAAGTTCGACCCGGCGTACTTCGCCGAGTACAAGACCGCCGAGGCCGGGTTCAAGACCATCGACCCGGTGACCAAGGCAATCGGACCCGTCTGGTACATGGTGGCCGGGTCGGACATGCGTCCGTCGCTGACGTGCCTGATCGGCGTGCTGCTGGCCATTGCGTTGAACAAGGTGACCAGCTACTTCACGCACACCTCTCACGCCCCGGTCAAGAGCCTGGCGCGGGCCTGTCAGACGGGTCACGCCACGAACATCATCCAGGGCTTCGCCGTCGGATATGAAAGCGCGGTGGTGGCCACGGTGGTGATCGCGATCTCCATCGGGCTGTCGGTGGTCTGTTACTGGGGTATGCCGGCCGTCTTCGTCGCCTACGGCGTCGCCATGACGGGCATCGGCATGCTGACGTTGACGGGCAACACGATCTCGATGGACGTGTTCGGCCCGGTCGCCGACAACGCCAACGGCATCGGCGAGATGGGGTACGACAAGGCCGAGATGGAAAAGAACGAGCCCGGCTCCTACGCCCGCGCCCGCCAGGTGCTGGCCGACCTCGACGCCGTCGGCAACACCACCAAGGCCGAGACCAAGGGCATCGCGATCGGCTCGGCGGTCATTGCGGCCGTCTCTCTGTTCGCCAGTTTCATCGCCGTGATCGCCGTCGGCAGCGAAGAGAAGATTTCGGAGATGACCCAGCCGCAGTACGACGCCGTGGCCGGGCTGCTGAGCGTGGCCAGTCCCATGGTGCTGATCGGCTTCCTGATCGGCGGCACGGTGCCCTTCCTGTTCAGTTCCATGCTGATGCGGGCGGTCGGGCGGGCGGCCTTCCTCATCGTCAAGGAATGCCGCCTCCAGTTCCAGGACAAGGCCATCTGGGCCGGAACCAAGAAGCCCGATTACGGCCGCGTCGTCGACATCTGCACCAAGAGCGCCCAGTTGGAACTGATCGGTCCGGCGGTGCTGGCGTTGGCGGCCCCGGTGCTGGTGGGCTTCCTCCTGGGCCCCTACGCTCTCGGTGGTTTCCTGGCCGGAATGATCCTCGTCGGACAGTTGCTGGCGGTCTTCATGGCCAATGCCGGCGGCGCCTGGGATAACGCCAAGAAGACCATCGAGGACGGGCTCTACGGCGGCAAGGGCTCCGAGGCCCACAAGGCCTCCGTCACCGGCGACACCGTGGGCGACCCGCTCAAGGACACCGCCGGCCCGGCCGTCAATCCGCTGGTCAAGGTCATGAACATGGTCAGCCTCCTGGGCCTGGGCCTCGTGCTCCAGTTCAACGTCGCCGGCATCGCCAAGAAGGGCGAAACCGGCACGCAATGGCAGGTGGGCTTGATCGTTTCCGCGGTGGCCCTGGCGCTGATCCTCTGGGCCGTCTGGCGGAGCAAGCACGAGACGGCAGAAATGAAGGCCGTCGACGCCGAGTTGAAGGCCGCCTCCGAGAAGAAATAGCCCCCCGCCCTCACGGGCAGGCCAACCCCCTCACCGATCGCCGGGTCCCCCGCGGGCCCGGCGATCTTTTTATGCCACCACTTGCCCTTGCCGAAAAGATGATATAATCCGGCAATGAAGGGGCGTCCTATGCGAACAAACGACGGCGGCATCGCCCAAGAACGAGCCTTGCTACTCGGCATTCTGATTTCTCTTCTGCAGGTAACGGCACTATCGGGCATGGACGAGCGTGGGTTGTCGGCGTTCTGGGCGTCGTTCTGGGCACCCTGGCGATAGCGGGCTCGAGCGTGCAGGGGCAGACGACGGAACCGGCCCCCGCGGCGGCGCCGACGGCGGCGGCCCCGGCTCCGGTGGTTCTGGCCGATCCTCCGGCGACCGCCCCGGCCTCCCAGCCCGCCGCGACCGAGTTCTCCGACCAGGAGATCGGCCTGCTCGGCAGCATCACCGACGGGGACGACCACCTGCTGACCGACCCGCTGGGCGTCCTGCTCAAACATGCCGCCCGGCTCCGCGACGACGCCAAGGCCGAGAAGATCAGCGCAAACTCCCTCTGGGTAGTGGCCCCCGGGGAACTCCGGGAGAAACTCAAGCCCGTGGCCTTCGAGGGCTGGTACGCCGGCAGGTGCGAAGAGAGGCGGCTTCACGGGGACGAATCGTGGCCCGAGGGCACCTTCTATCTGATGCACGTGATGTCAACCACCGACAAAGGGGCGCCCATCCTTCTGGTCGCCCTGACCAAGGCCCCCCCAGCCTCCCTGCGCACGGGCACCAAGGTCTATTTCACCGGCTACTTCTACAAGAGCGCCCTCCTGCCTCTCGACAAAGATCCAACCAAGAGGCAAGTCAACCCCGTCCTCGTCGCCAAGGCCGTCGAAGGCGTCGAACTGGAGTCCGCCATCGGCCGTACGCCATTCAGCACCTGGGGCCTGATCGCGGCCATCGTGGTTCTGCTGGGCCTGGGCGTCTACTTCCAGATGCGAGTGAAAGCCCACAAGCAGCAGGCGGCCATGCAGGAGCGCGTCCAGTCCGTCACCCGCCAGCCCGAAGAAGACGCTGACTTCGACATCGACCCGGATCTCCAGCAGGAAGTCGAACGCTTCGAGGCCGAGCAGGAAGCCGCCCACCATCCCAAAGACAACGTCTGAGGCGCGGGCACTCGTTTATCGCTCCGCCGAAGGCGGACACCGCGAGTTCCCCGACGATGATTCCGCTCCGCCGACATGCTGCCTGTGCAAGGCGTCGGCCTCGCGTCAACGCGACTCTAACCTCTCACCTCTAACCTATCCCCTCCCCCGCGGGGGCGGGGAGTTACTTCGCCGGAGCGGTGGCCGGCGCCGGCGCCGAGGCCGGGCGCGATTCCACCGGCTGGGGAGCGATGGCCAAGGCGGCCCTGGCCTGGGCCTCGGCCTTCTTGAACCTCGCCTTCAGCGCCGGACCGCCCATCGCGGGGTCGTTCTCCTCCGCCATTTCGATGATCATGAGGGTCGTCTGCAGATGGGCGGCGTCCTTGGCGTTGATCTCCACGGCGTATTCGACTCGCTCCGCGTTGGCCTCCCACCAGAAGGCATTCCGGTCCTTCAGCCCGCTGACGAGTTGGTTGTAGTAGCTCATCGCCTCCTTCTTGCTGCCGATCTTCCGGTAGCAGCGGGCGATCCCACGAACGACGACCGCGTCCTCCTTGTGAATCTTCAGGAGCTTCTGGTAGTGCTTGAGGGCCTGGTTGATGACGTCGTGATCGCTGGATTCTTCCATCGCGCCGGCCAGCCCCTTGGTGTACTCGTACATCTGCACGTCGATCCATTCCGTGTCGGAGGGCTTGGTGGCCGCCTTGAATCGATCGAGGGCCCGGCGGTACATGTCTTCCATGAACTTGGCGTACTCGGCGGCCATTCGTTCCCGCTCGGCCTTCTGGGTGACGCGGTCGAGCCGATCGACCCGGGCCTTGAGTTGGTCGACGATCAGCGAAACGATGGTCTCGCTGAGTTTGGTCGGGTCGCTGATCCGCTTGGTGACCTCTTCCACCTTGCCCTCGTTCAGGTAGGTCACGATGATGATGACCTCGGCCACTTCGCGGATCCGCCCGGTGGCGTCGGGCCAGTCCTGCAGCACCTGCTGGGCAGCCTTGCGGGCGCCTTCGTAGTCCTTGAGAGCCTCTACCGTCACCTGGGCGGCCAGCAGGTCGATCTCCGGACCGAAACTCCGAACCTCCGCCACCCTGTCCTTGTCGTCATTCTTGTAGCCCAGGACCTCGGCGTGGAAGGCCTTGGCCTCCTGGACGAAGGCCTGGCCCTTGCTCTGCCGCGTCGTGTCCGTCGGCTGGCCGTTGACCAGGGCCGGACCCCGGAGCGACAGCGAATGGAACTTCGCAAGAGCGTGCACCGCACTGTTGGCGGGAACCTTCTCGAATTCCACGATCGCCTTGGCGATCTGCCCGGTCCGTGCGTACAACATGCCCAGCAGGAACGCGTCGTCCCGGTTGCCCTTCTCGTTGCCCCAGCCTTTCTGCTGGACCTCGAGGCACCGGGTGTACTCGGCGAACTCCGGCGAGCCCGGCTTGAAGGTCTCCTCCATCACGCCCTTATGGAGGCAGGCGACGGCGTTGCCGGCGGCCTTCGGGGCGGCGGGATCTTTGGGGTATTCCTCCGCCACCCGGCGATACCTCCGGGCGGCCTCGATCAGTTGCCCGGAAACATAGTAGCGTTCTCCCAGCCCCATCAACCCGTCCACCATCACCGCCTGCGGCGGCGGAGGGGTCCGCCCGACGATTTCTTCCAGCTTCTTGATGGCTTCCTTGGGGTCGGCGATCCTCTTGATCAGCATGATCTGCAGTTCCAGGGGCAGGGTCTTGATGTCGCGCCCCTTGAACTTCCGCTCGATCAGCTTGACGAAGGCATCCATGGAATCCGGGTACTTCTTGATGAAGTCCACGAGGGCCTGGGCGCTCTTTCCGATGTATTCCTCGGCCTTTTTCGGGTCACCGGCGCCCGCGGCGGCGGCGAGGTTGTCGTACAGGTGGCTCGTCAGCAGAGCCCCCTGCATGTCGATGGCCAGTTCCTTGAGCAGCTTCTCGGCGTCGACCTTGCCCTGGAATTCCTTGATGGCCCCCAGGGCCGGCTCGAGCTTGCCTTCGTCCACGGCGATGTGGGCTATCTCGAACAACGCCTCCGCCTGCATCGACGAGGGAACATTGGCGTTCAGGAGTTGCTGCAGGTATCCGCGGGCCTTCTCGCCTTCCTTCAACTCCCGCGAGGCCCTGCCCGAAATCAACAGCGAAGCCTGCTGGATCCCCGCGTTGACGACCACTTTCTCCTTGGCGCCAGCGACGGGAGTCGCCCAGTCAGCCACCAGCGTGACGGCCTGGGTCAGCAGGCCATTGCGGACCTTCAGCCCCGCGGCGTCGGTCGGCGTGGCGATGCCTTCGTACAAGAGCATGAAGGCCTCGTTGTACTTGGCCTCGGCCGACAACATGTCAAGTTGCCTGGCCGCCCCGGTGATCCGGGCCACGGGGTCTCGGGCCATGCGGTCAGCCTCGTCGGAGATCTCCCTCGCCATCGCCGTGAGCAGCTTGCGGGCCTCCTGGGTGTACTTGCGGATCTTCTCGCGGTCGGATTCGCTGTCGAGCAGGTAGAGAACCTGGTTGGCGTAGGGTTCGACCCGGGTGACGCCCATGGTCTTGATCCGCAGGAGGCGCAGGCGGAGGTAATCCATCCGCATCTGGATGGGAGAGTCGGGCTTTTCGGCCTCGGCCTTGGCCCCCTCCAGGGCCTTGTCCACCAGGCCCGTCTTTTCCTTGAGGATCCGCCCGAGAACCGCGTCGCGGGCTTCCGGGTCGGGTATGCGGAGGGCCTGGCTGACGGTGGCATTGATGGCCGCCATCTGTTTGAGCAGGTCGTCGGATTGGGCATCCTCGGCGGCCAGGGCCCCCATCAGTTCATCCATCCCCAGTTCCTGCATGTCCCTGACGACGAGGACGTCGTTGAGGGCGTCGTAGGCGCTGCGGGCCTGGGGTTTGAGCTTGGGCTGGGACTGGGCGGAAGCGGCGCCGGCCGCCAACGCCAGAGCCGCCGCGGCACACATCACTGTCAACGCGTTTCGCATGGCTGTCCTCGATCGGATTCGGTCGGGTGCTGACGTCGCCGGGCCTGGAGCCCGCCGTGGGAACGGCAGGCTACGTCCCTGCCGTCGCGCCTTCGCTCATCCTCTTCCCGGTGGGGCACATGCCCACTTCGGTGTACCCGGCCCGGACGGCCTGATTGAACGCATCCACCACGAAGCCCCACTGGACCCCGAAGTCCGGGTGAATGAAGATCGGCTGCTTCCGGCCCGTGGGCACGTCGGAGCCCACCACCTTTTGTTTCACGCCGTATTCCGTGAGAAGGTTGCACAGCTCCAGCATGGTCTCCGGCGTGCGGGTCCCGGTCGGGAGATCGATGGTAATCGAGACTTTGACGCCGTCGGTCCCGACGGGGCGGAGCGAGATATTGATCGGATCCAGCGCAGGCTCGGTCGTCTTGTCGACCCCCGAGCCGGTGGCGGGCAGGTTGGCGGGGATGTTGCCTTCGAACTGGGCGAACTTGCAGCCCAGCAGGAAGAAGATAATCAGGAACAGGAACACGTCGATCAGCGGGGTCAGCGGCGGGTTGGTCATGGGCGTGCCGGCCCTGACCTTCTTCTTCCGCTTGAAGAACGTCGGCTGCCCCTTGCCGCTTCCGGATGTCGATTTCGCGTCGGCCATGGTTACTCACCGCCCTTCTTGTCAATCCACGTCGCCAACTGCACCTTTTTGATGCCGGTCGTCTGGGCAATGCTGATGATGAACTCCACCGAGGTATAGTCGATCTTCGCGTCGGAGCGAATGACGAGGGTGAGGTCGGCGAGGGAGCAGTTCTTGCCCGCGGCGGCCGTCGCCAGGTCCCCCTTGAGCTTCCCGAGGGTTTCCCTGGTGTACCGGTAGGGCTCCATGTCATACCGGGCGGCCTCATGCCGGGCGGCCTCTTGGCGACCGGCCGGCATCTTGGCGATTTCGGCGTCGCTGTAGGGCAGGACGTTGATGACCACCCGGTTGGCCGTGTCCAGAGGCTTGGCAATCGGGTTGGTGGGTTTGGGCAAGTCCAACGCGGTGAAGTTGGAGCTGGCGATCTCCGTCGTCAGGAGGAAGAAGATCACCAGCAGCATGGTACAGTCGATCATGGGCGTCAGGTTGATGTTGAGGGCCGCCCCGCCCTTCGCGCCTTTTCCGCCGCCGCCGCCGCCAGCCATGGGTATACTCCTTCAGCGAAAAATCAGGCCGATACGTTCGCTTCGGCTTCCACGCCATCGCGGCTCTTGCTGCGGGCCTTGGGGCCCAGTCGCAGCCCGGCCAGGCACTCGCGACCGATGCAGACGGCCTCGTTGGTGTAGAGCTCGATGCGGTTCTTGATGATCGAGTAGACCACCAGCGAAGGAATGGCCACCGTCAGCCCCCAGAAGGTCGCCACCAGGGCCATGCCGATCGAACCGGCCAGGTCGCCCGGGTTGGGAATGCTGCCGACCTTCACGATCTCGGCAAAGGCCTTGATGATGCCCAGCACGGTTCCCAGCAGGCCGATCAGCGGGCCCGTATTGCCCAGAATGCTCAGGATCTCGGGCTTGAGGTTGAGCTTGGTGCTCTGCTCCTGCAGGGCCGTCTCCATCTCGTGCTCCATCGCGCCGTACCCGTTGGGGGCCTCGCGCAGAGCGCGGTTCATGATGATCGACAGCAGCGACGGATCGCCCTGCGTGAAGGCCAGCAGTTCACGGAACTGCTTGGCCTCGAGCATCTGCTTGACCTGCAGCTCCACGTGGGGGGGCATGATGAGGGGGCGGCGTATCTGCATGAACATCTGGATAATCAGCGCCGTGGAAACGAAACTCAGCACCATCAGCACCCAGGCGACCCATTCGGTCCCCGTAACGAACCACTCGAGCCAACTGATCTGCTTGCCCTTGGGCTTGCCGTCCTGGGCCATCGCCGTCGAGGCCAGCAGCATCACCACCAGCAACACGCACAGTACCGTCGTCCATTTCTTCATAGTCTCACCTGTTTGCGCCAGGACACCCTGGGCCTCCATCTGGGGCCGAGCGATCGGCCGTCAACCGGTTATTGCCTGCGTTCCACATAACGGTACTCGCCCCCGTTCTCGGAGGCGATTTTCCGCATCGAATCTTCGGTTTCCTTGGCGGGCTTGTCCCCGAGAATAATCGGGTACACGTGGATCATCTTGTCGGTGTTGTGGTCCCGCAGCCAGGCAATCACCGCGTCATTACCCACCAGCCCCTTGTACTTGAAGGCGGTGGTGTCGAAGTCGCCGTCGGTCAGAACGTACATCAGCTTGTTCTTGCCGGCCTCGTTGGGAAGGGACTGCATCGCCTTGAACGCCGCATCGAGGGCCGGAATCGGACTGGAACCGTATCCGGAGGCCACGATCTTCTTCAGGAACGACAGGGCGTCTCGCTTGTTGGCCTCGGTGGCCGCCACGAGCCGGCGGGTGGGGTTCTCCTCGAAGGCATCCTTGGCAAAGAACACGACGTGGAAATCCTGGGTATCGGCCAGCCCGCCGATGGAGTTCATGAGCTCCTCGATGATCTCGTCGAAGGCCGGCAGCACCGATCCGCTATGGTCGATGACGTAGCAGATGTACTTGACGTTACCGGCGCGGCCGTCGCCCTCGGGCGGGCCGAAGAAGTCGCCCCCGCCCCCGCCGCCGTTGCCGCCGCCGGGCATGCCGAAGTCGTCGTTTCCGTTGGCCCCGCCGCCGCCCCCGCTGCCCCCGCCGAACACGGGCATCTTGCCGACCTTGTTGGTGTCCCCAACCCCTCTCCCGACCGTCCTGTCATTGCTGTCGCCGTAGTAGCCCACCTTTCCGCTGCGTCCCCTGGGCTTGGCTTCGGTCTTGACCGCGGCCCTGTTTTCGGTCGAGGGAGGGCCGAACTCCAGTTTCTGCGACTCGACGGCGGTCTTGGGGGCATCGGCCAGGGGCTCGATCTTGACGTCCGGGGGTTGGACGCTCCGGGTGGCCTCCTCGGCCGGGGCCGGCTGGATGAGCAGGACGAGCATGAGAATGCCCGCCCCGTGAAGGCAGGCGCTGGACAGCCAGGGTAGGAACCTGGTCATCACGACGGCGGTGTCGGATTCCCCGCCCGGCGACTCGGCGCCCATCGCCGCGTGCCCCGGCGAGGCCGAGGCCATGGGGCCTCCGGGCACCTTGGGGCTGGGCAGCGCCGCCAGGCCCGCCGGCACGGTCACCCGGGAGTGACACTGGGGGCACTTGATCTTGTGGGGCATCGCCTCCGGGTCCACGCTCACGCCTGCTCCGCATTTTTCGCAACAGATGGTCAGCATGTTATTCGCCCTCGGCTTTCTGGGCGGCGGGTTTGGATTCCGTAGACGCCGCCCCAGGCAGTTTGGAAAGCACTACGTTTCGCATGATCGCATAGGCCGTTTCCGGGTCGTATCCCTCGCACGCGTGCGAGGGGAAGTTCACCAGGGCCGCCGTGATGTCTTCATAACTGAAGATCACCCGCCCCTCGCCGGCGGAGGAGGCCCAAAGGGCCGTCTCGCCGCTTCGCATCCGCACCGCCGTCCTCTTGCGATACCGGAACGACTCGATCCTCTCGTCGAACACCGAGAAGAGCGGATCGGCGCCCTTCATCTTGGCCATCGTGCCGGAAGGAAAGGCCTTGGGCTGGCCCAGGGCCTTCCAGGCCGATTCGCCGAACTTCCTCTCGCCGCCGGCGGCGTCCACCACCAGCGTGCCTCCCCCGTCAACGAAGTCCCGCAGGGTCTTGGCTTCGGCCTCGCTCAGGGACAACTCCCCCGTGCCGGTCAGCACGGCGACCTTGGCCCCGCTGGCGGGGAGGGCGTCGATCGTTACCGCGTCCGATTCTATCTTAACGCCGGTATTTTCCAAGAGCAATCTGCCAAAACGCTGATAGGCCAGCGGCTCGGGGTCCCAGTTGCCGTTGAACTTGATGCGGGCCAGCTTGACGGTATCCTCGACCTTCTCCCCCGCCGGCGCGGGCCAGGTCCGCGAGCCGCGAGGGGGGAACGTCTTGTCCGTCAGGTACAGGTACACGTTCAGGCCGGCCTGGAAGGCGGGCTTGTCCCCCGAGGTCTTGTACGTCTGCCACGAGACCGTCAGGTCACGCATCACGTGAATGGCCAGCGGGCGGACGCCGTTGGACAGGATGTAGAACTTCAGCCCCGCCCGCCGGATGTCCTGGTGGATCGAATACAGTTCGTGGGTCAGCGGGGCTTCCTTGATCTCGTAGTCGGGGAAGAGCTTGGCGTAGGTTTCCCGCATGCCCCGGTCGAAGGCCGTCCCGTCGCACTCGGTGATGCTGAAAATCGCCCCGCCCTGGTTGACGTAGGTGCGGAGCTTGTCCAGGTCGTCCTTGCCGAACGTGGGGGCCTTGCTCCCGGCGATCACCATCGCCGGCGCGTCGTGCCAGTCGCTGGGCGGGATCTTCATGTTCACGATCTGCCAGAAGGCTTCGTTCTCGAAAATCTCGCTCATCATCCACCGGGTCAGCATGGCCAGGTCTCGCGGGCGGTTGTCCCAGTCGCCGTCGTACTTGAGCTTGCTGAAAATCACCGGCTGCCGCCCGCGGATCAGGAACAGCATGCACTGGGCCGTCGCCACCGCCCCGTCGCCGAACGAGGAACTCTTCCACGAGCCGTTGGCGGCCTGGTTCTTGAGCAGCAGCTTGACGCCTTCCTTGTACCAGTCGGTCGTGCCGAAGTATTTGTACCCGCTGGCCAGTCCGATCCGCTCCACGCCGTAGAGGTAGTAACTGTCGATGGCCCCGATGGTGCCGGCGTACTTCTGGTCGAACCAGTCCAGCCCGCGCTGGATGGGGATCCGGGCGTTCCGCCCCTCCTTCGACGGGGTGCAGCCGGCGAAGGCTTCGCCGTAGAGATTGTCGAAACAGACAAACAGGGTGGCCACCCCGGCCGCGGCCATCGTCGGCTTGCCGACGGCGGCCTTGCCCCCGTATTCCCACCCGCCGTCATTGCACTGGGCGGCCTCCCAGTGCGCCTTCACCTTCCGCCAGTAGGCGATCGGAACTTCCATGTCCGCCAACGCCGCCGCCCACACCCCCAGCACGCCGTACTGGCTGTTGGAGTGGTCGCCGGCGGCGGGCTTGCCCGTCGAATCGTACCCGTAACTGCCGTCGGACGTCGACAGCACCAACTGCTTGTAGTCCTGCTGAAGAGGCTTGCGGTACTCGAGGGCACGCTGGCGAATCGCCGACAGCCACGCCTGGCAGCGAAGCCCCATGCAGTACGTCTTGGGAATGTAGCCCTTGGTGAGATAGGCGCCCTTGGCGTCCTTGGCGTTGACCTTCCTGAGCCAGGTGAGGGCCTTCTCCATCTTCTTGTCGGTGGGGCGGACGCCGCTCTCCATCAGAGCGTACGCCACCAGCGCCGTCGGGCCGTCAATGTAGTCCTTGAAGCCGTCCTCCATCCCCTCGGCCTTCCACAGATGCCAACTGCCGTCTTCCTTCTGGAGTTTCCAGAGGAACTCGGCCCCCTTCTTGATGGCCTCTTTGACGGCCTCGTCCGAGGGTACGACGGCAGCGGCGGCGTCGCCCGCCGCAGGCGCCGCGGGCGTGGCGTGCCTCGCCCAGGCCTCTCCCGCCAACAGAGCCACCACGATCAACCCCGCCAGGCCCGCCAGAACCGTCCTGCCCAGACTCCGCCCGCCGCGATTGTCCATCATCACATTCAACCTTCGATCGAGATCGCCACAACCCCCCCGGCGCCCGCCGGATCGCCGGAGACCAGGGATTGGGCTGTCCAAAGAGCCGCCGTTCCGGTGGCACGCCCCCGGCATGGGGGGCACTGCCTCCGTCGCGGCCGTCGAGTAGGTATGCCGTCTCTCTATTGCCATGGTCTCACCAGGAACATGCCGTGGAGCAAATGTATCGGCCACAAGCCGTCACCCGACGTGGACGCACGCCGCCGTTCGTCCCATTGACATGTGGCGCCACAGTTCCCGGAGAGATGTGTCGGACCCGACGTCCTAGAGGATACGCGAGCGGACAGAACGTTCCTGCCGTCGCACGATTTGGCTGTTTCGCGGAGAACCCCATGAGCCTTCCCCAATACCCGACACGCCAGTGTCTCAGCACTGCGCCGATCAGAGGATATCTTGATACCCAAGGCCATGGCGATACCTTCCACTACTGTATTCTACCGGCCCCCCAACCCGTTTCCAGTGAAAAATCTCGCCAATATTCCCGCCCGCCCCCCCCGGGGGGGACGCCCGAAGGGCCTCTTCCCCCGCCCAGGCCCCGCCGACCGGAGGGGCCCGGGCAAGCGGACGAGAAAAATACCCCGGGGGCGGTTTTTTCGCGAACCGGCACGCCGTGGCATCGTACAATGGATGTGTCACATTGTGATATCTCCCTGAAGTCGAACCGACATTTGGCCGTTCTTCGGTAAAGAAGTTCTTTGCCGCTCAAGATCGCAAGATACCCTACGTAAGGAGTGAAAGAATGCGTACAGTCCGTCGGGCCACCCTGGTGGCATGGTTGTCGGGAGTTGTCCTTGTGGGGCTGTCCGCCCCCGCCTGGGCCGATGAGCCCGGCTCGTCCAACCCGTTCGTGGAACAGACCCTCGCCCAGGTCCGGGTGGCGTCGGCGGCCGGAGCGGCGATCCCGCTGGCGACGGCCTCGGCGCCGGCCGCGACGGTCTGTCCGGCCGTGGCCACCTCCTGCCCGCCGACGGCCACCAAGTGCCCGCCCGCGGCAACGCAGTGCCCGGCCAAGTCCACCAGTTGCCCTCCGACGTCGACGGCCTGCCCCGCGGCGGCCACCACCTGCCCGCCCTCGGCCACCAAGTGCCCGGCTACGACCACCCAATGCCCGCCGACGGCCACGCAGTGCCCGCCCGTCGCGACGCAATGCCCGGCCGTCGCCACCCAGTGCCCGCCGACGCCCAACGGAGCGACGTTGTACGCCTCCAGTTGCAGCTGCCACGGTCCGCTGGCTCAATCGAGCAAGCGAGGCGCATCAGCCGGAGCCATTCAGTCCGCCATCAACTCCAACCGCGGCGGAATGGGTTTCCTCTCGGGCCTGACGCCCGCCCAGGTGGCCGCGATCGCCGCGGCCCTGAAGTAGAAGTAAGAACGGCCACACCCCCGTGGCCCGGCCGGCCGATTCGGCCGGGCGCGGGGGCCGGCCGGGGCGCGCAGGCGCCAAGGACTCCCCTTGACGCCTGCGCTTTCTTTTTGGAATCCCGCAGCCCTTTTTGGCCCCTAGGGCCCGCCGGGACGGCGCTATGATGTATCGATGTGGCACATGGGCCTATCGGCGAGCAACGACCGGGCGGCCCGAACAGTTCGACCAACGTGGCAAAGGCAGAACAAACCGTGGTGAATGATCCTGTGAAGTCCAATTCCGTTCCGGCGGTTCCGAGCGTTGGCGTGGTCGTGTCGGCCCTGGCGGGCCTGGCCGCGGCCTGGCTGGCCGCCGGGTCCACCGGGCTGCTGACGGCCTCGCTCCGGCACGCTCTGACCTGGGTGGCCCTCGGGGCCGTCGCCGTCGCCGGCTGGCCTGGCCTGACCCGCCCCGACCCCGCCTGGCTGGGCTGGGCCGGACGATTCCAGGTCTACCTCCGCGCCGCCCTCCTCCTGGCCGGTCTGATCGCCGCCGTGGGCATGACGGCCTCGGACTGCTCCCCCGCCAACGTCCTGGCCTCCCCGCTCGTCCTGGGCCTGATCGCGAGCCTTTTCCCCACCGACCCCGGCGACATCGGCGACCCCGCCGCCCGCGGCGCCCGTCGCCTCCTGGCCCTGACGGCGGCCGCCACCGCCGTCCTGGGCGTCTACCGCCTGGCCCTGTCGTCGATCCCGCTGGCCTGGCATGCCGCCAATACCGTAGGCGGCGCCCTCGGGCGCCTGGGCGGGGTGCTGGCGGGCCAGGAACTTTCTGTCGGGGCCACCTTCGCCGGGCTGGACTTCCTCGTCCTGATGGGCGCCCTGTACGCCCTCTGGGTGGCGTTCTCGCCCGCCCCTCGCCGCACTCGCGCGATCGCCGCGGCGGTGTTCATCCTGGCCGGGCATGCCCTGTACCTCGTCGTCCTGGCCCGGGCCACCGACCTCCAGGCCCTCCTGCCTTTGCCCCCCGAACGCACCGCCACCCCCCCGCCCGGCATCCAGGACCCCTGGGGCCTCTCGGGCACGCTACGGGCCATGTTCCCCTGGAACCTGCCCGCTCTGGCCGCCCTGATCCACCTGAGCGTCGCGGCCTTCATGCTGCGTGCGCCGTTGGCGCCGGCGGCGGATCCGTCGGCGGCCTGCCCGGCGCGGCGGCGGTGGTGGGGCCTGGCGGCGTGGGGAGCGGCCCTGGCCGCCGCCTGCCTCCTGCCCGTCGTCTCAGGCCTGGCCGCCGGACACGCCAGCCTCCGCGGAAAGACGATCGTCGCCTACGAGAAGGGCTTCCTGAACTGGTCCAAGCCCGAGCACGGCCCGAACGACGGCGACTTCGGACAC
>JAPLNA010000290.1:36653-44830 GCA_026693065.1 Planctomycetota bacterium
GTATGGAATGATGCCGATCTATACCGAGACCCTCGGCGGCACGTTCTACCTGACAAAGGACTTCGAGAAGATCCATCGCCCGGTCTGGCCTCTGCAGACCGAGCCCCCCGTCGACGGCGCCGCGGAACTGAAGAAAGATCCGGGCGCGGAAGACTTCGCCAAGGCCGACGTGCTGATGATGATGTACCCCAACTCGGCCTGGACGGGCGAGCAACTCAAGCGGATCCACGCGTTCGTCCGCCGGGGCGGGTCGCTGCTGGTCTTCGGCGAGCACACTATCCGCCAGGCCGACGGCAGAAGCCGCTTCAACGACGTGCTCGAGCTCTTCGCCGCCGATTCCGACACCGTCCCCCAGCCGCTCGTGCGGATGGCCGACCTGGTCTGGTCGTGGGAGCAGCGGGAGAAGCACCTGAAGGACCTTCGCAACGGACTGTCTCCGGCGGAGGCCGCCGGCGACCTGACCGCCAAGGGCAAGGCCCGGGCCGCCGAGATCCTGGCCGAACTGAGTGAACAATTCGGCGACGCCGGGCTGAGCGTGGACGATCTGGGTCGGCCCGAAAAAGAGGGCCGCCTGCAGAACCTCGCCGCCCGCGTGCATCGCCGCTGGGCCCAGACCGCCCCGCTGCAGATCCCCTTCGCCTCCGCCCTGTTCGAGGTGGGCGGGTGGCTGGACAGTTACGACGCCCTGGCCCACCCGGCCACCAGCGGGCTGCGAGACGACCGCAACCAGTTCGGCGCGGTGATCGGGGCGCCGGTGACGGTTCGTGCCCCCGCCCGCCCCGTCCTGGTGGGGCGATTCGGCTGGGCCGAGCCCGGCGACCCCGGCAGCGCCGAGGCCATGATGCGGGACCGCCGCCTCACCCCCGGCGAGCCTCTGGGCGACATCATTCTCGCCGCCGAACAGACCGCCGGAAAGGGCCGCGTCGTCGCCTTCGGCGACACCTCCACCATCACCAACGGTATCAACGTCGGCGCGCACGCCTTTACTTCCCGCCTGCTGACCTACCTGGCCGACCCCGGGTCGGTGGGCAACCCGCAGGTCCCGTGGCGCCAGACGCTGGGCCTGCTCGCCGCGGCCGTCCTCATCGCCGGCCTGGCCTGGCGCGGACACCCCTGGCGGACGGCGGCGGCGAGCGGGCTCCTGGCGGCCTCGATCGCCCTGTGCACGGGAGCGTCCTACCAGAGCGCCCTGACCCTCCCGGACGGAAGTAAGCACGCGGTGGCCGGCGAACCCGTCAACAACCTGGCCTACATCGACGCCTCCCACCTGGAACTCGCCGGCAGCGAGGGCTGGGGCGAAGAGGGCACGATGGGCCTGTGCCTGACCCTCATGCGGAACGGCCCCCGCGAACGCAAGGCCCTTCGCGACTACGTCAACAACGGTGGGATCTTCATCCTCACCGTCGGCTACCCCGAGAGCGGGCCCAGCCGCGGCGTGCTCGAGGACTTCGGCTTCAGCCTCGACGCCGAGCCCGACGGCAAGGCCCCGCAGACCATGGGGTGTTTCAAGGCCCCCTACGTCCAGAACGGCAGCTACATGGCCTACGTCCGCTTTCACGCGGCCTGGCCCGTCCGAAGCACCCTGGCCAAGGCCCTGCCCAGTAAAGAAACCCCGACGCCTGAGTGGGCGCCGATCGCCTACGGCCCGGGCGACAAACCGGTGATCCTCATGCGGAGGATGGGCAAGGGCAAGGTCGTCGTCGTCGGCGACACCTGCTTCGCGATGAACAAGAACCTCGAGCGGGAAGACGGCCTGCCCATCGAAGGCCTGCGAGAGAACGCCGACTTCTGGCGGTGGCTCCTGCCCACGCTGACCGATCGCGAGGCCTGGCTGCCCTCCCCGCCGGCCGCACCCCCCGCCGCCCCACCGGTCGAGACCGATCAACCTGCCGCCGAACCAGCCGCAACCGAACCGGCCGAAACCGAACCGGCCACGATGGAACCCGCTGCCACGGAACCCGCCGAAACGGAACCCGCCGCCACCGAGCCGGCTGAAACCGAACCGGCGGCCACCGAACCGGCCGCTTCGCAACCCGCAGACGCCGCTCCGGAGGGCCCGCAATGAAACGCGCACTGACTGGCCTGGCACTGCTGGCCGGGGCGGGGCTCTTCGCCTCCGGCTATTACCACCACCCCGACGGGTGGACCTGGCTGACCTGGTCGCTGCTGATCCTGGCCGGGACGGCCTTGCTCGCCGGACAACTGCCCCGCCTGCCCGGGCGGTACGAATCCCTCGTCGCGGGCGCTATGGTCCTGGCGGCGGCGTGGCTGCTGGCCTGGCCCGACCGGGCCGGCGCCCTCCTCCTGGCCGCCGGGCTCCTGGGCGGGGGCTTCCTCGCCCCCGGTCCCAAACGCCGATGGCTCGCCTCGGGCGCCCTCGCCGCCGGCGCCCTCCTGCTCGCCCAGCGACTGGCGATGTACTTCACGAGGCCTTCACCGCCCGCTCCCACGAACTGCCCCGCCCGCTGGCGCATCTGTTGGGTCTGGTGGCCGGGTGGCTGGGCATCGACTCGGCCGTCACCAGCGACGCCGTCTCGCTCTTTTCCATGCGGCAGACGCACGTGCTGGCCCCCTCCTGGGAACTGCTGCTGGACCCGGCGAGCCTGAGTTTTCTCGCCGGCGGGGCCGCCCTGTTGCTCCTGCGCCGCCGGGTGCGGTGGCAGAGCTGGCTGGGCCTGGGCGGGGCGGTCGCCCTCTGGCTGCCCGTGCGATCGGGCCTCCTCATGGCCGGTTACCTCCACCGCATCCTCCGGGCCGACCACGAGATCCCCCTGAACGCGATGAACATGTTCTGGAGCCCGTGGCTTCACCTGGCCCTGCTGGCCGGTCCGATGCTCCTGGCCTGGAAGTTCGTCCGCCCGGCGTCGGCCGCCGAGACCCCCGCCCCGGCCCCGGCCCCCGCGACGGAGCGTTGGCGCCGATGGGCCCTGCCCCTGGGGGCCGGCTTGGCCGCCGCCTTCCTCACCCTGGCCGTCATGATCGATCTGCCCGGGCACCGAAAGAGCGGTAAGATCCTCTTCCACGAACTCCTCGACGAAAACGGCGCCTTCGCCTGGGAACGCGTCGACAAGCCCTACGACACCTCCTGGTACGGGCACCTGTCGGGCTACAATTACCGCTGCATTCGCGATTACCTCGGGCAGTTCTACGACGTGGACTGCCGCAGCGACCGCGCCGTCCCGGGCGTCACCACCCAGCCGGCTCACTTCACCGACGAGAACCTGCGGGACGTCAGCGTGCTCATCCTGAAGACCCCCACCGTGCGGTACACCCAGGCCGACGTCGACGCCGTCAAACGCTTCGTCGACGCCGGCGGCGGGCTGATGCTGATCGGCGAGCACACCGATGTCTTCCGCACCGGCACGAACCTCAACGACTTCGCCCGACCGCTGGGTTTCACGTTCCGATACGACTGTCTGTTTGACATCGACCACATTTTCGACGAGTACTGGTGGCCGGCGCTGGCCCGGCACCCCATCGTCTCCCACCTGGGCGACTTCGACTTCGCCGTCTCCTGCTCGGTCGCCCCGGGGTGCACCCCCGGGCGGGCGGTGATCCGCACAGCCGGACTCAAGAGCCTGCCCCCCGACTACCACGTCAGCAACTTCTACCCCGTCGTGGAAAACCGCCCCGACATGCGCTACGGGGCCTTCATCCAGCTCTGGACCCAGCGCAACGGCAAAGGCCGCGTCGTCGCCTTCACCGACTCGACCGTCTTCTCCAACGCCTGCACCTTCGAGCCCGGCAAGCCCGAACTCCTGCTGGGCATGGTCGAGTGGCTTCACCGCACCGGCGGATTCCGCTACGCGTGGGCGTTGCTGGCCCTGGCCGGGGCCGGCGCGCTGGCCGGCGGGGTCGTCCTGGGCCGGCGGTACGCGGGCGGATGGGCCCTGGCCCTCGGGGCCCTCCTGCTGGGCTGGGCCGGCGCCATCCTCGCCGCCGGCGCCCTCAACGCCGCCGCCATGCCCCCACCGACCCCCGTGCGACCCTTCACCAAGGTCGTCATCGACCAGGCCCTCTGCGACGTGCCCCTCTCCAAGAGCATGTTCATCAGCGGCGACGCCCGCGGCTTCGGCATCTTCGAGCGGTGGCTCCTGCGGCTGGGGTATTACACCTGGCGAGAGAAACAGGTTCCCGCCGACGACACGGCCCTGTACGTGCTGCCCTTCCCGACCGGATCGGTCAATCAGGACTACGCCGACCGGCTGGTGCAATACGTCGAACGCGGCGGGCACGTGCTGGTGATCGATTCGCCCGAGAACCCCAAGTCGACGGCCAACAGCGTGCTCTGGCCCTTCCAACTGGCCCTGGCCAACCAGGCCGGCGCGATCAACGGCGCATTGACCGCCCCGCCCGAGGCGACGACGGCGCCGGCGACCCGCCTGGCCGGCTCGCCCGCCCCCACGCTCAAGGACGTCCTGCGGGGCTCGCCGGGCATCCCGGTCGCGGCGGCCTGGCCCGTCACCGGCGGGCGGCCCCTGGCCCTCGTCGGCGACAAGCCCGTCGCCGCCACCGTCCCCCGAGGCAAAGGCCCCTTCACCGACGTCAACATGGGCGCCACCGGCGACCTCGAGCCCGACGCGGCCCTCCAACGCGTCTACGATCTGGAGTTCAGCCTGATCCGCTCGCTGGTCCAACCGGCTGCCCGGTGAAGAATCCCTACGCCCCGGCCGGGACCAGGGCGCCTTTGCGCCCCAGCCGCCACCACTCCAGCAGGATCAGGAAGTACACTGTGGGCACATAGAACTCCCGGCATTCCTGGGATTCCGAATACGGCCAGAGGCTGCGGAAGTAGAACAGGACAATGCCCAGGAACATGACCGTCCCAAGAGGGATCGAAGGGACGAACAGGCCGAGTTTGTCCACGAACCGGCTCGCCCACGGCTTGCCCTGTCGCAGGGCCAGCGGAAGCAGCACGCCGTGGAAGAACCCCCCGACCAGCAGCGGAAGTTTGAAGAGCACCCCGCCGACGGAGAACCTCATGAACCCCAGGTCGAAGGCGACGTTGTGCAGGCTCACGCCTTTGTGCCCGAACCGCACCGCCTGCCCGCGGGCCCGCATGGCCTCCGGCGCGGCGACGCCGAAGATCCGCTCGCCCCAGGAAAGCTCCTCTCCCGCCGCCGCCAGGCACAGCGCCACGAATACCGCCAGGCAGATCCTCTGCCTTCGCGACAGCCCCCGCGCGCCCCAGGCCAACACGCCGGCCAGGAACCCGCAACCAACGAACGAAACCGCCGTCCCCCACTCGATGACCCCGTCCTCCCTCGTGTAGTTGAACGGCTCTTCCGGGTGGACGAGAACTCGGCCTTTATCATCCGTGAGTTTGGGGTTGAGGTGGCAATACAACAGGCCCGCCAGGATCGCCACGATAATCGCCACCGCCGCCGCGGTCAGCCCCACGGTAAGAGCCCGCCCGCTTGTCGAACCGTCTTTGATCTGTTCCATGATCGCCTCGCTCCAGGAGATGCCTGTTCGTACCCGGCCTCGCCGGCCCGGCTTCCGTGCCGCTGATGCCGGGCGATGATACCCGCCTCGATGCCGGTAAACAACCCCAAGATTGTCCTCGATGGCAGGCCCGGTTACACTGGCCCCAGGCTTGGCGCCGACCTGACGCCGCCCATGCACCGACACGGTGGGAGAACGACGATGACGTGGAATGATATCCATCAGTTCCTGGTCAAGGAACACGTGGGGCTCTTCAAGGCGGCCAACAACTACGACATCTACGGCCTGGGCACGGGCCGGAAGGTCCTCGAGTGCCGCGAACCGTCCCTGGGCCTGCTGACCAAGCTGTTCCGCTTCACGGACTACAAGCGGATGACGCCGTTCCACATCGAGATCCGCGATGCGGCCGGCAACCTCGTCGTCGAGGTCCGCCGGGGCGTATCGCTGTTTCTCTCCAAGGTCCGGGTGTACGACCACAAGGGCGTTTACATCGGGGGCTTTCAGCAGAAGTTCTTCTCCCTCGGCGGCCGTTTCGCCGTCCTGGACGACCACGACCGAGAGGTCTGCCTGCTCAAGGGCAAGTGGACCGGATGGGATTTCCGCTTCGTCGAGGGCGACGTCGAACTGGCCCACGTGACCAAGAAATGGGCCGGGCTGGGCAAGGAACTCTTCACCAGCGCCGACAACTACGTCCTGGACATCTCCCCCTCCGTCCCCCCCGACAGCCCCACCCGCCGCCTCATCTTCGCCGCCGTCATGTGCATCGACATGGTCCTCAAGGAATAGCCCGCGTGAACGGCCTCGACGCACGCCATTACCTCCTCCGCGTCTGGCTCCTTCGCGACCGCGTCGCGTCGTTCGAGGAGTTCCCCTTCTGCCTGCCCGCCCTCCGCGGGCTGGACAGCCTGGAGATGCACCCGGCCGTCACGTTCCTCATCGGCGACAACGGCACGGGCAAGAGCACCCTCCTGGAGGCCATCGCCATCGCGTGGGGGTTCAACCTCGAGGGCGGGTCGGTGAACTTTTCGTTTTCTACGCGGGCGTCGCACTCGGGGCTTCACGAGCGGCTGCGGCTGGCGCGGAGCATCCGCCGCCCGCGGGACGGGTTCTTCCTTCGGGCGGAGAGCTTCTTCAACCTCGCCACGGAGATCGAGCGGCTGGACCAGATCGCCTGCCCGGAGCCGTCCGTCATTTCCGGTTTCGGGGGCAAGAGCCTGCACGAGCAGAGCCACGGGGAGAGTTTCCTGGCCCTGCTGACCCATCGCCTTCGCGGCGGCGGGCTGTACCTGCTGGACGAACCCGAGGCCGCCCTCTCCCCCATGCGTCAGATGGCCGCCCTCACCCGCATCCACGACCTGGTGGGGCTGGACTCGCAGTTCCTCATCGCCACCCACTCGCCCATCCTGATGGCCTACCCCAACGCCACCATCTACCAACTGAACGAGAACGGCATCCGGCGGGTTCAATACACCGACACCGAGTACTACACCGTCACCAAGGCCTTCCTCAACAAGCACGAAGAGATGCTCCGTACGCTGATGGAACGAGAAACCTGACATGCCCAACGTGAAACTGATCCTCGTCGGGGGGTTCCTCGGGGCCGGCAAGACGACACTGCTGTCGCGGGCGGCGGAGGTTCTCGCGCGCCGCGGGCTCCGGGTCGGGCTCATCACCAACGACCAGGCGGCCCATCTTGTCGACACCGAGTTGCTCCGCCAGTCCGGGCAGGCGGTGCAGGAAGTCGCCGGCGCGTGCTTCTGCTGCGCGTTCAACAAGCTGCTCTACGTCTGCGACAACCTGATCGCCTCGCACCACCCGGACGTCATCCTGGGCGAGCCGGTGGGCAGTTGCACCGACCTGGCGGCCACCGTGATCGCCCCGCTCAAGAGGCTCTGCCCCGACCGCTTCGACGTGGCCCCGTACTCCGTGCTGGTGGACCCGGACAAGCTGATGGAGACCCTGGCGGCCTTGCAGACGGGCGACCTGGCCGCCGCGATCCGGTACATCTACCAGAAGCAGATCGAGGAGGCCGACCTGGTCGTCGTGAACAAGGTCGACTCCCTGGGGGCAGGCAAGTTCGAGAAGATCGCCGGGGCCCTTTCTCGCCAGGCCCCGCACGCCCCCGTCGTGGGCATGAGCGCCCGGAGCGGCGAGGGGGTGGAGGCCTGGCTCGACCGCGTGCTGGCCGGCGGACCGGCCGGGACGCACATCGCCGACGTCGACTACGACACCTACGCCGCCGGCGAGGCCGCCCTGGGCTGGCTCAACGCCGCGGCCGACCTGGCCGCCCCCGAGCCCACCGACTGGAAACTCTTCGCCTCGACCTTCATGGCCGCCGCCCAAACGGCCCTGGCCGGCCTGGGCGCCGACATCGCCCACCTCAAGATCCTCCTGATTTCCGAAGGCGGGCGGCTCCTCATGAACCTCACCAGTTCCGCCGGTGTGCCTTCCGTCCAGGGCGGGTTGCTCACTCCCACGCGCCGCGCCGCCCTGGTCGTCAACGCCCGCGTCCGCACCAGCCCCGAGCAGCTCCAGTCCACCGTCGAATCCGCCCTCCGCCGCGCCGCCGGGGCCTCCATCACCCTCAACCTGGCCGAGCTCAC
This sequence comes from Planctomycetota bacterium, assembly GCA_026693065.1. Lineage (GTDB taxonomy): Bacteria > Planctomycetota > Phycisphaerae > SM23-33 > SM23-33 > JAPLNA01. The sequence goes on from JAPLNA010000290.1 coordinate 44,702, forward strand.
CAGCTTCCGTCCCGGGCGCCCCGAACCCCTCCACCGCTACGACCCGTCCGGCCAGCCCCGCGCCGGCCGGTAGCTGTCCCGCCAGAAACAAGCCCCCCGCACCGCGGGGGGACGCCGTTCGATGGCCGG
>JAPLNA010000291.1 GCA_026693065.1 Planctomycetota bacterium
AAATCCTGCAAATTCTCAGCATCGGACTTTTCGAGAAAACGCCCATTTTGCAGGCATTTTTGAACGATTCCTCCAAAACGGAAAACGTTGTGTCCCATAACCAGTTGTCGTTGTTCGACTTTTAGCCGGACAGTACTGATTTGAGATCTGAGATTTGAGATCTGAAATTTGAGATCTGAGATTTGAGATTATAGATTTGAAATCTCAGATCCTCAAATGCCGGATGCGCGGGCGACGAGCGTTCCCATTTCGGCTGTCAGGGCGCCGGGGCCCTGGGCGGCGAAACGTTCGTACATCTCCGGGCCGGCCAGTTGTTTCATGATGCCCATGCGGGTGTCCAGGTCGGCGACGCGGTGTTTGAGGAGTTCGCGGATGTCGCGGAGGGCGGCGGCGAAATCGGCGATTTTTTCGGGGACGGCGGCGGCGACGCGGTCGCGGAGCCACCCGGCCAGGGATGGGGCCGACCCGCCCGTGCCGATGGCGATCTGCACCTCCCCGAACGCCGCCAGGGCCGGGGCGAAGAAGTCGCAGTCGTCGGGCTGGTCGACGGCGTTGACGAGGGCGCCGGCCGCCCGGGCGTCCTGGGCGATGCGGGCGTTCACTGCCCGCTCGTCCGTGCAGGCGAAGACCAGCATCGCTCCGGCCAGGTGCTCCGGGCGGTATCGCTCGGCGATGACAGTCGTGCCGGCCGGGACGTTCGCCGGCGGGTCGGGGCAGATCAGCGTGACGATCGCCCCGGCCTCCAGGGCCGAGCGGGCCTTGCGAAGGGCCACCGAACCGCCGCCGATGATCGCGACCCGGCGGCCGCGGATGTCCAACATGATCGCATATGTCTTCATACGTTCACCGTCCGACTCCCCCGCGTGCCAGGGCGATAGCCTCCAGGAGCGCGCGGGCCTTGTGAAGGGTTTCGAGGTATTCTCCGTCGGGCAGGCTGTCGGCGACGATACCGCCGCCGACCTGCACGTGGGCCAGATCGCCGTCGCAGACGATCGTGCGGATCGCAATGTTCCACTCGCACGAGCCGTCCACTCCGACGTGCCCGATGCACCCGGTGTACACGCCTCGGGCGAGGCCTTCCAGTTCGTCGATGATTTCCATGGCCCGGATCTTTGGCGCGCCGGTGATGGAGCCTCCGGGGAAGGTCGCCGCGAGCAGGTCGGCGGGCCCGACGCCCTCGCGAAGGACCCCCTCGACCGTGCCGACCAGGTGGAAGAGCGTCGGGTGGGTTTCCAGCCGCACCGGGTCGGTCACCCGAACGCTGCCGAAGCGGCAGACCCGCCCCAGGTCGTTGCGGAGCAGGTCGATAATCATGGCCAGTTCGGCGTTGCCCTTTTCGCTGACGACGAGTTCGGCGGCGGCGGCGCGGGCGGCGTGGCCCTGGCCAATGCGCGGGCGAGTACCTTTGATCGGGCGCGTGGTAACGAGCCCGCCCCGCACGCGAAGGAACAGTTCGGGCGAGCTGGAGAGCACCGCCAGCTTCGCCCCGGCGTGCTCGAAGGCCAGGTACGCCGCGTACCAGGCCGGGTTTCGCCCGCGGAGGGCGCGGTAGATCGCCGCCGGGGCGGGCACGCCGGCGACGGTGAACCGCTGGGAGAGGTTGACCTGGAAGATGTCTCCGGCGGCGATGTACTCGACGGCCCGTGCGACGGCGCGGCGGTATTGGTCGGGGGTGAAGTTGCAGGTGGCGTCGGGGGCGCCGGGGCCCACCGTGGCGTCGGCGGCCTCCGCCGGCGAGGCCGGACGCTGCGACGGGCCGACCGACGCCTCTGCCAGCAGCCGCACGAGCCGCTTGCCTGCCTCGCCCGCGCCGGCGACCGGGCGGTCGAAAACCAGTTCGGCCAGGCGCCAGGCCCCCGCGAGGGAATCGTAGACCAGCAGGGCGTCGTAGAAGGCCAGGCGAAGGTCGGGCAAGTGGGTGTCCCGCCGGGCCCGGCCGGGCAGGCGTTCGATGCACCGTCCGACCTCATATCCAACATAGCCGATCCATCCGGGGGCGTACGGGACGGCCGGGGCGCCGGCGGCCAGCTTCACGGCGGCGAAGGCCTGGCCCAGGCGTTGGAGGATCTGCGGGCCCTGGCCCTGGGCCAGTACTCCCCCGGCGGCGTCACACAGCCGCCCGCCCGAGAGTGTGATGACCTCGATGGGCCTGCACCCGACCACGCTGTATCGCCCCAACTCCGGGTGCAGGGCCGAGGAGTCCAACAGCACGGGCGAATCCTCCCGGGCCAGGGCCTCCAGCAGGGCCGAGGGCAAGGCCTTCGCCGACAGCGGAGTCAGGCGGAGGGCGGCGGTCGTGGTGGTCGTCAGGAGGGCCATGGGTTATCGGGGGAGGGGGAGAAAGAGGGATTCACCGCAGAGAACGCAGAGAGACGCAGAGAAAGAAGAAGAAGAAGAAGAAGAAGAGAGGGAATTTGATGAAGGAGAAGAGAAGAAGCATGGCCTACTGGGCATCATGCCCGGGCTGCGATGGTCGATTCCCGGTGTGGCCATTGTTCGCATTCACTGGTTCCTTCTCTTCTTCTTTCTCTGCGTTTCTCTGCGTTCTCCGCGGTGAGTCTCCCCTCCCCGCCTTCCCCCCCGCGGCCTCAATGCAACAGGGTAATCGGCAGGACGTACATGGTGCCGAGGTTTCGCGGGTCGTAGAAGTGCCGAGCGACGGCGGCCCAACTGGTGGCCTCGCCGCCCTGGGGCGAGAACCGCATGAAGTTGACCCCCCACAGCCGCGACGAGCCCGCCGGGCCGAACGACGACAGCGGAATCGACAACTCCACCGTCCATCCGCCCGCCCAGGTTCCGACGGCGGCGGTGGCCTCCACCGGCCAGACGTCCACCTTCCCCAGGGGCGGCCAGGTGCGCAGCCCGCGATGGGCCAAGGTAACGCCATTGGCCTTGACGATCAGGTGGTAGAGGTCCTCGACGGATTTGGCGGATTGGCCCGGATCGAGCAGAACCTCGACGAGATCCTCGCCGGCCGGCAGGAGTTGGTCGTACCGGACCTGGTTGCCCGGCTGGACCACGCGGGCGGCCAGGTCGGGCTCGACGCATCGGAAGGCCAGGAGGAGTTTCTCGCCGTCCTGGGCGACCTGGACGGAGGTGCGTCGGAGGACGGGGGTCTGGACCTCGCCGGGCCTGCCGCCGACGAGGCGGAACTCGCCCGCCGTCGAGCCCGTCGGTTCGGGCCAGTCGTTCAGGTCGCCGTCGATGCGGATCGTGCCCCGCACCGGAGCGGCCACAACGATGGGCAGGTCCACTCGCAGGGCTCGCACGGGGCGCCCGGACACTTCCACCCGCAGCGGCAGCGTCACCTTGCCGGTGTCGGTCAGGGGCATCTGTCGCCACCTTGCCTTCAGGACGGCCGTGCCCGGGGCGTCGGGGGCCAGCGTGAGAATCGACGCCCCGACGGGGTCGGGGACGAAGTCGCCCGAGAGTTCGCCCCAACTGACCTTGGCCTGGACGGGCTGGGTCAATTGGTTGTACAGGTCGAGGCTGACGGCGACGTCGAGGGCGTCGGGCCCGGCGGCGGTCAGTCGGGTGCGAGCCTGGTCGATCCGGACCTCGCCGACGGCGGCCAGTTCCGCCCGCAGGAGGCGGAGGCGGTCGGAGGGCCTGCCCCCGTGAACGGCCAGCGAGGCCTCCTCGGCCAGCAGGCGGCGGGCGAGGGTCCAGGCGTTGCGGTCGCGGATCCACCCGCCCAGGCGGACGTCGAGGTAGTTGTCGCCGACGGCGTCGGCGCCGGCGTAGTGGACCATCGCCTGCACGATACTGTCGGCGGCGGGGGCGGCCTGTCTCTGGCGAAGCACCCACAGCATCGCGGCGTCCTGGAGCCCGCGGCGGAGCAGTTTGAGGCGGATCGAGCCCAGCACCTCGGAACGGCCATAGGCGGCGCCGGGGTAGAACAGGCTCGTGCGGGCGTCGAGGGCGTCGGGGTCGCTCAGGTCGGCCGCGCCCGGCCCGGGCCAGCCCAGAACGTCGGGCAGCAGGATGCCGGTGCAACGGTACTTGGCGGCGAACCACGCCCACGCGCGGACGTCGACGCCCGAGGCCGGCAGGGCCAGCGCAGGCAGGTACGGCACGCGACCCGGACACAGCCATCGCCCCGACAAAGGCAGCTCGGGCTTGACGGCGACGCCCTGTTGGGGCGCCAGCCATTGCGACGGGGTGGCCACGATATCGGTCAGGTCGCCCAGCGCGACCGGAGGGCTCCAGCCTGTCATCGCCGGCGGGGCCGCCGGAAGTCGATTCAGAATCGGCATGCCCGGGTTGGTCACGCGGATCAGCCCGGCCAGGCGGTTCTGCACGGCGTAGGCGGCCTCCTCCACCCGCCCGCGGTAGGGCCAGGCGAAGAACTTCTCGCGGATCTCCAGGGGCGAGTTGTACTGCGTCCGCCAGGCCCGGACGAGGCCCTCGACGGCCTGGGCGTACTCGGGGGCGTCCGCCCCGCCGTAGTCGCCCGGCGAGGGCCAGTTCTCGCTGATCGCGATCGGCCAGGCCGACACCCCGATCTTGTCGTCGAACGCCGTCCCGTCCAGGTACGGCCGCACGATCGCGTCGTAGTCCTCGAAGTCCAGCTTGGTCCGCCCGCGGTCGTCCCGCTTGATCACCGGGCGCAGCCGGGTGTCGAACAGATCCAGCCGGTGTTCGTGCCCGAGCCGCATGAGCTGCCGCATGGCGATCAGTCCGGCCCGGACGGCGGGGTCTTTGCGGTCGAGGGAGGTCGGGCGGAAGGGCTGGCCCCCGCGGGTGACGGTGGCAGCGAAGAGGCTCTGATGGTCGAACGCCCCCACGGCCGCCAGCGGGCGAGCGTCAGGAAGAACGACGTCGTAGACCTCCAACTGAATGTGCCCCTGCCAGGGAATGCCGTCGGCGGCGGAGACTTCGATTCGCCCGGTGTAGCTGCCGGCCAGGGCGTTGCGGGGCACGCGGAGGTCGGCCCAGAAAACCGCGCGCTCTTTGGCGTCAACGGCCTCGACCTCGCCGGGGGCCAGCGGGATCAGCGCGTCGTACCAGTCGGCCCCCTGGCGGTCCTCGGGCGATTGGCGCAGATACCAGGCGGGGTAGTGGCTCATGGGGACGGGCAGGGCCCGGAAGAAGGTGACGTTGGAGGCGGAGATTCTCGCCCCGCCCCCGCCGACGAAGTCGCTGCAGGAGACCCTCAGTCCGCGGAACGGCGTGGCCCCCGCGTCCACGACGATCTGGAATCCGATCGTCTCGTTGGCCGCCGCGAACAACTCCGCCCGACGCCGCGTGCGGTCGTAGACGGCCGAGTCCACCGGCGGCGCGGTGCGGTTCGTCAGCGTGAGCATCTCGTCGGCCAGCCAGGCCTCGACCGGCGGCAACGGCGAGGTGCATCCGGCGGCCGCCGCCGCGAGGATCGCCACCAGGTATGCCACCCGTCCGCTCATCATGCCGTCATTCTACCGTCGCATCGGTGGCGGGTCCATCGGGGGATTCTTCGCGGGGGCGAAGATCCCACAAGGACAAGCCCCCGGCACGGCCGGGGGATCGATTCGACGAGGGCGATCGGGAGCCCGGGGGCGCAACGGACGCCGTCCCCCTGCGGTGCAGGGGGCTTGGGACCCGGGCCGGAGAGATCAGTGCCAGACGGGCCGGTACTGGCCCAGCAGCAGGGCGCGGCGGAGGCCGGCCAGGCCCTCACGGTCGACGGTCATCGCGCGGACTTCCCACGTGTCGGTGTTGATGGCGACGCGACGCACGTGTCCATGCGAGGACACGGTGATCTGGATGGCGGTGCCGACCCGCATTTCCCGGTGGCGCAGTTCGGTGTGATAGACCACCCGGCGGTCGGACACGACCACGCCGCACATGCCGTCCTCGGTTCGAGCGTGGTCGCGGTCGGGCACGTAGGCCAGGAATCGCTCCTCGCTCTCGGGCTTGAACCACTGTTCCAGCCGGTGCTGCACCGCCAGCGGGACGGACTCCCAGGGGTTCTCGACCATCTGGGAGAGCAGGCGTTCGAGCTCATCGTATCCGTCGGCCCCGGTGCCGCCGGTGGCAATGAGAAACTCCTGGGCCTGGCGGACGTTGTTGACCTTCAGCCGGCAGGTNNNNGCCCGGTGGCGGGATTGACGGTGATCTGCCCGGAGATCACGCCGGCGGCCGAGCACATGTCGCACAGCCAGTAGGGCATCGGCTCGTTGGCCGGCGGGGGCACGTTGGGCACCTTGGGCAGGCGGGCCAGAAGTTCCTCCGCCGCCAACGTCCGGGCCTCCTGGTCGGACAGGATCAGCGCGCCGGCGGAATGTTCGGCTTCGAGGCTGATGCTGTCGGTCATGTGCCCGCTGTAGATGATAACGTGGGCGTAGAGGTGGCTCTTGGTGGAACACTTGAGGCACTTGCGGGGCATGGCGCAGCGGAAGGTGGGATCGAGCAGGCGGCTGGCGGGGAACTCCATCTGCACGCCGCCTCGTTCGACCTGCACGAGCCTCAACGGGCCGCTCATCGGCGGGTGGATCGTGTCGCCCGGGCTCTGGGTGAGCCCGCCGGGGGTCTCCATCTCCTGGTCCAGCCCGATGCCCTCCTCGGGGGCTTCGTCCAGCCAGCCGGCGATGTCGTCGTCACAGTGGACTTCTTCCTCGGGCAGGCGGAAGCGTTGGCGGCACCGCCCGCACCGCACCACCCGCCCCCCGCAACCGCCGGGCACTTTCAGCACCGTCTTGCAGGTGGGGCATGCAATCTGTCGTTCATCTAGCGTGTCCATACAACTCCCATCGTGGCGTTCTTGTCCTCGCCGGCCGGGCCGGGAACCTCGTTTGTACCGGGCGCCGGTATCGCAACGATATGGTCTATCGGCCCAACCGCCGCCGCCCGGTCACGAAAACCCACTCGTCCATCGACCGGGCCGCCGGTTCGGGGCATCCATAAGGATTTTACATCACGTGTCCGATTCCGGCAAGAGGGAATCGCCCTGAGTCATCCCCAGTTTCGATCCGTGGAAAAGAGAAGGGCAGGGATTCTCGATGGTCCTGTGATGGAGGCCGCGGTTATGTCGTGCGAGCAACCCCGGGGGGCCCCACAGGGCGGCAGGCGACAGAGAACACACATTGGCTCAGGAGGTTGGACTCCGGCTGGAGATTCCGCACAGCACTGCTGAAAGGAGTTCCTGAAACTGGGGATGACTCAGGGAATCGCCCGCCCGGAGGGCACAGGGCAATCGCATTCTCACAATTCGAGCGTAAGTAGGTGCAGCAGATAGTCGTGTTCCCAGCCGGCGATCTTGCGACGGGCCTTGATGCTGGCCTTCTTCCACTGCGTGTCGGCCTTGAGCAGGTTCAGGGCGATCCGCG
>JAPLNA010000292.1 GCA_026693065.1 Planctomycetota bacterium
GGCTGCACCTGATCGACCTGGCCCGCGTGATCGCCCCGCGACTGCGCCGGTGGCGGTGGATCGTGAAAGACCTGGCCCAGCTCCGCTACTCCATGCCCGAAGAGTGGCGCAACAACTGGTGGCGGGATTTCCTGGGGTGGTATCGCCCGGGGGCCTCGCCGGCAACCTACCGGCGGATCCACTACGCCGTCGAAACCAAGGTCGCCCTCATGCGAAAACACGAAGAACGACGCTTCGAACGCCAGTGGCAGCAGCAGGCCGAGGGCGCCTCTAAATGAGGATCGCCCTCGTCATCGAGCGAATGGACCCCGCCCGCGGCGGGCGGGAGACCTCGACCGGGCAGATCGCCGCCCTGCTGCGGGCCCGCGGGCACGAGGTGACGCTCCTGTGCCAAGACGCCCGGTGGGAGCACGAGGGCGTGACCGTCCGCGCCTTGGGCCGCAAGGGCCTGCTCCGCACCCGCCGACTGGAGAATTTCGTCCACGCCGTTCAGAGCGAAATGGCCGGCGGGGCGTACGATATCGTCCACGCGACGCTGCCGATTCCCGGGGTGAATGTCTACCAGCCGCGAAGCGGCACGATGCCGGCGCAGGCGGCCGCGGCGCTCCGGCGGCGGAGCTGGGTGGGACGAGTCTTGGCCGCCGGGGCGATGAAGCTCCAGGTCCACCGGCGGTATCTGGCGAACCTGGAGGCGCGGCTGGTGCGTCAGACGCCCTGCCTGGTCCTGCCCGTGAGCGAGATGGTGGCCAGGGAACTGGCGGAGTATTACGGGCGGCGGGAGGGCGTTCAGGTGGTCATGAACGCCGCGGACGTCGCCGCCGTCGACGAACAGGACTGGTCCCACTGGCGGCAGAGGGCGCGGTATCTTCTGGGGGCTGGGCCCGAGAGCACCGTCTTCCTGACCGTCGCGAAGAATTTCGAACTCAAGGGGGTGGGAGAGCTGATCCGCGGGTTCGCGCGGTGGTATCACCGAAACAACCGTCCGGACGCTCGGCTGGTCGTCGTGGGGCGAGACAACGTCGAGGGCTACCAGCGGCACGCCGGGCTTCGGGACGTGGGCGACCGCGTCACCTTCGCCCCGCCGACGACCGAGATCGAACGGTGGTACGCCGCCTGCGACGCCTGCGTCCTGCTGAGCTGGTACGACCCGTGCAGCCGGGTGGTGCTGGAGGCCCTGCGGTACGGCATTCCGTGTCTGACGACGTCGTACAACGGGGCGGCCGAGGTGCTGGGCGGGGGGGCCGGCGTGGTCATCGCCTCGCCCGCCGACACCAAGGGGCTGGAGGCGGCCCTGGGCGAGTTGCACGACGTGGGCGGGCGTCAGCGGCGGCGGGAGGCGTGCCTGGCCGCGGCGGGGAATCTCTCGGTGGACCGCCACGTCAGCGAATTGCTGGCCGCCTATGCTCGCGCCCCGCGGCTGGGCGCTGGAGACGAACATGGCAGATGAACTGCTCTTACTTCTGACGCTGCTGACGGGGGGATACCTGATCGGGTCGATCCCGTTCGGAGCGATCCTGGCCAGGCTCAAGGGCGTGGACCTCCGCGCCAGCGGGAGCGGCAACGTGGGGGCCACCAACGTCGGACGCGTCCTGGGGCCCAACTGGGGCCTGCTGTGCTTCGTGTTGGACGCGGCCAAGGGGTTCGCCCCTGTCTTGGCGACCGGGCTGGTCCTTCGCGGGCGCGAGGCCCAGGCGGTGCTCTCCCCGGGCGCCCAGGCGTTGTGGATCGCCGCGGCCCTGGGGTGCATCCTCGGGCACGTATTCAGCGTGTGGCTGCGGTTCCGCGGGGGCAAAGGGGTGGCCACCAGCCTCGGGGTGGTGATGGGCATCTACCCGTATTTCACCTGGGCGGGGCTGGCGGCCTTTGCCCTGTGGATTGCCGTCACCTGGACCAGCCGGTACGTCTCGCTGGGCAGCGTGGTGGCCGCGGGGGCGTTCGTCCCTGTCGCGGCCGGGCTCGGGTATCTACTCGTCGGGCCGGACGTCGCGGGGCTCTGGCCGTTGGGGATGTTCGCCGCGGCGATGGTCGCTCTGATCCTCATCCGCCACCGGACGAACATCCGCCGGCTGCTGGCCGGGACGGAGAACAAAACCCGGTGGGGGCGGGGCGCCGCCGACGGCTGACCGCCGGGCCCGAGGGCCTAGCGGCGATGGCCGTAGTGCCCGTAGTTGCCGTAGTGCCCGCGGTAGCCGTATCCGCCCGACCAGCCGACGCTGACGCCGCCGTAATAGTACGGGTACGGCGAGACGTAGACGGGAGCGGGGTAGACCACCGGAGTGGAGTAAACCACGGGGGCCGAGTAAACGACGGGCGCGGGCCCAACCACCGTGTAGGCCGGGGCGTAGTACGTCGGGGCATAGTACGTCGGATAGTACGCCGGAGCGTAGCAGCCGCCGATGCCGATGGAAATGCCGAGGCTTCCGCGGGCCTGGGCGGTGGTGGGGGCGGTCAATACCGTACCGGCCGCCAGGGCCAGGGCGATCGTCAGGATTCCGAGTTTAGACCTTGTCACGAGGCACCATCCTTTCAAGGCCTCGGCGGGGTCGCCGCACGAGGCGCGCTGTTCTGGGAGTATAGTGTCGCCCGGGCGAAGTCGGTTACAGGAATCTGATTCCCCTACAGCCCGTAGGCGGTTGTCCTACGCAAGAAGCGGGATGGCGGCTGATGGGCAGGGCATGCCGGTCGCAATAGTATAAAAGGTACAAGTCCTCGGGCAGCGTGCCCCGAGCTCGGCAGTGATCGCCGGAAACCGCAAGCGAACCCTGGGAGGCATAGCGATGAACATGGTGGCCAAGACAGCCCCGGTGCCCAACGGGGGCTACCGCGCGTGGTGTCCGAATCTGCCCGGGTGTGTGGCCTGGGGAGATTCGGACGAGGAAGCGATCCGCCGGCTCGAGGACGCTGTCCGAGGATACCTCAGCAGCCTGGACGTCGCCCCGCCCAAGGAACTCTTCCTGGCCCACCAGGGGGCGGCGTAGGGTCGGGCCGTTGATACTTGTGAAAGCCCTTGAGGGGCGAGGGGAAACACGCTCGGGCCGGTGGAGTTGCGGCGTCTGGGCCCGATGAGCGGTTGACCCACGCGAGGCGCTCCGGTATTCTGCCGCCATGACCGCTATCCGTAAGCCACATAACCCCTCCGCCTCCGCGAGGGCGGCATGAGCGAGGCTTTCCAGATCGGGCCTGTGGCCGTGGAAGTTTCCGGCCGGTCTCGAACGGCCGACGTGGTCCGGCGCGTTCTGGCGGCCGCCCCGCCGGCGAACGGGCCCGTGCAACTGCGGTTCGAGTTTCGCGATGCGTTGGAGGGCCCGCCGATCGAGGGTTCCTGCCAGACCCGCCCCGGCGGGTTCGCCGCTAGGGACAGGCTCTTCGACTACCAGGTGTCCTGGTCGGCCCCGCCGGCGAGCCCGGCCGTCACGGTCGCCGTCGCACCCCGTTCCAAGCCCTTGCCCAGCCGCCTGGCCGACCGCGCCCGGGAGGCCTGGAAATACTGGCGGAAGTTCGCCGCCTCCGGGCGGCTGCACTTCCCCAGGCGATTCCTCTTCTACGTCTACATGCCCATGCTCGAGCTGACCCTCCTGGAGCGCCGGTCCACCCTCGTGCACTGCTCGGCGATCGAGAAGAACGGGCGGGCCATCCTCTTCCCCGCCGTCGGCGGTGTGGGAAAAACCAGCATTATGTGCCGCTACGTCGCCGACGGGTGGCGGTATCTGGCCGACGACATGTGCGTTCTGGCCCCCGACGGCGCCGTCGCCGTGCACCCCTTGCCCATGCACGTCTACGGATATCACAAACATGGCAACCCGGAACTGGTGGCCAAGGTCCGCTCTACCGCCACGGCGATGGACCGGCTGCTGTGGACGTTCTGGTGCGCCGCGGCCGGCGAGGACCAGGTCGTCCGCTGGGTGCCCGCCGAGCGAGTCTTCGGTCGCGACCGGATGGCCGATACCGGCCAGGTGGCCAAGGTCGTCTTCCTCCGGCGCTGCGAGGCCGACGCCTTCAGCCTCCACGAGGCCGGTCCCGAGGAACTGTCCCGGGCGATCGTGGAAAGCACGCTGGCCGAGCTGAACGATCTGCCCCGGATCTGCCGCGGCCTCGCCGGCGCCGCCCCGGGCGTGCCGCTGGAGGACCAACTGGCCGGCCGGATGCACCAGGCCTGCCTGGCCGGTCTGTCCCGGTCCGCCGGGTACATCGTGGACGTGCCCGCTCCGGCCGGCCCGAACGAACTCCGCCGATTCCTGGACGAACGAGGGGTTGTGGCCTGAAACCAACGAAGCGGGGGGGGGCTTAGTCCGAATCGCTGCCGCTGTGCTTGCCCCACCAGGTGAAGACCCGGCGGATGCTCTCCCAGCGGCGCTGGCGGCGGATGAGGCTTTTGTACGTGGTGTAGGGGTCCTTGCCCGCCCGGATGGCGTCCATGAGCTGGCGGTACATCGCGGCGCTGTGGCGGTTGCCCTTGAGGTGCCAGATCCGCCCCGGCGCCCGCATGTGATAGTCGTTCACGTCGTCGGTGCGGAAGACTTTCACCGCCAGCCCGTGCCAGTCGTACACCCGGTCGTAGTGCTGCCAGTCGATCATCTCGCCGAGAATCTCGACGAGGGCCTTCTGGTCCGTCGTGTCGCTCTGGCGGCAGGCCTGCTCCCAGACGTCCACCAGGGCCGTCGCGGGGGTGTTGAAGAACAACACTCCCGCGTTCAGCACGCCGTTGTACGGGTTGGACAGGTCCAGGCTCTTGCCCGTCCGCAGCGTCACGCCCAGGTCGAAGCCCGTCTCCTCCACCCGGGCCATCATCAGGCAGTCGGCGTCGAGGAAGATCATCGGCTCGTCGTGCCTCTGCCAGTAGTGGCGGATGCAGGAGGGCTTGTGGGTGGTGCGGATGAACCGCCGCCCGGTGTCGCCCACGCCGGTGTACTCGAAGCTGTCGGCGGGCACGGCCAGCGGGATGATCTCGGCGTCGAGGGCGGCGCGGTCGGCGTCGGTCAGCCCCAGGTCGTAGACGATCGGACGCTTTCCGTAATGGAGATGCACGCTCTCGACCAGGCCGGCCAGGCAGTGAAAGAACCCATGGTTGGCTGAGGTAACAATATTCACGCGGCACCGCCACCCGAGGCCAGGTAAGGCTCGGGACACGACGGGTGGACTATAGCAGGCCCGGCCGGGCCGGGCAACACGCTCTTGGCACGAAAGACCGCGAATTTTCCCACCTGCCCCCGGCCGCGGGAGAGGGGCGGAAAAAGTTTTCCGGAAAACTGCGATTCCCGCCCCTTGCCAAGTTGACAGCGCCGCCTTCCGCACGATAGGATCATGGACACGCCGGGTGGATCCGCTTACCCGCCCGGGCAGTTCGACGCACGGATGCATGTCGCCGGCTTCACGGATGGTTCCCCATTCACTTCTTGGCAGCTTGCAGACTGGATTAGGCCCGTGCCGCGGCGTGGAGGCGTTAGAGTGGCATGGCAGGCAAATACGTTTGTCGGGAGGCAGGAGTGCAGCGGATCAGCGACGGGCGGGCCCGAAAGGGTCCGCCCGCCGTGTTCTCTGAACCACCAACGTCCAGAATCGCGAATCCTCGTGCAGATTGTCACGTTGTCATCACCCACATCTTCGTCACTCCGGGCCAGCGCGAATCCTTGGTCCGGCCTCGACCCCACCAACCGGAAACATGGGGAGAGCGTGCGGTTGTTCTCGCGTGTGTGGGCCGGGTGCAGTGTGTGACAAAACTGTACCAGAATCATCACTGCGATTCAGGAATGTTGCGCCGTCCGAATGCCTTGCTCCCGTCGAACCCGTTACAACATACTACGCGTTCCTTAGTTGCAGCGAATTATTGAGATTGGCACGTCCAGTGCAATGTCGAAGGTCGGCAATCAGTCTAACTGGATTGCGGAAAGGCGAGACTTGTGACAACGCATAAACGACGGATCGGTTTGATCGTGGCGGCGGTGGGGGTGTTGCTCTCGGCGATGGCGATGACGACGTTGGGCCAGGGCGCCGAAGCCCCCGCCACCGGGGTCGCCCCGGGGGCAACGACGGCCGCCGCGCCGACCAAGGTTGACTCAGGCGATACCGCCTGGGTCATGCTTAGCGCGGGCCTGGTCATGATGATGACCCCGGCGCTGGCGTTCTTCTACGGCGGGCTGGTCCGCCGCAAGAACGTCCTGTCGGTCCTGATGCAGTGCTTCATGATCCTGTGCATCGTGAGCGTGCAATGGGTGCTGTTCGGCTACAGCCTCTCCTTCGGCAAGAGCCATGGCGGACTCATCGGCGGGCTGGAGATGTTCGCCCTCAACGGGGTGGGCGCCGCCCCGAACGCCGACTACGCCCCGACGATCCCCCACAGCGTGTTCATGCTGTTCCAGATGATGTTCGCGGTGATCACCCCGGCCCTGATCATCGGGGCCTTCGCCGAGCGGATGCGGTTCTCGGCCTTCTGTATCCTGACGGTGCTCTGGTCGACGCTCATATACGATCCGGTGTGCCACTGGGTCTGGGGTGTGGGGGGCTGGCTCAAGACCATGGGCGCGTTGGACTTCGCCGGCGGGACCGTGGTGCACATTAACGCCGGCATCGCCGCCCTGGCCGCGGCGCTGATCCTGGGCAAGCGCCAAGGCTTTCCCAGCATGATCTCTCCCCCGCACAGCCTGCCCTTCGCCACGTTGGGCGCGGGGCTGTTGTGGTTCGGGTGGTTCGGCTTCAACGGCGGCAGTTCGCTGCACGCCGACGGACTGGCCGGCTCGGCCATGGTGGCTACCCACGTCGCCGCGGCGGTGGCGGGGTTGACCTGGGCGGGGATCGACTGGATCTGGCACGGCAAGCCGACCACGCTGGGCATGATCACCGGCGCGGTGGCCGGGCTGGTCGCCGTCACCCCCGCGGCCGGGTATGTCACTCCCGCCGGGGCCATCGGCATCGGCATCGGCGCCGGCCTGCTGCCCTGGCTGGCCGTCACGTTCCTCAAGCCCCGCATGAACTACGACGACACCCTGGACGCCTTCGGCGTGCACGGGGTCGGCGGAATCTGGGGCGCCATCGCCACCGGGCTATGGGCCACCAAGACCGTCAACGAGTCTGGCGGCAACGGGCTGTTCTACGGCGACGCCCACCAACTCGTCGTTCAATTGACGGCCGTCGGGGCGACGATCGTGTACGCGTTCGTCGGCTCGGTGATCCTGTTCAAGGTCGTCAACGTCTTCAGCACCCTCCGGGCCGGGGCGCATGAAGAACGCGTCGGGTTGGATTTGACGGAGCACAAAGAGGCCGGGTATACGATCATTGACTAGAACCGCGTGACGCGGGTGAGAGAAAGGTGCGTGCCCATTGAAGTTCATCATAGCGATCATTCAACCGGACCGATTGGATGAAGTGCTGGCCAAGCTGACGGAGAAGGAGATTCATCTGGTGACGGTGACCAACGTGGTCGGGCGGGGGCGCCAGAAGGGAATCGCCGAGGTCTACCGCAGCCACAAAGAGGCCGGCAGCCTCCTGCGGAAGGTCCGCCTGGAGATCGGCGTCAACGAGGCGTTCGTCCAGCCGGCGATCGACGCGATCATGGCCGGGGCGAGAACCGGGCAGATCGGCGACGGCAAGATCTTCGTCCTGGACCTGCCCCGGTGCATCCGGATCCGCACGGGCGAGGAAGGCCACGAGGCCATCGGGTAGGCCTGGCGCGTTACTTCGCCCCCGCGGCGGCCGGTCCGGACGACGGAGCGGCCGGGCGGCTTGACGTCTGCGGCCCTCGGGGCGCAGGCGTTTTCATGTCGTGACGGAGGAACTCCACCGCCAGCAGGAGCAGCAGGATGGGCAGCAGGATCAGCACGCGCCGCCAACGGCTGCCCCGGGCGATGGCGTACCGGCACCACGGGCTGACGGCGAACGTCAGGAGCACGCAGATCTGCGTCAGGAGGGTCCACCCCGTACCCGTCCCCCGGGCGTAGCGAAGCGACACCCACCCGATGGCGGCCAGGCACAGCAGCGATATCCACGCCGCCGAAACCGGATTGGTTCGCGAAAACCAACCGGCCAAGCCTCCAGGGCGGTAGTCGTCAGTATCCCGCACGCGGGGGTCTCCCAATTATCGCTCGCATGATACGGCGCATGGGCGGCGTTGTCAAAACCCGCGGCTTCCCCCAAAGGCTGTTGGTATCACCCGGGGTTGCGCGGCGGCCGGTGTTACGAGAGAAAAGGATTCAGGGATTACGTGATTAGGGGATTGGAACGGGAGAACAAAGGAAAGGGAAGAAAGCCAGGCGCTGGTGTTGTAGCCGCCGGCCAGCAGGTCCCACAGGTCTGACTCCGTACTTCTCCCCCTTATCTTCTTGAATCCCCTAATCTCGTAATCCGTGAATCCCTGTCTCTTGCCTGCGTACGCCACTGTGCGCTCGGCTCGTAGACTCGCCGCGACCGTGAGAGCTAGATGCAGTAGCTGGAGGGTTCCAGGGTGACGGGGGGCTGGCGGTCGAGGAGGTCCTGGAGGGTGGTGGAGTCGAAGACGCCCTGCATGGCCTGCCCGGCCTGGAGCCACATATCCATGAAGGGGCACTTGTTCCGGAAGGGGCAGTCGTCGCCGCCGGAAACGCACTTGACCGGCTCGACGGGGCCTTCCACCAGGCGGACGACGTCGCCGACGGAGATATCGGTGGCCGAGCGGGCCAGGGTGTACCCGCCCTGTACGCCGCGCTGGGAGTTGACCAGTTTGCCCTGGCGGAGGTCGTTGAGAATCAACTCGAGGAATCGGGGGGGAATGGCCTGGGCGGCGGCGATCTCTCCGATGCTCGTGGGTTTCTCCACCGCCCGCCGGGCCAATTCGTAAAGGGCTCTCAACGCGTACTGGCATTTCTGTGAGATACTGATCACGGGATTCGTCCTGCGTAGTGCCGGGAAAACCACTTGGGCCAAGATCACACAAGATCTATGACCACGATGTACATTCTGCCCCTGTCACCCCCGAATGTCAACTATTCTCCCACCTTGGCGCTAGGGATTCTCGGGCCTCTCAGGGCTCGCCTCGCGTACCGGGACAGCCGTCGGCGGCGTTTCGTCGGGCCGGGTGGCCGGCTGCGTGGCCGCGGGGGCGTTCACGGTCGCCGGCGGCAGGGCGGATTCGAGGGCCACCGTGTGCTCGCGACGGAGATTCTGGGCGTGGGCGTCCTCGGCCTGGGCTTGTTGAACGCTCTTGACGCGAAGGAACTCGCCCTCCGGTTGGGCCGTCGCGCGAACGCTGGGTATAGGCCGCCCGCATCCGCCCAGCAGGAGGGCTCCGATCACCGCCGCCACGAGTGTGGGCACTGGCATCCGATGCATCCTTTCCGCTCGCCGGCGGCCTGCCTCATCGGCGGGCCCAGCGGCGAGAATCCCGCCATTGTACCCGCCCGGGCTCGCCTACGCCAATGTGCCCTCGGCCGAAACTGGGGATGAGTCAGGGTCACGGGCAGGGGCCCAGGCGGACGCGGACGGTGAAGGTCGCCGGCGGCTCGATGGTCGCGACGGCCGTGCCGCCCACGGCCGCCAGGGCGCGTTGTACCAGCGAAAGCCCCAGCCCCCAATGTTGCCCCGTGTCGCTCCGGGCGGCGTCCCCGCGCCAGAAGGGGTCGAAGACCCGCGGCAGGTTGGTGGGGGCGAGGGCACAGCCGGTGTTGGCGATGGTCAGTTCGACGCCGGTCTGGTCGGCCTGGGCCTCCAGGCGGACGAGCCCGCCGGCGTCGGCGTACGTGACGGCATTGTCCAGCAGGTTCCGCAGGGCCAGCAGAAGGCAGGGGCGGTCGGTGGAGACGACCAGGCGGTCGGGAAGGCGGTCTTCCAGCCGCAGGCGGCGATCGTCGGCGCGGCCGGCCAGTTCCGCCCAGCAGGAGCGGGCCAACTGGGTCAGGTCCACCTCCTGGCGATCGACGGCTACCTGTCGGGTGTCCAGTCGGGCGAGGGTCAGGAGGCTCTCGACCATGCCCTGCATCTGGAGGATGACCGCGAGCCCGTCTCGAATGGTCTCGGCGTATTCGGGGGCCTCGCGGGATCGCGAGAGGGCGACCTCGAACGCCGCCCGCGCCCCCGCCAGCGGCGTCCGCAGTTCGTGGGCGGCGTCGGAGGTGAAGGACCGCTCCCGATCGAAGGCCTCCTCCAGCCGTGTGAGCATGTCGTTGAGCTTCTCCCCCACGGGCCTCAGTTCTCGATGCCCTCGATGTCCGAGACCATGGCGTTGACAGGGCGAAGCCCGCGTCGGATGGCCAGGCCGGTCACCAGGATGGCCGTCAGCATCGTGGCGCCCCCGGCGGCGGCGAGCAGCCAGGCCAGGGCGGCCAGCCGCTCGTCGAGCGCGTGAGTCTCATGCGCGACGATCAGGGTCAGGACCGGGGCCGGGCCCTTCTGCCCCTCCCCCAGGCGGGGCTGGAACTGCGTGGCGATGACTCGCCCGGGGCGGCCTGTGGGCAGCGTCACGACGTAGAACTTCGGCCTGTCCGGGGTGCAACTGTAGCGGGGCATGTCCCGCCCGCGAAGCGAGGCCGAGCGGTGCAGCACCGCCCCGTCGGGCCCCCAGAGCTCGTAGAACGCCCGGCGGCTGTTGGCGGCGAACTGGCGATACTCCTCCAACTCCTCCGATTCGACGATCACCCGCCCGTTGGCGAATTCGGTATCGCCCGCGACGGCCTGGGCCGTGGCCACCAGGGCCGCCTCGAATTCCTTGACCATCGCCATCCGGGCCACCAGGTACACCGCCAGCCCGAACGTCGCCAGCAGCGTCGCCGTCGCCGTCAGGGCCGACCCCACCAGGTGAGACCGGAGCGACCGCGTCACGGGCGGCTCTCCAGCACGTACCCGGCCCCGCGCACCGTGCGAATCGTCGAGGGCTCGCCCTCGCGGTCGATCTTGCGGCGGAGGTAGCCCACGTACACGTCTACGACGTTGCTGGCGGCCTCGGAGTCGAACTCGTAGAGGTGCTCCCAGATGTCCGTCCGGGCGACGACCTGTCCGGCCCGGACGGCCAGGTATTCCAGCAGGGCGAACTCCCGGGCCGTCAGCACGATTTCCTCCTCCCCGCGCCACACCCGCCGGGCGACGGTGTCGATCCGGAGCCCGCCGGCCTCCAGCAGCGGGGCCTTCTGCTGGTACGTCCGCCGCACCAACGCTCGCACCCGGGCCAGAAGCTCCTCGAACGCGAAGGGCTTGACCAGGTAGTCGTCCGCGCCGGCGTCCAGCCCGGCGACCCGGTCGCCGACGGTGTCCTTGGCCGTCAGGATCAACACGTGGGTGGGTCGGCCTTCCTGGCGAAGCCGCCTCAGCAGGCTCAGCCCGTCCAGGCCCGGCAGCATCAGGTCGAGGATAATCGCGTCGTACTGCCCGTTTCGCGCGTACCAGAGCCCCTCGTTGCCGTCGCCGGTGGCGTCGACGGCAAAGCCGGCCTCACGCAGCCCCTTGGCCAGCGACTTCTGCAGCGGCGGGTAGTCCTCGACCAGAAGCACTCGCATGGGGTTTACTTAGCCTCGTCGGCCTCTTCGGTGACGTCCTTCTTCTCGGTCACCTTACCGTCGGCGTCCATCTCCACTTCCCACGTCTTGCCTTCCTTGGTCATCTTCACCTCGTACTCGACCTTGGACTTCTCGAGCTTGACGACCTTCACCGCCGCCTTCACCGCCGCCGGCAGGGCGTCCACCGTCAGCTCGGCCTCGACCTTCAGCACCGTCCCATCGGGGGCGACGACGATGCTGGCCTCTTTGCCCTCAACCTTCAGGTCCACTTCGTAGACCTTCAGGCCGGCCTTTTCTTCCTCGATCTTGTCGATGGTCCCCTTGGGGAAGGCGTCGGTGACGGCCTTCTGGGCGGCCTCCGGCAGCGTGGGCTTGTCGGCTTCCTTCTCGCCCATCGCCACGCCCGCCCGCCAGCCCGCCACGCCGACAACCAGGAACGCCGCCGTCAGAACCAGGGCCTTTTTCATCGCCTCACACTCCTTCATCTGGTGGCCGCTCGTTGAACCGCCGCCCGTCCGGGCGGACCGTCGCGCGGCGGCGGCCGGTCCGCCACGCCGGGAGAAATCATACCCGCTCCGGCGTGAGAACGGGATGAGAAACGCCGAATCTCCGTTCCCTCCCGCGCCCCGGCGACAAGACCATCCCGCACGAGCCGATGCTTGCACACATCCAGGTCGACGACCGCAAGGGCGCCGGCAAGACGCTGACTAGTTCCGGCGAGCCCGCCTTGTCGTA
>JAPLNA010000293.1:0-12100 GCA_026693065.1 Planctomycetota bacterium
GCGATCGAGTCCGTTTTCATTCCCATATCCTTTCCCAATCCCTTTTCTATCTCGTCCCTGAATCCCATAATCCCCGTCTCCCTGCCGCGCACACCGATCGGCCCCCGCCTCGCCACAGGACCTCCCATCCCCCTCCGCGCCGGCCTGGCCGGTCGGTGGGGCATTGGCAGCCCAAGGCGACGGGCCCCGGAACGGCCGGGGCCCCGGTTGCCGGAGGGGCCGGCTCCCGAGCCGGCGAAGAAAGAGGTTGGCGGCATGAGCACACGAAACGGCTTCACGCTCGTCGAGATCCTGATTGTGGTGATCATCCTCGGGATCCTGGCGGCCATCGCCATCCCGCAGTTCAGCGCCGCCTCCGACGACGCCCGGGTCTCCACCCTCGCCAGCGACCTCCAGTCCGTTCGCGACCAGTTGGAGCTCTACAAGTTCCGCCACGGCGGGGGCTACCCCGACGACGTCGTGGCGGCCCTGACCGACAGCGACGGGGCCTTCGGGCCTTACATGATGAAGTTCCCCACCAATCCCTTCGTGACCGCCAACGGCAACCAGGTGGACACCACCACCCTGGGCGGAAGCACGTGCGGGTGGTTCTACGATAAGACCAACGGCATCTTCAAACCCGACGACGACGCCCACACGGGCCTGTGATCGCGGGAGAGTGGCCGGGGGTTCAACAGGGGACGTTCCATCGGCGGCGATTGCCGCGTCATCTCTTTTCGTGCCAATCCGCCCGCGCCCAGAGGCCCGCGACGGGGTATAATGCCCGCCGGCACACCCCGGGCGACACGGCCGCCCGGGCGCGAACACTGACAAGGAGAACCACCGTGACGCGAGCGATTCGATTTCTGTCGGCGGCGACGGCCCTTTTCGTGCTGGGCGGGTGCGTGTCGGTGGACACCAGCACGTTCATGAGCCAGTTCGCCGGCTCGGGCGCGCTGGACACGGGCACGATCGTCTCGGGGCTCAAGCAGGCCCTGGAGGTCGGCACGGGCAACGCCGTCGCCAGCACCGGGCGGACCGGGGGATACTGGAGCAACCTGGCCATCCGCATCGTGATGCCCGAGAAGTTCCAGTCCGTGGCCGCCACGCTGCGGAAAGTAGGCATGGGCGCCCAGGTGGACGCGTTCGAGCGGAAGATGAACGACGCCGCCGAGGCCGCCGCCACCCAGGCCGCCCCGATCTTCGTCGACGCCATCCGCCAGATGTCCTTTGCCGACGCCCGGGCGATCCTGACGGGTCCGGACACCGCCGCCACCGATTACTTCCGCGCCAAGACCTCGGCGTCGCTGAAGGCCCTGTACCAGCCGGTGGTCACCGCGCGGATGCGCGAGCTCGGGGTGGTCGCGACGTACGACGGGCTCCTGGCCAAGTACGCCGCCATTCCTCTGACCACCAAGCCCGCCCTGCCGCGGATCGAGGACTACGTGACCGACCGGGCGCTGGAGGGCCTGTTCAAGATCGTCGCCCAGGAAGAGCAGCAGATCCGCCACAACCCCGCCGCCCGCACGACCGCCCTGCTGCAACGCGTGTTCGGCGGGCCATCCTGAGCGGGGGAACGTCTCCCGGAATCGTCCCGGATTTGGCGAAGAAAGGCGTTGACGGGCCGCGGGCCTTTGTCTACAATGCCCTGCTCGGTTGAGTGTAACGAAACATGGCAGGCCCCCACGGGCCTCGGCGGAGTATGGTCTATGGCGCATAAAAAGGGACAAGGTTCGACCCGTAACGGCCGCGATTCGAATTCCAAGCGGCTGGGAATCAAGTGCTACGGCGGCGTGGCCGTTGCCGCCGGATACATCATCGTTCGGCAGCGAGGCACGCCCTTCAAGGCCGGCTTCAACGTCGGGCGCGGGCACGACGACACCCTGTTCGCCCTCAAGGACGGACAGGTGAAGTTCCGCGGACGTTTCGTGGACGTCGTCTGACACGGCCAGACTCCTTCGATCAGTTTTCCGGCGGATGGCGCCCGTTGCGCCATCCCCGGTTTGTTTTCGGGCGGCGCGGGCGAGGGGTAGAGGTTAGACAATGGACGGCAGCCCGGTTCTCAAAGCGATGTTCGTCGACGAGGTCGAGATCGTCGCCACCAGCGGCGACGGCGGGCGGGGCTGCGTCGCCTTCCGCCGGGAGAAGCACGTCCCGCACGGCGGGCCCAACGGCGGCGACGGCGGCGACGGCGGCAGCGTGTTCCTCGTCGCCGACGACAGTTTCAACACCCTCCAGCACCTGGCCGGGCGGCACCACTGGGCCGCCGAACGCGGCGAACACGGGCTGGGCAAAGGCTGCCACGGCAAACGCGGGGCCGACCTGAAGATCCTCGTCCCACCCGGCACGCTCATCTACGACGCCGACACCGGCATGCTCCTTCGCGACCTGGCCGACCAGGGCCAGGAAATCTGCATCGCCCACGGCGGCAAGGGCGGGCTGGGCAACACGCACTTCAAGAGCGCCACCAACCAGGCCCCCCGCGAGGCCGAACCCGGCGGGCCCGGGCGAACCCGAAGGCTCCGCCTGGAACTCAAACTCATCGCCGACGTCGGCCTCGTCGGCCTGCCCAACGCGGGCAAGAGCACGCTGCTGAGCCGGCTGTCCGCCGCCCGCCCGAAGGTCGCGGCCTATCCCTTCACCACGCTCTACCCCTGCCTGGGCATCGTCGAACTGCCCGGGCACCGGCGGTTCGTGATGGCCGACATCCCCGGGCTCATCGAGGGCGCCCACGGCGGGGCCGGGCTCGGCGACGAGTTCCTCCGGCACGTCGAACGCACCCGCCTGCTCGTCCACATGGTCGACATCTGCCCCCCCACCGGCGACCCGGTCGAGAACTATCGCGTCATCCGCAACGAGCTGGCCCAATACTCCGCCCTCCTGGCCGAAAAACCCGAGATCGTCGTCGCCAACAAGATGGACCTCACCGACAGCGCCCAGCACGCCAAAGACTTCACCTCCGCCGTCGGCGCCGACGTCATCGCCATCAGCGCCGTCACCGGCAAAGGCCTCGAAGCCCTCACCGAACGCATCTGGCAGCACCTCCAGGACACCCCCTCGAACGCCAAAGCCGCCCAAGGCCGACGGTCGAAGAAAAAGTGATGGGTCCCGTCCGCTTTCCAGAGGAAAAACCCTATTCGGTTGTCAAAGAGCCTTCCATCGCCTCGTCGGGGCGGAAAGACATCCGCGCACACACGCCCTGGCCGGGGCCCGACGAAGGGTGGCCGTTTGCCGCGGGCCCAAGGTCCGGCCCGGAGCGACCCGGAGGCGGAGGCCCTCCTCAACGAAGGCCCGGCCGCTTCCGGGGTACGATCCCAATCTCACTCATCCAGCGCGGGTCCGGCCGCCGCCGGTCCTGTGGCGTGCGATTCTTCCCCCACGGCCAGACGGCCGGGGGGAAAAACCCTCCCCACGTGGTACAGTCTTACCGCTTCCGCCTTATCCGGCTGCCATAGCGGGTCCGGTGGCCCAACGGAACGTTTCTCCAGCGATCGACCGCCGCCTGATACACGGCGCTCTTACTGGCTGGTAAGAAGGTTCACGGGGGTCTCGGGCGGGTAAGCTTGAAGGCATCCCTTAAGCCTTGGCGCCCGCCAAGAGAAGTTCCCCGTTTTCCGCCGCCGGCCCGGTGTTTCGGCCGGCGTCGTCGTTGGTCCCGCGCACACACCTCCGAACTCTGGGACGGGAGTTCAGTCTATATCGTTTATCTTGTTGTCACGGCAAAGCGTGAGCCTGCCCGCCGTAGGCGGGTGCTCCGTTCTCCTGCCACCTGATCCACCCACTCCTGTATCGTCCCGATTCCATCGGGACGCCCCTCCATATTAACGGCCACGTTTCCGCGGAAAACCCCCACTTACGCTTCCCCCCTCCCCCGTAACTCCCGCATCCGTCGTCGGTAACAAACCCCCGCGCCGACGTAGCCCCCGAACCCCCCGTTTTTGCTTAAATTCCGGCTGTTTTTCCCGAAAACGAAAGATTTTTTTCGGCCCGCCCAACCGTGAATCGTGAACCCACCTACGGCGGGCAGATTCACGACCCACCACTCACGACTCACGCCACCAGCGCATCCCCAGAAGAACTGGAAACTTCGGACTGACAGATACGCCGGCCCATGGTATAATTCTCCCGGTCGGTGCAATTCGCACAAGGAACCGGACACCCTTGCGGGAGTGAGTGGCGATGGGAGAACAAAGGGACTGCGGCGGGTCGACGGGAATCGTCAGTTGGGAGGGGCTGGAGTGCATGGAGCCGCGGGTGTTGCTGTCGACGGCCGGGCCGGTGAGCCACTTCCAGTGGGATACGATCTCCAGCCCTCAGACCGCCGATGTGCCGTTCACCGCGACCATCACCGCCAAGGACGCCGAGGACAATACCGTGACGGGCTTCACGGGCCCGGTCAGCCTCAGCGGGCAGGTAGGCCCGCGCAGTGTCACCATTGGCGCCGGAACCGGCAAATGGGATTATCCGCTGCATACGAGCTATCACGACGCGCGCACCCAGATGATCTACGAGGCCGGCGAACTGGGGGGCGGCGGCCCGATCACGTCGCTGGCATTGAATGTGACGACGGTGCCCCAGGTGCTCTACAACTGGACGATCCGGATCAAGCACACAGCCCTGTCGGCGTTCACCACGAACACATGGGAGAGCACCGGGTGGACGACGGTCTACCAAAGCAAGCAGATAATCTCCAGCACGGGTTGGACGACCTTCGTGTTCTCCACGCCGTTCGATTACGACGGCGTCAGCAACCTGATGGTGGATCTTAGCTTCAGAAACAGCTACTCCAATGGCGGCAGCGGATCCGTCCAAGCGACCCTAACCTCGCAGAATCGGTCTTTGACTTGCTCTGCGGGCCCTGAGCAGGGCGACCCGCTGGCCTGGTCGGGCACGTCCTCACCTGCGCCCTCCGCCAGCACTTACCTCCCCAACATCCGGCTGAATCTGGGCACACCAGTGGCGATGACCCCGACGGTATCGGGCAGTTTCGTCAACGGGATCTGGACCGGACAAGTGACGGTCCCCCAGAGGGCGACCGGGATGTACCTGAATGCCGCGGACGGCAGCAGCCATGTTGGCACCTGGTCGTTACGGGGGGCGGCAAGACCGGCACCAGCAACACCTTCGATGTCGCATACATCGGGAACCTCGGCGTAACGGTGCCGGCGAGCGCCACCGAGGGCAACGGCGTGCTGGCCGGACAGGGCATGGTGACGGTCTGGCCGGCGCCGACGTCGAACCTGAGGGTGACTCTTGCCTCCAGCGATACCACCGAGGTCACGGTCCCGGCCACGGTGACGATCCTCGCCGGCCAGACATCGGCGACGTTCGACCTGACGGTCATTAACGACACGTACCGAGCCGGAAGCCAGATCGCGACCATCTCGGCAACGGCGGCCAGTTACCCGACCGGTCTGGGCACGATCGCGATTCACGACAACGAGACGGCCACCCTGACGGTAACGATGCCGACCAGCGCGGGGGAAGGGGCCGGAATGCTGACGGGGGCCGGGACCGTGAAGGTCTCTGCCGCCCCGGGCAGCAACGTGACGGTGAACTTGACCTCCAGCGACACAAGCGAACTGATGGTTCCGGCGACGGTGACGATCCTGGCGGGCCAGACGTCAGCGACGTTCGACGTAACGATCGTCGACGACACCGTGATTGACGGGACAAAGACGGTGGCCGTGGTGGCGCATGTGGAGAACTGGACGGACGGGACAGCCAGCATGAACGTGCTGGACAACGAGTCGCGGGCGTTGGAGGTTTCGTCGATGGGCGGCCGGGACTACGAGAATCAGGGCGTCCAAGCCGGCGCCGGACGGGTGAGCCTCTCGGGGCCGCTGGAGCCGGCGGCGGACCTGGTGGTGACACTGGCCTCCAGCGACCTGACAGAGTTGACAGTTCCGGCGACAGTGACGATTCCGGCGGGGCGGGCGTCGGCCGCGTTCGACCTGACGCCCGTGGATGACACCGAGTGTGACGGCGGTCAAACAGTAACGGTGACGGCCAGCGCCGAGGGGTTCGCGGGTGGCAGCAACTGTACGACTGTGCTCGACAACGAGGTGCACCACTTCGCCTTCGACACGATCGCCAGTTCAAAGACGGCGGGTGTTCCGTTTTTCGTGGCGGTCGAAGCACGGGACATCGACAACTCGACGATCACGGTGTTTACCGGAACGGTGGGGCTGAGCGGCTCGGGTGACGGTGGGGCGATCTCGGTGACGCCACCGAGCGATATGGCATTTGTCGCAGGGCGTTGGCGTGGCTATGTTGCCCTGAACAGGGTGGACACCAACCTGGTGCTGACGGCCAACGACGGCGCCGGCCATGTGGGAATCAGCAACGCGTTCAACCTGGTGGCTCCTTCCGAAGTCCATGGCTCCACCTGGACAGACCTTGACGGCGACGGCCTCCGGGACGTCGGCGAGCCGGCCCTGCCGGGGTGGATGGTCTACCTCGACAATAACAACAACGGTCAATGGGACGCATCCGAGCTGAGCCAGGTCACGGACGCCGACGGCCGGTACTCCTTCGCCTACTTGGCGGCCGGAACCTACGCCGTGCGCGAGGTGATACCGTCCGGCTGGATACAGACCTGTCCGGGAGGCACCGGAACGAAGGCGGTCACACTCGCCCTCGGCCAGGTGGCCAGCGGGATCGACATCGGCAACTGGGTTGTCTCGCCCGGTGAGATTCAGGGAACCCAGTGGAACGATTTGGATGGTGACGGTGTCCGAGATGCCGGCGAGCCGCCCCTGGCAGGTCGAACGGTGTACTTGGATACCAACCGCAACGGACAATGGGATGCCGGCGAACCCAGCCAGGTCACCGACACCAACGGGCAGTATGCCTTCACCTATCTGCCCGCAGGAACCTACTCCGTGGGCGAGGTGACGCCGCCGGGCTGGCGGCAGACCCTTCCGAGCGGAGCGGGCACGACCAACCTGATTGTCAACGGGGGGTTCGAGACTGGCAGTTTTGCAGGTTGGACGTACCCGGACATGGGCACCGGCGTCTTCCTCGTCGATAACGGCTCGTACGATCCGACGTCTTCCGATGGGCCCCTGTCGCCCTACAACGGTGTGTTCAACGCGTTGACCGATCTAGGCGGTGCAGGGCCGTTAGAGTTTCATTCGCAGGAGGGCTGGAGCGTGCCGGTCGCTCCGGGTTCGTGCGTACACGTTGTTCGGGGGCCGGCACCCGGTTATTGCGGGCCCGTTCCTGCGGGGGCGACCGATTACGGCTTCGAGGATATCGGTGGGCCGAATAGTGCCTTCCTGCGCTACGGCGACTACGACGATATCGTCCTCCGAGTCTACGACAATAATCCCAGTGTAGCATTCCTCATCTGGGTCACCGCCAGTTACAGCAACTCGATCTTGTCGAACGGCCAACCGCTCATGCAACTTCCGTCGTTTTTTGGCGCCGTTGACCCACCGCTTGCGATCCCGATCGCCCCGGTAGGCGCCAGTGTTCTTTATCAGGATGTGGCCATTCCCGCCGGCGCCACGGCGGCCCTGAGCTGGGTGGACATGATTCGTAACCACGCCGCTGCCTTCCAGGACCCCGACCAGGAATACCGGGTCGAGGTCCGGAACACGGCCGATCAGGTTCTTGCGACCGTGTTCTCGACGAACTCCGGGGATCCGCTGCTCCAGGACTGGACGCCGCGAAACGCCGATCTGTCGGCCTTCGCCGGCCAGACGGTCAGGATCGCCTTTGTCGAACAGCACAGCATGGCGCCCTTGAACGTGCACATCGACGACGTGGCCGTGACGGGCACGGGGGGCAACTGGCCGATTCCCGTCACGCTGGCTGGCGGGCAGGTCGTTACCGGGAAGGACTTCGGCAATCGCTGCATGGTGTCCGTCAACCCGAAGACCACCGACGACGCCACGCCCTCGCTGACGGGCACGGTGGACGATCCGACGGCTACGATTGCCGTCACGGTCGGCGGGCAGACGTACCCCGCCGTCAACCACGGCGATGGCACGTGGACGTTGGCGGATGATGTGGTCTCACCGGCCCTGGGCCGGGGAGTCTATGACGTGCAGGTGACGGCTACCGACGCCACCCTTAACGCCGGCTCGGACGCGACGACGAATGAGTTGATCGTCTATAAGCTGATGGCCGACGCGAATCTGGACGGCGAGGTCGGGGTGGAGGACTTCGGGTTGCTGAAGGAAAACTTCGGCCTGGACGGGCTGGCCAATGCCTGGGGCGTGGGCGACTTCAACGGCGACGGCGAGGTCGGGGTGGAAGACTTCGGGCTCTTGAAGGAAAACTTCGGCCTGGACGAGCCGCTGACACCGACGCCGCTGATGGCGGCGTATGGCCCGACGGGCGCGGGAGTGTTCCCCAACGCGGCCGATGCGGCCGATGCCGCCGAAGACGACAAGCTCGACATCCTGGACACGCTGGCGGACCTGGCGCCCGTGCTGGACCTGACGGTGGTGTGACCGGACCGGGGGGCGGAGGGGAGGACGCCGAGCCCGCCTGCGGCGGGCCGGGGGAGATCGTGGTGGAAGGAAGTCGCAGGGGGAATCGAGAAGGACGGATCACCGGCCGCGATGTTCCATTCACGACTCACGATTAACGATTCACGGATTACTGGTTACTGATTACGGATTCCGACTCCCGACTCGCGTTTCAGCGGGAGCATTGGCGAAGGCCCGACATTTCAGTTTCTGTCGCGGATGTAGGCCTGGATGTTGAGGAGTTCCTGCTGCTGCCAGAGGAGGCGCTTCTGGAGGAAGTGCCGGTAGCGTTCTTTGCCGCCGGCGTCGAGGCCTTCGGTGTAGTCGCCGAAGCAGGGCACGCCCAGGTCGATCCAGGCGGCGAGGCGGTCGAGTTCCTGGGCGGTGAGGCGGGCGTCGTAATGCCCGGCGCGGAGAAGGGCGATCAGCTTGCTCTTGGCCGCCCCGGTCGAGTACGGGGGCAGCATTTCGGGGACGGACTGCGGGCTCACCCAATCGCACCAACGGCGATTGGCGAGGGCGACGTAGGCGGGGCTGAAGGTTCCGGGCGCGCCCTGGAGGGAGAAGGCGGGTTTGACCTTGGGGCCCGCGCGCCCGGCGGCGTCGGCGGCGTGGCAGGAGACGCACTTGGCGTCAAGGATCGGCTGAATCTCGCGATGGAAACTAAAACCCCGGGCCGATTCGAGGCCGGCGATCTTCTGAAGCGTGAATCGCCTGGCGTAGGAGGCGGCGGGCGGGGCGGCGTTCTTGTTCTCGTGGCAGCCGACGCAGGACACGGTTTCGCCCGGTTGCACCGTCAGCCAGCTCCGCATCGTGCCGGCGGCGAACCCGTCGGCGTCGAGCGGCTGGAAGTAGATCGGCGTCCGCGCGGGGGCCTCGAAGCAGGCCGAGCCGTCCGCCCCCACCTCCACCGTGCCCAGCACGGTCTTGACGTCCCAGGCGCCCTCGATGGAGATGGGCGTGCTGACGAGCGCCCCGCCGGCCGGGCCGCTGTTGCCGTTGCTGCCCACTCCGGCGGCCCGGAAATCCAGCGCCACCACGCGCAGCTTCTTGATGGTTCCTTTCTTCACGCCGGCCAGCCCGGGGCCCTGGTAGACGTCCTGCATGTACACCAGGCCGGTGGTTTTCCGATAGTCCACCTTGTCGCCGGGCATGGCCCCCGGGTGGCGTTGGGCGACGGGGACGGGCTGGTTGCAGGAGATCGTTGCGTCCCAGGCGAGCAGTTCCCGCCGGGCGTCGGCCCGCACGAAGTAGATGGCGTATCGCCGGGCCCCTTGGGGCCTCAGGGCCACCAGGAACTCCGTCTCGCTGAGGGGATAGGGGTACTGGAACTGATCGCCGCTTTGGCCGTACGCGTCTTCGCGAACGGCCGGGGTCGCTCGCACCGGCGCGATCAACTGCGTGCCGCTGTTTTCCTGCCGCCCCTTGGACGGGTCAACGATGCCCAGCCATCCGGTCTGCCGGGTGTGATGCCCGCTGAAGACGGCCACGTATTTCGCCGTGCCGGGGATCGCCCTGGCGTGCAGCAGCGTGGTGGGGAACCAGGAGTTGTTGCCGTACAGTTCGGTCTGCCCCATGCCGCTGGCACGCATCTGGAAGAGGGCCTGGGGGAATATCTGGCCGCGATCGTTGTAATCCCATCGGGTGTAGATGACGCGTCCGTCGGGGGTGACGGTGGGGAAGTTGGTGTGAACCTGGTCGAACCCCAGGCGGCGGAGATAGCGCCCGGCGGCGTCGCAGGTGTAGAGGTTGCTCACCTCGGTCCACCAGCAGTCGACCGTCTGCACGCAGCGGGTGGAGGAGAAGATCAGGTCGCCGTTGGGCAGGTAGGCGCCCTCGTAATCGGCGAAGCCCAGCCCCTGGGTGATCTGCCGAACGGCCCCGCCGGCGATCGGGGTCTCGTAGAGGTGGTAGTCGTCCTGTCGGTCGGACTTCTTCCACGAGAAGAGAATCCGCTGGCCGTCGAAGGAGACGTCCGGGTCGCGGAGCACGCCGTTGCGATCGTCGATCAGCGTTTTGACCTTCGCGTAGGCCCCGTCCATCTCCATCAGGCAGAGGCTCGCGCCCGGGGCGAAGTTTCGCTCGTGCTGGGCGTCGCTCTGGGCCTCGGTGTAGGCGTAGTGCGAGCCGCCCATGTCGAAGTGCTTGGTGAAGACGACGCGCGAGAGGAGCTTCGCGTGCCCGCTCAGCCGCTGGCGGCGGCGCGCGTCGCAGGCCTTCTTGTACAGGTCCAGCCAGCGCCCGTCGCCCGCGCCGACGTTCGCCAGCGAGGCCAGTTCCTGCTTCAACGCGTTGCCCGACTCGCCCAGCTCGCCGCTGTTGACGACCTTGGCGACCACGGCGGTCTGCAACGGGCCGCCGGCATAGAGGCCGTCCTGGGAGGCCCAGTCGGCGACGATCTCCGGCGCGGGCGAGGGTTCGGCGCCCAGGCCGGTGAGCGATGCCGCCAGCGTCACCAGGGCCGCCAGGCAGCAGATCGCGTGCCGGCCCGGCGGCGGAGAGATGCTCGGCTGGGTTCCTTCCGGGGGCAATTCACGCTCCTTGAACCGGCCCGTCCCGGATGATCTTTCGCTGACGACCGCCGCCAGCCATCCCAGAGATCTTACTTCGCTTTGGTATTTTGTCCATCGAATCCCGTGGCCCCATCGGGGCGGATCAATGCGGCTTGGGCGAGGGTTTGGGCCCGACGAGCGGGTAGGCCAGGAGGCTCAGGTCGCGCAGTTGCATGGCCGAGTCCCGGGCGCCGGGCATTTCCCAGCCGATGTTGATGGAACCGACCCCCAGGTCCCACAGGTCGCGGGAGTTCAGGAGGAAGCCCTGGGCGCGGGCCTTCTCCAGCCCGGCCAGCATGAGGGGCAGCACGTCGTGGTCGATCGTGACCCACTGGCCCTGGCTGGAAATGGCGGCGGTGAAGACGGAGGTCGGCGGGCTGTAGATGAACTTGCCGGTGCCCACGTCGGGCATGGCCCCGCCGGGCGAGCTCGGGTAGCGGTTGTCGTAGAAGGGCACGCCGAACCAGAGATAGTCGCCATAGCCCTTGGAGGCGCGATTGCGATTGCCCACGGTGATATACGCCTGGAACTGGGCAACGTTTTCGTGAATCGCCGGGTCGACGGCCGCCCCGGTGAGGGGCTGGTCCTTGAGGAGCCGAAACGTGGCCGAGAACCGCAGCTCGCGCAGGCCGGCCAGGGGCGGGCTCGGGGCCAGTTCCTGCTCCAGGAGCAGGTGGACCCATGGCGTGCCCTTGCGGTAAGGCTGGCCGCGGTATTCCTTTCGGGCGTCGACGCCCAGGACGACGTCGGCGTCGTCGCCGGCGGGAGCGAGGCGGACGAACTTGGCGTCGTTGTGAAACTCCACGCCGCCGCCGGGGCGTTTGGCGGCGGTCGCGCCGGCGAGGCTGAAACGACTGGCCCACTGCACCAGCCACCAGGCGGGCTTGCCCCGGGCGCCGGGCGGTTGCAGAAGGCCTCGGGAAACACGCTTTCCCGGGGCGGGGTCGGCGGCCTCGAACCCGGCGAGAAAGTGCCGGTCGCGGATCAACTGCCGCCCGTCGGCCGGCGCGGAGGCCGGGCGGGTAGCCGCGGCGGGCGGACCGGCCGCTCGAAGCCCACAGGCCAGGAGGGCCAGCAGCCCTGTCGCCC
>JAPLNA010000293.1:12143-18535 GCA_026693065.1 Planctomycetota bacterium
GATACATGGTTGTCTCGCCCACTCACCGTCGAGGGCGATGGAACATCATGGTATCGCGAAACGCCGCCGGACGCCACGGACGACTCACGATTCACGGATTACGGATTACTGGTTACTGATTACGACTCCCGAGCCCGCCTGCGGCGGGTAGACCCTTGCGTTGGAGCGGGAGGGGATGCACAATGGGACTGGAAGTTCGCCCGCAGGACGTGGGCGGACGCGCCCGACGAGGTGTCAAGCATGCTCAGAACGTTCACGCAACATACGGTACGGCCGGTCGATTCGCTGGACGGGCTTTGGGAGTTCATTGGCGAGGCCGACCGGAACGACCGGGCCCGCCTGCCCCAGCGGTACAACCGCACGATGAGCGTGCCGGGGTCGTGGGAGTCGTCGCCGGGGCTGGAGACGTATCGGGGGAAGGCGTGGTATCGCCGGCAGATCCCGGGCGACCAGGACATGGCGGTGCGGCTGCTTTTCGGCGGGGTCTCGCACACGGCGACGGTGTACGTCGACGGCAAGAGCCGGCACACGCATCACGGGGCGTACACCCCCTGGGACGTGCTGCTGACGGGGCTGAAGGAAGGCCAGCATGAGCTGGTCCTGGAGGTCGACAACAGCTTCGGCGAGCACACCGCCCTGCACAAGGAAGACGACTACTACACCTACGGCGGGATCACCCGCCCGGTGGAGATTCAACTGGTGCCCGAGGCGTACATTCACTCGGTGAAGGCCGTGCCGGCCAAGAGGGGCAACCGCTGGGGACTGGAACTGGCGGTGAAACTGGCCAACTGGTCGCGGCGGAATCATATCCGGCGAGTGATGGTCTCGCTGGCGGGCAAGCACATGGACCTGGGCGAGGTGGACCTGAAGGCCGGGGGCGAAAAGGTGATCACCGGCGTCTTCCAGGCCGATGACGTGAAGGCCTGGTCGGCCGAGCAGCCCACGCTGTACGACCTGACGGTGATGCTGATGGACGGCTACGAGGTGGTGGACGACCTGGTGGACCGGGTAGGGTTCCGCACGGTGAAGGTGCAGGGGCGGAAGCTGACGGTGAACGGCCGCGGGGTGCGGCTGCGGGGGTACAACCGGCACGAGGACCATCCGCAGTTCGGCGGCTCGCTGCCGGTGGAGGCGATGGTGCGGGACCTGGAGATCCTGCACGACCTGGGGTGCAACTTCGTTCGCGCCTGCCACTGCCCCAACGACATGCGGTTCCTGGACCTCTGCGACGAGATGGGGTTTTACGTGTGGGAAGACGCCCACGGGCGGAACCTGCCGCTGGGCGCCCCCGGGCTGCGAGAGCAGGTGCACGCGGCCACGCGGGAGATGATCGACGCCCACGCCAACCATCCGGCGATTATCCTGTGGGGCTGCCTGAGCGACGGCGAGTCCGACAGTTCGGACGGGCGGGCGATGTTCGAGTCGGTGATCGCCTTGATCCGGAAGCTGGACCCGACGCGGCCTGTAACGTTCGCGGGCGACCGCGGGCGGCGGGACATGTGCCTGGCCCTGGTGGACGTGGTGTCGTGGAACCGCTACGACGCCCAGGGCCCGGGGGAGCCCTCGCAGATCGCGGCGGCCCTGAAGGCGGACCTGAAGTGGCTCCACAGCGACGACAGCCGCGGGGGCAAGGGCAAGCCGGTGATCGTCAGCGAATTCGGGGCCGACGCCATTTACGGCCACCGCTCCTCCAACCGTGCCCGCTGGAGCGAGGAATACCAACTCGACGTGCTCGAGGACTGCCTGGGCGTGTACCTGAACCACCCGGACATCGCGGGGACGGCGATCGCCCGGTTCGCCGACGGCCGCGTGACGGATGAGTTCTGGACCACCCGCCCGCGGATGGCGAACAACAAGGGCACGCTGGACGAGTTCCGCCGGCGAAAACTGGCGTACGAGGTCGTGAAGGCGCGACATCTGTCCAACCAGAGGAAGTACCCGCGAAAGAGCGTCTGAGGGCGCGGGGGACGTCCCGTGGCGGGAGAGGGGCGACGTTCCGTCGCCCGCTAAACCTGGGAGGAAAACCCCCGCGCGGGGGTTTTTACCAGTTCCCTGTTTCCTGTTCCCAGTTTCCGGTTCCCGGTTTCTCGTTCCCAGTTCCTGGTTCCGAGTTCCCCGTTCCCGGTTCGTCCCCGTTCGCGTTGTTCGCGGCGATTTCTTCTTCAGACGACCCGCCGGCGAACGTACTCGACGACTTCGCCCAGGGCGATGCGTTCCTGGGCGAGACTGTCGCGGTCGCGGATGGTCACGGTGCTGTCCTGGAGGGTCTGGCCGTCGACGGTGATGCAGAAGGGCGTGCCGGCTTCGTCCTGTCGGCGGTAGCGTCGGCCGACGGCGCCCTTCTCGTCGTAGAAGGCCGTCAGCCCGGTCGCCTGGAGCTCCTTGTAGAGCTTGGTGGCGATCTCGGGCATGCCTTCCTTCTTGACGAGGGGGAAGACGGCGGCCTTGATGGGCGCGAAGCGCGGGTGGAGCTTCATCACCACGCGGACCTGCATCTTGCCGTTCTCGTCGGGGGCTTCGTCCTCGCAATAGGCCTCGCACAGGAAGGCCAGGGCGGCCCGGTCGCAGCCGCCGGAGGGCTCGATCACGAAGGGGATGAAGCGATACGGCAGGCCCTGCTTGGCGGCGTCGGCGGCCTGCTTGGCGGCCTTGGCGTCGCCGCCGAACTGATCGGGGTTGAACTTGTCCTTGTCGGCCTCCCAGGC
Organism: Planctomycetota bacterium; assembly: GCA_026693065.1. Taxonomy (GTDB): domain Bacteria; phylum Planctomycetota; class Phycisphaerae; order SM23-33; family SM23-33; genus JAPLNA01. The sequence continues at coordinate 14,849 of JAPLNA010000293.1, forward strand.
CTCGTCGTCGAAGTACGTCAGGTCCTTGCCGCTGAACTTCTGGTGCTGCGACAGGTCGTAGTCGGTGCGGTTGGCGATGCCCTCGAGCTCACTGATGCCGAAGGGGAATTCGTACTCGACGTCGGCGCAGGCGCGGGCGTAGTGGGCGAGTTCGTCTTTCTGGTGGTCGCGAAGCCGCAAGCGGCTGCTGCGGAGGCCGTGGCGGATGTACCACTGGTAACGCTCGTTCCGCCAGTACTCGTACCAGGTGTCGGCTTCGGCGGGTCGGCAGAAGAATTCGATCTCCATCTGCTCGAACTCCCGCGAGCGGAAGGTGTAATTGCGGGGGTTGATCTCGTTGCGGAAGCTCTTGCCTACCTGGGCGATGCCGAAGGGCAGCTTGATGCGCTGAGTGTCCAGGACGTTCTTGTAGTTGCAGAAGATCCCCTGGGCGGTCTCGGGGCGGAGGTAGGCGGTGGCGGAGGAATCTTCCATGGCGCCAATCTTCGTCGGGAGCATAAGGTTGAAATCGCGGGGCTCCGTCAGTTCGCCGCCGCACTCGGGGCAGCGAACGACGCCGGAATTGCCTTTCAACGCGGTCGGGCCTTCGACAGTCAGACGGCCTTGCTTCTTAGCCTGTTCGATGCGGCGACGGGTGTCAGAGTTGACTCGAGCGGCGACCTCGGAGAGGACGGCCTCAGGCGAGTCAATGTTGCCCTGGATCACGCCTTCGTAGAGGGCCTCGCCGCCTTCCTTGAGGAGGCGGACGAAGTACAGTTGGTCGGCCCGGAAGCGACGTTTGCACTCCTTGCAGTCGACCATCGGATCGCTGAAGCCCCCAAGATGCCCGCTGGCTTCCCAGACCTTGGGGTTCATGATGATGGAGCAGTCGACGCCGACCATGTCGTCACGTCGGCGGACGACGTCGTTCCACCAGGCGTCCTTGATGTTACGCTTCAGTTCGACGCCCAGGGGGCCGTAGTCCCAGAATCCGCCGATGCCGCCGTAGATCTCGCTGGAGGGGAAGATGAACCCCCGCCGCTTGCACAGGGCTGTCAGTTTCTCCATCAGTTCGTTCGCGTTGTCGGGCATCGGAAGTCCTCGGTGGTGTTGGCCGCGGCGCCCGCGGCGAGTCGCGGTATCATAGACCCCTGGGGGCGGCAACACAAGGGCGTTGACCTTGACTTGCCGGGCCCCCGGCGGCGACAATGGGGCTCTGGAGCGGCCGGTACGTTACGCTCGTGTCAGCGAGGTGTTGGTGATGAAACATGCGATCGTCCTTCTGGCGGCCGTGATGCTGCTGTGCGGCACGGCGCTGGCCGTCAACTGCCCGGTCTGCGGGGCCAAAAACCTCGACGGGGCGGCGGTGTGCGAGGAGTGCAAGGCGGCGCTGCCGGTGAGGGTGGAGAAGAAACCCCCCGTGGCCAAACCCCCCGTGGTAAAGCCCCCCGCGGTGAAGCCCGGCCCGGCGCCGGTTGGGGCGAAGCCCGCCTCGCAGCCGGATACGCCGGAGGCCCAGCCCTTCCCGAGGTCGGTGGCGGGGTCGCAGCCGGCGCTTCCCCCGATGCCGGGAGCGCCGGGAGGGCCGGACGGGTCGGAGGAACTCCCGCCGGAGTTGAGGCCGGGGTACACCCCGCCGGTGCGGTCGGGCTCGCAGAGCCCCCTGCTGACCTCCGGCAGCGAGGCCGCGGAGGACGAAGAACGGGCCCCGGACGCCATGACGTTCGACCCGAAGACGTACCCGTCGCAGCGCGGCTCGATCACGTTCGGCGACGTCGACGACGCGATGGTCGGCAAGGCCATCAAGGCCGGGGCGGCCTCGCTCTGGGCGCAGCAACGGGCCAACGGGGCCTGGCCGGCGTATGGGGACGACCCGAAGTTCTTCAATTACCAGGGCACGGGCCTGACGGCGATGGCGGTCTACACCCTGATCGAGAGCGGGGTGAAGGTCGAGGACGCGCGGATCAAGAAGGCGTTGGCGTGGTTGTCGAGCCAGGAGGAGGCGCACACGTACTCGCTGGGTCTTCGGGCGTGCGCGTACGCGACGGCGGCCCGCAAGGCCCCCGGCGACGACCGGGGCAAGCTGCTCAAGCTCCTCAAGGCCGACGTCGACCAGCTCATCGCCACCACGGTGGCCGGTGCGTACGGGTACTACGCCAGCCCCAAGATCCTGCCCGGGCGGTGGGACAATTCCAACAGCCAGTACGGCGTGCTGGGGGTGTGGGCGGCGGCGCAGTTGGGGATGGAGATCCCCGACAAGTACTGGCAGGCGGTGGCGGGGCACTGGTCGCGGGTGCAGCTCCCCGACGGCGGGTGGAGTTACGCCGCGGGAGACAAGACCGCCCGAGGCACGATGACGGTGGCGGGGGTCGCCTCGATGATGGTCTGCTACGAGCAGTTGCTGGCCGGGCAGTTCCTCAACTGCGGCGTGCGGGCCGGGGAGGCCGCCCGAATCGAGGCCGGACTCAACTGGCTTATCAAAAACTTCGGAGTACCCGGGAGCGAATGGTATTACTACTACTGGTACGGCGTCGAACGCGTCGGGCTGGCCTCGGGGATGAAATACTTCGGCAAGGTCGACTGGTACAAGGAAGGCGTCAATCGCATGGGCGGCGCCGGGGCGCAGGCCACCATCCAGGACACCTGCTTCGTGATGCTCTTCCTCATCCGCGGGCGTCGCCCGGTGATCATCAACCACCTCCAGTACAACGGCGACTGGAACAACCGCCCGCAGGCCCTGGCCGTGCTGACGCGATGGCTCGGCGACAACTTCGAGCACACGGTGAGCTGGCAGAACATCAACATCCAGGCCCCGGTGACCGACTGGCACGACGCGCCGATCCTGTTCGTGTCCGGCTCGCGCAAGCCCACCTTCGCCCCGGCCGAGCTGGACAAACTCCGCGAGTACGTCCACCAGGGCGGGGTGATCTTCTCCCTCGCCGAGTGCGACGGCAAGGAGTTCGACACGGGCATGCGGGAGGCCTACAAGAAGATCTTCCCCGACTACGAACTGGCCCGCGCGGGGGCCAACCACGAGATCTACTCCGTTCGCGGGGGCTTTGACGTGTCGGCGGAGGCGCCGATCTTCGTGATGTCCAACGGCGTTCGCCCGCTGGTGATCCACACGGATCAGGACTGGGCGAAGGCCTGGCAGGCCCGCCAGATGCAGACGGAACGGGTGGCCTTCGCGCTGGGCGGCAGCGTGGTGCACTACGTGATGCTGGACACCAAGACGATGGCCAATCCGCGCGGGCGAAGCAGTTGGCCGGCGGCGGTCGCCACGGAGGACGAAGCGGGCGCCAAGATCGTCCGGCTCCGCCACGGAGGCAACTTCGACCCCGAGCCCCTCGCTCTCCAGCGGTTCGCCCTGCTGGCGCGGCTGAAGGACGGAATCGGCGTCCAGCCGGTCGGCCCGATCCCGGTGTCGGAACTGCCGGCCGCCAAGGCCAAACTCGCCACCATCGTCTCCACGGGCAACATCAACATGTCCAACCAGGACGTCGCGACGCTCAAGGCGTTCGTCACCGGCGGGGGCACGCTGCTGCTGGAGGCCGCCGGGGGCAGCGCGGGTTTCCGCAAGCCCGCGATGGACCTCATCGAGAAGATGTTCCCGGGACTCAAGCCCCAGTTGCTGCCGCCCAACCACCGGCTCTACGGGTCGGGGGTGCTCATCAAGTCGGTCACGTACCGCCCCAAGACCATCCGCCG
>JAPLNA010000294.1:0-16287 GCA_026693065.1 Planctomycetota bacterium
TCGGAGGCATGGCGCTGTACAAAGTCTTCCATGACGCTGCTCCTTGGGAATGGATGGTTCGCACCAATACCATACCCCTTTGAGCAGCGTCTTTCATTGGTCCTTTGGTTGCGGCCCCGACAGGGGCCGCGTCAAGTTCTCTGCGGTGAATCTCTTCTTCCCTCCCTCCCTCTCACCCCGGTTCCGCGATAATCGCCCTCTGCACCGCCCCCACGCGGAACCAGAACACCACCAACCGCCGCTTCCCCCGGCCCGAGAGGGCCTTCTGCATCGGGTCGGTCTGGATGGGCACCCCTCGCGGCTTGACGTGCACCGTGCCGGCGTCCAGAGCCTTGAGCGCCCGCGCGATGTCCCGCTGCCGCCCCGGGGCCTCCGCCACCACCTTGAAGAGCCGCCCCAGCGGCGTGTCGATGGGCGAATCCCCGAACAGCAGCAGCAAGTTCCTGTCCAGCCGCCAGAGCCCGTGCCGGGCCGCCAGGTCGTCCGTCGCCCCCGCGGCCCCCGGGTCGATCACATACGCCCCCACGGGCCCGGGCCGCACGCCCGCCTGCCCGCCCGGCACGCTCACCACGTGCATCTCGTCCCCCTCACCTCCGACCACGGTGGCCATCGCCTCGGCCTGGCCCGCGGCCCGCCCGTACCGCACCAGCAACTGCCTGCACTGCCCGTTCTGCCCGATGTACTCCCGCGTCACGCGCCCCCAGCCGGACAGCTCGCACGCGTCCAGCACGGGCGAAAGCTTGATCGCGCCGCCGGCCGTCCGATCCGGCAAGGCCCTCAGAAACAACTCCGCCGGGCGGCATTCCGTCATGCTCACCCCGCGCCGCCCCGTCACCCGCCGGTCCGGATCGATGTGCACGATCGCCTCGGCCGGCAGGGCCAGCCGCGTCACGTCCGCCAATTCAAACCGGCACCGCTCCTGCACCCCCGCGGCCCGCGCATTGTGCCCCGCGCACATCACCGCCGCGGGCGAATCGTCATATCCCACGACCGTCGCCCCCGTCATCGCCATCCCGATCGCATCGGCCCCCATGCCGCTGCACAGGTCGAGCACCTCCCCTGGCCCCGCCAAGGGCCCCAGCAGCCCCCCGACATACCTCGCCAGCGCCAGCGACGAGGCCTGCTGCATCAGCGTCTCGGTCGCCAGCAGTTGGCCCGCCAGGTCCCGAGGAAATTTCGCTTCCGCCTTGCGCCGCACCTGCCTGAGCACCACGACGGCCACGGCCTGTTCATCCGACACATGCCGCCTCAGCCATTTCTGCGCCGCCAGTTCATCCGCCGGCAAGTCCGCCGCCAGCAATTCCGCCGCCTCGGACGTCTGAAGGTACTCCAGTTGTTCGAGCGTCAATTCCATAGCGGGCCTCGGATGAATCGTCCATCGCTCCTGGCCCGCCATTATGCCGGTCCCTCCGCGTCACCCGCAAGCCAAACCCCAGGACCGGTCACTTCGGCGCCCCGTGGTAAGGGAACCATCCCCTTGAGTTGTGCGCGCGAGGTCGTACAATGTGTCCTTCTCGGTTTCCCATTTACGACGGGAGTATGAAGGATGTCCCAGAAGGTCAAGAAGATCGTGTTGGCGTATTCGGGCGGACTGGATACGTCGGTGATATTGCCCTGGCTGACGGAGAAGTACGGCTGCCCGGTAGTGGCGATGGCCGCCGACGTCGGGCAGGGGGCCCAGGAGCTCGACGGCATCGAGGAAAAGGCCATGGCCAGCGGCGCCTGCAAGTGCGTCGTGGCGGACCTGCGGCGGGAGTTCGCCGAGCAGTATTGCTACAAGATGCTGGCGGCCGGGGCGATGTACGAAACCTCCTACATGCTGGGCACGAGCATTGCCCGCCCGCTGATCGCCAAGGCGCAGGTGGACTGTGCCCGTCGCGAGAAGGCCGACGCCGTCGCCCACGGGGCCACCGGAAAGGGCAACGACCAGGTCCGGTTCGAGCTGACGTACATGGCGCTGGCGCCGGACCTGCGGATCATCTCGCCGTGGAAAGACTCCTCGTTCGAGCTGACCAGCCGCGAGGCGGCGATCGAGTACGCCAAGGCCCGCGGGATTCCCATCCCCGTCTCGAAGAAGAAGATCTATTCGCGTGACCGGAACCTCTGGCACATTTCGCACGAGGGGGCGGACCTGGAAGACCCGGCCAACGAGCCCAAGGACGAGCTGTGGGTGATGTCGGTGCCGGTGTCCAAGGCCCCTGCCCGGGGCGAGCACGTGACGATCACGTTCAAGAAGGGCCGGCCGGTCGCGGTGGACGGCAAGGCGATGGCGGGCGACGTGCTGGTGGCCAGGCTCAACGAGATCGGATCAAGAGCCGCGGGGCGTACGAAACCCCGGGCGGCACGATCCTGTACGAGGCCCATCGTGCCCTCGAGAGCATCACGCTGGACCGCATGACGACGGCGTACAAGCAGCAGGTGGCCCTGAAATACGCCGAGATGGTCTACTACGGGCAGTGGTTCTGTCCGCTGCGAGAGGCCCTGGACGCGTTCGTGGCCTCCACCCAGCGAAAGGTGACCGGCTCGGTGCGGGTCAAGTGCTTCAAGGGGCGGGCCACCGCCGCCTCCGCCACCAGCCCCAACAGCCTCTACTCCAACAAGCTGGCGAGTTTCACCATGGGCGCCGAGTACACGCCCGCGGACGCCATCGGGTTCATACGCCTGTTCGGCCTGCAGATGCGCGGACGAGGAGAATAGCGACCTACCGACATGCACCACGTGGTCCTGGCGATATTCCTGTTCACCCTGGGAGCCTGCATCGGCAGTTTCCTGAACGTGGTGATTCACCGCGTTCCGCGGAACGAGAGCGTTGTCTTTCCCCCCAGCCACTGCCCCGCCTGCGGCAAGGGCATCCGCTGGTACGACAACATCCCCATCCTCAGTTGGATCGCCCTCAAGGGGCGGTGCCGGTTCTGTCATGGCCCCATCTCGCCGCGGTATCTCGTGATCGAGGCCGTCACCGGCGGGTTGCTCGTCGCCCTGTACGTCTGCTACTACGTCCTCGGCGCCCGCGGCGTGGCTGCGACCGAGCCGTTGGGCAGTTCCTGGCCGATGTACGCCGCCCACGCGGCGCTGTTGTGCGGGCTGCTGGCCTGCGCGATGGTGGACATCGAGTGCTGGATCGTGCCCCTGGAGGCCTGCTGGGTGGTCTCGGTGGTGGGGCTTCTCTCGGCGGCGTTGAAGCCCCACCCGTTCCTGGGCGCCCCGGTGGCGATAACCCCCAAGCTGTTCGGCAGGCCGTTCGTGAAACCTGCCCTCTACGACGCCGGCATCTCCCCGACGGCCGGGGCGATCGCCCTGGCGGCCCTGGTGGGGGTGGGCCTGGCGTTCGTGCTCCTTCGCTACGGCTACATCCGCCAGAGCTTCATCGACGCCAGCGATCGCCAGCTCGATCAGGACCCGCCCGAGCCCCCGCCGGCCAGTTCGGGCAAGAAGAAAAAGAAGAAGGCTCGCGACGCCGCCGTCGTGGAAAAGGAAGACGTCCCCGTCAACGCCCGCAAGGAAATCCTGTGGGAGTTGGTGTACCTGGCGCCGGCGGCCGTGCTGGCCGTGGCGGCGTGGCTGGTGGTGACGAAAGTCCCCGCCGCCCGGGGGGTGTGGAAATCCTGGCACGAGGCCGGCCCCATCGCCCAGAACCTCGGGTGCGCGGAGGCGGCGGTCTTCGGGTATCTCGTCGGCGGGTTGTGGATCTGGGGCATGCGGATCCTGGGCACGCTGGCGTTCGGGCGGCTGGCGATGGGGATGGGGGACGTGCACATCCTGGCCGCCGTCGGCGCGGTCACCGGATGGATCGTGCCTTCCGTCGTGTTCTTCCTCGCCCCGGCTTTCGGGCTGATTTGGGCCATCCGCCTGTGGGCGACCAAGGCGCAGCGGGAACTGCCCTATGGCCCGTGGCTGGCCGTGGCGACCCTTGTGACCATGCTCTTTCACGGCGCCGTGGTGGGTTTCTTCGCCACCTACGCCCAGGCGATCAAACAGTTATGGTGAAGCGTTTGCCTCCGAGCGGCCGATACTTTTCCCCTAGACGGCCTTTTCCTGGCGTGGTAGATACATTGGTATTCGTTCCCGTAAACAGGCCCCGTAGCGGGCTTGCAGCTATTTGCCGGAAGCCCACGGATGGCGCCGGCGCGAAAGGAGCTCTTGCCATGGTGCGCGTGAAACTCGGTTTGGTTCTGGCGGGTGCGTTGTTTGCCGTGACGACCGTGGGTTGCCAGGAAGTCCAGCAGCTCAAGGCCAAGGTCGGGAAGTTGGAAATCGAGAACGGGCGGCTCAACCAGACCGTGACCGAACGCGACGGCCAGTTGGCGCAGGCGCGGGACGATAACACCAAGCTGGCCGCCGAACGCGACATGCTCAAGCTCGACCTGGAGCGGGAACGGGCCAGCAAGCCCGTCCGCGGATCGATCGAAGGCCCCGATGAACGCCCGGTCCGCAACGTCCGTGAGGGCGGCGCCCTCGCCGGCGGGTGGATCCGCACCGCCGTCGGCGACCGCCTGACCCTGGGCGGGCACATGCTCTTCCCCTCCGGCAGCGCGACCCTGACGGCCGAGGGCAAGAGCGCTCTCAACAAGGTCGCCAACGACCTCAAGAGCACCTACTCCGGCCGAACCGTCCGCGTCTACGGCTTCACCGACAGTTCGCCGATCGTCAAGACCCAGAACCTCTGGGAAGACAACCTCGACCTGTCGGCCAACCGGGCGATGGCCGTCGTGCGATACCTCTGGGCGCATGGCGTGTCGAAGGAAAAGATCGAGACGGTCGCGATGGGTGACGCCCATCCGCTGGCCAGCAACGGCACGGCCGAGGGCAAGAAGAAGAACCGCCGCGTCGAGATCTTCGTCATTCACGGCCGCTGACCACAGACGGTATTCAGTAGCCAGTAGCCAGTAGCCGGTAGTTCGTAGCCGGGTTTTTGTTCCACCGGCTACGGGCTACCGGCTACTATTTACTATTCCCCCATGATAGGCGTCATCGATTACGGCATCGGCAACCTCCGAAGCGTGCAGAAGGCCCTGCAGCGCGTGGGGGGGGACGCGCAGTTGGTGACCACTCCGGAGGAGATCGCCCGGGCGGGGAAGATCGTCCTGCCCGGTGTGGCGGCCTTCGGCGACGCGATGGAGCAGTTCCGCCGCCGCGGGCTGATCGAGCCCGTCCGCGCCGCCGTTGCCCGCGGCGTGCCCTACCTGGGCTTTTGCCTCGGGCTGCAACTTCTCTTCGATTCCTCCAGCGAAGACGGGCAACACGCCGGGCTGGGCATCCTGCCGGGCCGGGTTGTCCGGTTCGACGCCGAGGCCCTGGCCCGCGGGCAGCGCCGCCTGGCCGTGCCGCACATGGGGTGGAACCAGCTTCACATCCGCCGCCCCTGCCCGATGCTCGAAGGCATCGCCGACGGCGACTACGTGTACTTCGCCCACAGCTACCACGTCGTCCCCGACGACGAAAGCCTCGTCGTGACCACGACGGACTACGGATACGACTTCGTCTCCTCGGTGGCCCGGGACAACGTCTTCGCCACGCAGTTCCACCCCGAGAAGAGCCAGGCCGTCGGACTCCGCCTGCTCGAGAACTTCGTGAGGCTCTGACGCGATGGACATCCTGCCGGCCATCGACGTGCGAGGGGGGAAGGTCGTTCGGCTCGCGCGGGGCGACTACGACGCCCAGACGACCTACTCGGACGATCCAGTGTCGGTGGCGAGACAGTTCGTGGCCGCCGGGGCGCGGTGGATTCACATGGTGGACCTGGACGCCGCGCGGTCGGGGGTGGCGACCAACGCCGACGTGATCGGCGCGGTGGCCGCCGCGGTGGGCCCCGGTGGGGTGAAGGTCCAGTGCGGCGGCGGGCTGCGATCGACCCAGGCCGTGCGGGCCATGCTGGGCGTGGCCGACAGGCTGGTGATCGGCTCGGCGGCGATGAAGAACTGGGCGTGGTTCGAGAGCCTGCTGGCCGACGCGGCCATACCCAACGACCGATTGGCGTTGGGGCTGGACGCCCGCGATGGGCTGCTGGCGGCGGAGGGGTGGACCGAGCAACTGGAGTTGAAGGCCGTCGACCTGGCCCGGCGGGTCCGGGGCAGCGGGCTGGGGGCGATCGTCTACACCGACATCGCGCGGGACGGGATGCTCACGGGCGTGAACGTGCCGGCCACCGCGGCGGTGGCGGGGGCGACGGACGTGCCGGTGATCGCCTCGGGCGGGGTGGCCGGGCTGGGCGACGTGATCGCCTGCCGACAGGCCGGCTGCGCCGGCATGATCATCGGCAAGGCCTGGTACGAAGGCCGAATCGACCTGGCCGAGGCCTGCCGCCTGGCGGACGCGGCGGGGTAAAAATATCCAAAATCGCACCGGAAAGTTCTTGAAACTCGACGCCGCCGTAGTACGATACGTGCAAGTCGAGGGGTCGAAAAGCTCTGGTGTTTTCCCGTCTGCGTGTGTGCGTGCCGGGACTCGCGGAGTTCAGAGCCGTAGAGTACTCCATATTTAGGAAGGTTCTCTGATGATGGACGAGGATGATGTGGAAGGTGTTGACCAGCAGAACAGGGATGCGTCCGCTGTTCGCGAGCTCGCCGCGGGCGTTCTGGAGGTCACGGAGAAGGGCTACGGCTTCCTTCGCCAGGCCAAGAACGGCTACAAGGCCACCCCGGGCGACGTCTTCGTCGGCAAGGACTTCATCCGCCGCGGCGGGCTGAGGACCGGCGTCTACGTCGAAGGGCACATCGTACCGCCCACCAAGCGCAAGGGCGGCCCGAAGCTTGACGACGTTGTCAAAGTCAACGGCCGAGCCCTCGACGAACACAGCGACGTCGTCCCGTCCAACGAGCAGATCGTCGTCGACCCGCACCCGATGCTCAAGAACCCCCGGCGGGCCGATGGAAATGCGCGTCATCGACATGGTCTGCCCCATCGGCAAGGGGCAGCGCGGACTGATCGTGGCCCCGCCCCGGTCGGGCAAGACGATCCTGCTCCAGCAGATCGCCAACGCCGTCGCCAAGAACAGCCCCGAGTGCCACGTCTTCATCCTTCTGGTCGACGAGCGTCCCGAAGAAGTCACCGACTTCCGCCGGCACTGCGTGGCGGCCGAGGTCATCGCCTCCAATAACGACCAGGAAGTGGCCAACCACATCCGCGTCGCGGAATTCACGATGGAACGCGCCAAGCGGATGGCCGAGAGCGGGGCCGACATCGTCGTCCTGCTCGACAGCCTCACCCGCCTGGGCCGGGCCTACAACCGGTACATCGAGGGCTCCGGGCGGACGATGACCGGCGGCGTGGATATCCGCGCCCTGGAGACGCCCAAGCGTCAGTTCGGCGCCGCCCGGCGGCTGGAAGGCGGCGGGAGCCTGACCATCCTGGCCACGGCCCTGCTCGAAACGGGCAGCCGCATGGACGACCTGATCTTCGAGGAGTTCAAGGGCACGGGCAACATGGAACTCCAGCTCGACCGCAAGCTGGCCGAGCGGCGGATCTGGCCGGCCATCAGCATCCCGCAGTCGGGCACGCGAAAGGAAGAGCTCCTGGTCGAGCCGTGGGCGCTGCCCAAGCTGCACGCCCTGCGTCGCGTCCTGAGCAGCCTGAGCGTCGACGACGAAATGCCCCACCTGCTGCGGGCCCTGGAAAAATTCCCGACCAACGCCGATTTCCTTCGATCGCTGGAAATCCGCTGAGTCGGCGTCCCGTTGTGCCGGAGAGGTGCCGGAGTGGCTGATCGGGCGGCATTGGAAATGCCGTGTGCCCGCAAGGGTACCGTGGGTTCGAATCCCTCCCTCTCCGTTAGCCTCCGCGTGTCCCTCGCAGGCCCTTTTTAATAGGGCCTTACGAGGGGTCCCCGATTGACGCGGTCCACGGCGTCAATACTGTGGCAATCGCGGGGTCTCCGGAGGGGCCGAAGAGCCAAGTCATCGGCCAGCCTTGTACGCTTTGGAACAGGCGTATCGCTCATTTCCTTCTTTGGCCGGTTCCACGCGGCGGCCACGGTCGCGTGCCGATTGGCATCAGCGGCTCGTGACCTTGGTGAACGTCAGTTCCAGGACGCCGTTGTTGTACTTGGAGGTGACGCGGGCTGGGTCAACCCGGGCCGGCAGGAGTACCTCGGCGTGGTATTGGCGATGCCCTTTCGTTGTGATCGTCAGAATGTCGCCGCGAGTCTCGTGGGCGATCTCCGCCTCCGACACGCCGGGCAGTTCTACGATCACGCGGATCTGCTGGCCCTCCTCCAGCACGTCCACTACCGGCTCGCGGTCTTCCTCTACCGCCAGCCCTTCCTTCGTCTTGTGGATGTTCCCGAACGGCTTTACGGTAACCTCTTGACCCTCGCCGCCGGCCATCGTCCGGATCGAGAACCCGAAGATCCCTTTGCCGTCCTTTCCCAGGCCGGGGACGTTGAATTCGCCGGCCTGGCTGATCCCCCCCGAATCCTTCAACTTCGCCGCCGTCTCAATCAACTTGCCGATCCCGTCCAGGATCCCGCCCAAACCCAGTCCTGCAAACGCCTGAGTCTTCGCCGTCGCGTCGTTCTTCTTCGTTGCCATGCCGTTCTCCTTCTGCGGTCGTCAGACCAGTTCGAGGACGCGCCCCGGCCACCGGCCGAGCCGAGTCTTCATCAGCTCTTTCACAAGGCACACAATGTTGTCACGCCGCCTGCCCCTGGGTCGCCAGAAACGCTGCCGCCTTCCGTAGCGCCGCCTGTAACGCCTTCAGGCAGTTCTCCAACTCCTTGGCGGCCACGCCGATGTTCTCGCCGTTCCCGCCCGCCAGCGCCTCTCGCACGGCGGCGGCTGCCACGTCGGCGGCTCCGGCGAACGTTTCGACGCTCTCGGTGCCGGAGGCCTTGCCCAGCATGTCGTCGGCGGCCCGGAGCAGGTTTTCTGCCCGGATGCCGGCCTCGATCTCCTCACGCCGGCGCCGGTCGGAGTCCATCCGGGCGCGGCTCTCGGCGAGGGCGGCCTCGATCTCCTCGCGGCGTGGCGCGCCGGCGGGTTCCACGAGGATCCGCCGCGAGGCGTCTGTCTGGAGGTCCGTCGCCAAGACATGAATGATTCCGTTGGCGTCGATGTCGAACGCCACCTCGATCTTCGCCTCTCCTCGCGGTTGCGGGGTGATGTCCGACAGCGAGAACGTCCCCAGCGTCATGTTATCGGCGGCCAGTTCCCGCTCGCCCTGGAGCACGTGCACGTCGACAACCGTCTGGTTGTCCCTCGCGTTCGTAAACAGGCGACTGCGGCTCGTGGGGATTGGCGTGTTCCGATCGATCACGCGGCCGAAGAGTCCTCCGAGGGTTTCGATACCCAGCGAGAGGGGGGTCACATCGACGAGGGTGACGTGCCGGAGCCCCCCGTCGAGCACTCCGGCCTGCACGGCCGCCCCCAGCGCTACCACCTGGTCTGGGTCGATGTGCCCGTAAGGCTCCAGCCCGGTGATCCGGCGGACCAGGCGCCGGACCGCCGGCACGCGCGTCATCCCGCCCACCAGCACCACCCGGTCCAGTTCCACCGGATCGATCCCCGCGTCGGCCAGCGCCGCTCGTGCCGGGGCCTCCAGTTGTTCCGTGAGGTCGGCCGTGGCGGCCTCAAAGGCCTCCCGCGTCACCGTCACCTCGCACCGCGCGCCCCGCCCGAAGGCCCGCGGCAGCGTGACGGGGGCCTGGGCCTCGGTCGACAGGCGGATCTTGGCCCGCTCGGCCAGATCCCGCAGCATCCGGCGGGACTCCGGGCTCGCCGTCAGGTCCACCTGCCACTGCTGGGCGAACCGCTCCGCCAGCAACGCCGCCATTCGTTCGTCGTAGTCGTCCCCGCCCAGGCGCGTGTTGCCGTTGACGGCCTTCACCTCGAACACCCCGTCGCCCAGTTCCAGCACGGACACGTCGAACGTGCCTCCGCCTAAGTCCCAGACGAGGATCGTGTGGGCCTGCTCGATGTCCAGCCCGTAGGCCAAGGCCGCCGCCGTCGGCTCGTTCACCAGCCGCACGACCTCCAGCCCCGCCAGGGCCGCCGCGTCCCGGGTCGCCCGCCGCTGGCCGTCGTTGAAGTACGCCGGTACGGTGACGACCGCCCGCTCGACCTTCCGGCCCAGGTAGGCCTGGGCGTCGGCCTTGAGTTTCTCCAGGATCATCGCCGAAATATCCACCGGCGTGTACGCCCGCCCGTCGATCGTCAGGACATGATCGCTGCCCATGTGGCGTTTGATGGAAGAGACGATCTGCTCGCCCGCCCCCGCCTCCGGCGCCACTCGCCCCATCTGGCGTTTGATCGAAAACACCGTCCGTAGCGGATTGGCCACCGCCTGCGCCTTGGCCACTCGACCGACCCACCGCCGCTGGTCCCGGGCGAACGCCACCACCGACGGCGTCAACGCCTCCCCCTCCAGATTCGGGATAATCTCCGGGCGGCCGTCCTTCATGTACGCCGCCACCGAGTTCGTCGTTCCCAGGTCGATGCCGATTGTCTGAGTCATCTGTACCTTCCTTGTGTCACGCGGTCCGTGTGCCGGAGGGCTCTGCCAGCAACGATTGCCTCTGCGGCGGCGGGACGGCCCGGATCGCCTCGTCCCAGTCCGAAAGAATGCCGTACTTGAGCATCGTGTCCGTTCCGGCGACGGCCAGGCTCAACGTCGCGCCGATCAACGGAATGCCTGCCACCGCAATCACGATGTCCGCTCGCAGAAACAGACCCCGGTCCAGCACCCGGTCCAGCAGGTCGACCAGCGTCGCACGGCGATAGGATTGGGGAAGTTCGGGTTCCATGGTGCCTTTCCGGGAACGTGGGATCCTCACGCCCCGACGAAACTGTAGGGGGGCCAGGGGCCCGTGAACCGCACGGTGACGCCTTCGAGAGCCTGGATCGCATCCAGCACGTCGCCCAGTTCGCGCTCTCCCTCGGGCATAAGGCACGAGAGGTTCAGCAGCATCTGCCCGGGCCCGTCGCCCTTCTTGAGCGGCTCGACCCGCACGTCGTCAACGCACCCGCGGATGCGGGCGTAGAAGTCCTGGGCGAACGCCTGGGCCTGCATCTCCAGGGCCTCCCGCGTCGCCTTGGCGAGCTTCTGCTGCAGCAGGTGCGCCAATCCTCGCGGCTTGCTCATCGCCTCGTCGCGAAGGGCCCGCAACGGGGCCCTCCCCTCCACCAGGGCCGCCGCGATCACCGCCCGATCCCACAGCACCTGCACTCCGTACTCGGCCTTGGACGCCAGCCGGTCCAACAGACGCGTGAATCGCTCCCGATTCTGTTCCAGCCATCCCTTCATCGCCGCCAGCGTTCCCGTCTGGGCGTCTCCCCGCACGATCATGTCGAATGCCATCGGCAGCACTGTGCCGAATGCTTGTGTCGCCGCCGACACCACGTCCTGGTGCGACGCCAGCCATCCCTTCAGCACGTGGGGGTCCTGCGACTGGTACGGCTCGGGCCGGCAATCGTGTACCACCGCGCGGATCCCGCCCGCGGCCACGCCATAGACGGTCTTGCCTTCCAGTCCGATTGCCCCCAGCAGGCAAGGCCCGTCGCCGCGGGCGACGCAATACACGTATAGCCCGTCCGCGCTGGCCGTGGTCGGATTCTCCCGTTCAACGATCATCGCTTCGCCCCCGCGGTCTCCAGCGACCACTGTTCCGCGCCGGTCAGTTTCCCGACGACGTCGTTGACCAGGTCGTCCAGACCGTCCCGCACGGATTGGACAGCCTGCCCCAGCCCCTGCTCGCGTTTGATGCCCTCGATGGCCCCGTCGAGATCGGCCAGCGCCAGCCCGAGCCGCTCGACCTCCTCGTCGGAGAGTCCACCGGTCTCGATGCGCCGGATCGCCTGGTGCTGGAGGGCGTCCCGAAGGATCTCCACCACCGCCAGTACCAGCCCGAGCACGCCGTTCTTGAGGTTGTCCTCGTTGATGTTGATCATCGCGTCTTCGCTTTCTTCACATGAATGTTCAAAATGGCGTTGGCTAATGTCGCCTCCGGTTCCCCCGACACCTCGCACGGCAGTTCGATCCGCTGGTCCGCCCGGCGATCCGGCCCTTCCACATGAATCACCAGCACCGTGTCCTCCAGCGACACCGTCACGTTCGCCAGGTCGATCCCCGGAGCCTCCGCCAGCACCACGATCTGGTCGCCTTCGTCGAAGACGTCTACGGCAAACTGCGCCGGCGTCTCTGGGGTGATGTGCATCTTCGGAGGCCGCACGCCCCCGCCCTTGCCACGCGCCTTGTGGTACACGTGCCCCTCCCCACCGGCCGTCGGCTGGCCACGCCCGGTTCTTCCATGGCGGACGGAAGGAGGTATGCCCATCTGCCGCCGGGCGGCGCCCACGGAAATCCCACGGACCGGATAGTCCTTGAACTTGCGTTTCACTTCCTCGTCGATCGCAAAGAGCCTCTCGTGAAACTCCGAGCTCCGGGCGGCCGTCTGGATCAGGTCTCCCAGCCCCGGCACCATCTTGCCCAATGCCGCCACCAACCCCTCGGCCAGCCCCTGGGGGCCCGTCGCCGGCGTATCCGCGGGCCCTCCGCCTTCCCGAAGCCGCCGCACCGTCTCCTCCAACTGCCGGATACGGGCTGCCAACTCCTCGGGTGCTTTGCCGCCGGGTCGCTTCTGGGCCATCATGCCGCTCCTTCCTTCACCGCCTCACGCGGAGGCCGCCAACTTCCCCGCTCGCGCCGAGACCCACCCGCACCACGGACAACCGTCCGACAGCAGCGACTCCACGGTCGATCGCTTGCTGCACTGCGGGCAGTCCTCCTTGACCAGGACCGCCTGCTTCCAGGCGTCGGTGTCGAGGTTGCTCCCGGCGGGCAGTTGCAGCCCATACCGGGCGGCCGCGTCCAGCGACGCCAGCACCGCACGGATCCGGATGCTCAAGAGCTCTACCCCTGCCAGCGACACCGCGATATCGGCGTTAATCACCAGCCCCTTGTCGAGGATGCGGTCGATGATGTCGGCGATGGTGGCGGGCCCGCCGGCACGCATGGTGGAGGGGTCGGTTTCCATGTCAACTCCCCGACTCGGCGCCGACCGCCGCGACGACGTCCATCCGCCGGCGCATGCCGATACGCGCAAAGTTCTGTACGTTGCCGACGTCGTCCAGGAGCACCTCGTACGTGGCGAGGATGTCCTGCGAGTCGGGCAGGGACCGTTTCTCGACGACCTCGGCCTGCAGGCACCAGCCGGCCTCCTCCTTGTGGAGGGAGACGGTGCTGGCGACCTCCAGGCCGGTCAGCTGGCCCAGTTGCTCTCGGGCCTGCTTCAACAGAACGGGCAACGCGATGCTCATGACGGTCTCCTTCCCGACGGGCCGTATCAGGCCTTCTGTCGGGCTTCCTTGTACTTGTGTATTTCGTTGAGGCGCCGCATCAGGGCGCCCTCGTTCCGGAGGAACTCTTCGTCGCTGATCTGCTCCAGTTCCAACTGTGTCTGGAGGTCCAGCATCCGCTCGCGGATCGCCGACTCGTCCGCCAACTCCGCCTCGCCGTGCTCGTACAGCGTCCGCCCGATCCAGGTCACGAACTTGGCCGGGGCCAGCAGAATGTCGTCCAGAAGGAATGCCATGTTCAATCATCCCATGAGATAACCAGTTCGAGGAAGTTGGATGGCGGCAGGGGCCCGACGCACCTGAGGTTGACCCGGCCGTCCTGGTGGGCCTGGAACTCCGTCAAGGCCGCCGTCACGTCTTCCTGGCGCGACTTGTCCACCAGCAGCGCCAGGTTAGCGAACATCGCGTCGCCGAAGGTCCGGTTTCGCCGGGAATCGACGGCCAGCCCCCGCACCCGCGCCAGAAGGATCTCTTCCATCTTCGCCTTGCGGGCCTCCAGCGCGGTCTTGACCCGCTCGCCCAGCTTCACCTGCGTCGCCCTGTTGACCACCGGCTTCTTCTGCCCCACCCGCGGCGGGGCCAACAGCTTCTGCCGCAGCGACCGGATCTCCGAATCGCTCTCCACCAGGTCCTTGAAGACCGTTTCCATGTTCCCCCACAGCCCCTTGACGCTCAACTCCACCAGGCTGGCCATGCCGGCCAGCAACTCGAGCATTTCGTCCCGCCGGCCCACCAGCACGTGGTCGATGAGCCTCTGCTGGGCCGTCTTGGGGCCCTTCGGCTCGGCGATCGTGTTGAACCGCACCGGCAGCACGGTGCGCCCCTGGCGCATGACGGCCTCCATGACCCGCTGGTGGGTCAGGGCGTTGCCTCGGGAGATTTCCAGCCGCTCGGAGTCCGTCGCGCTGACCACGGCCGCCACACCCTCGTGGCAGACGGTCAGCAACTCCGGGGCGTTCTCGACCCGCGGGGCCTCCAGGCCGGCGGAGGAATCGCCGTTCACGATACAGTAGATATACTGACGCGTGGCGGTCGTCGGATCGGAGGCGGCGAGCGTGGGCGTTAGAAGTGTCATGTTCCTTGATGCTCCTGTTCAGGCGTCCGAACGCGAGGCGGCGTTGGGACGGCGGCGAAGGTCTTCCACCGACCGGACCTTCACGATAACCGGGCAGGGGCCGTCGGCGGCGAAGGTGTGGCGGACGTTGAGGGCGAATTCCTCGAGCGATTCATAGGCGACGGTGATTTCGTGAGTGAGTTCGGGGGCCCGGGGATCGCTGTTTCGGTCGGGGTGGAGAACCTGGAGGAGTTGGCGGTGGGCGGCCTTGATTTCCAGAAGGCTGGCGGAGGCCCCCAGACCCAGCGACTGCCTGGCCGCATCGAGCCGGGCCGGCGAGATCGTGCGGACCTCGGCGGTGGCGAAACTGTACGGGGGCAGCGGGCCGACGCAGCGGAAGTTGACGTGCCCCATGTGGTCGCGGTCGAGTTGGGCGACGACCTCGTCGAGCTTATCCTGCTCGCCGCGGGGGATCAGGAGGGCGGCGTTCAGGATCAGCGAGTCGTCCCGGACCGGATTGACCACCAGGTGGGGCCAGTGGGATCGCAGGGCCGCCGCCAACTTGTCCGCCACCTGCGAGCGCCGATCGTCCAGAAGGCGTTTGACGGCCTGTCCGAGCCGGACGCGCTGTTCGGTGGTGGGCGGGCGGCCCTGGGTGAACTGGGCCTTCATTGCCACAACCGTCTTGTCTTGCGAGAACTCCGCCAGCACCACCGGCAGGTCCGCCCAGGTGGCCGCCAGGTCTACTTCCACCTTGTCGGCATAGGTATCGAGGGCAGCGGCAAACTCGCGTCGGCCGGCCCCCAGCATCGCCAGCGTCTGCGCGTCGTCGTCTGCGTACGTGCCGAACTTCAGCGGCAGTAAGGGTGAATCGGCCATCACCCGTTCCAGCACCCGCTGATGCTGGGCCAGGCACAGCAGCGTCTGCTCCGGCGGGACCGTCGCGAAGTCCGTCCACGCCGCCGGGCTGACCAGTATCCCCAGCTCGCCGTCGGTCACGGTGCGGACCTCGCCGCCGTCGAGTCCGATCGGGCCGAAATGCCCCGCCCGCTCCGCGGGAATTACCCCGTACAGATAGTTGCAGTGCGTCGTCATGGTCGTCACTACCTTCCTTGGGTTGTTCAGGCGGCGAATTTCTGGATTAGCGAGTTCACGTTCGCCACGACGGTCGTGCTGGCGCCCTCGTCCCACCGGCTCGAACCCAGCACGTCGTGACAGAGTTGAACGAAGTTGTTGTCCTTGAACTCCGGCTTGGCCCCATACGCCTTGAGCACCGTCGCGATCATGACGGACGCTCGGATCGTCGGGCAGATCCCGTAATTGGCGACTTTGGCCTCGCGGGTCTGGCGATACGCCCGCACGATGTCCACGATCTTCGCCGCCGACTTCTTGTCGATCCCGCTCTTGCCGGCCGTGATCGCGATCTCCGTCTCCCGGTCGTGATGTCCCAGGTGGATCGTGATCATCCGGTCCTGCAACGCGTCGGCGGCCCGGTGAACGCCGGCGTACTCGGAGGGGTTGCTCGTGAAGATGGCGCGGAAGTTCGGGTGCACGCGGAGGAACGATTGCTCGCCGCGTCCAGCGGGCATGTCGAGCACGCCTTCTTCGAGGACCGACAGGAGGGCGTTGTTAGCCTCGGCCCGGCTGCGGGTGAATTCGTCGTACACGAGGGTCAGCCCGTACTTGCAGGCCACCGTCAGCCGGTTGTCCACCCAGGTGTTCTCCACCGTGTGGTCGAGCTTCTTGACCGAGTGAACGAAGTTGTCGACAACCTTCGTGTGCCGGACGCCGTAGTTGCCGCCGACCATGTCGCCAGTGGCCAGTTCCTCGTCACCGTGCATGATGATCACGGGCCTGCCGATCTGGGCCGCCACGTACAGGGCCAGGCACGTCTTGCCCGTGCCCGCCGGGCCCGTCAGGTGCACCGGGAACCCGGCCCCCAGGTAC
>JAPLNA010000294.1:16314-17509 GCA_026693065.1 Planctomycetota bacterium
GCCCCCAGGTACACCAGAGTCCGCTTTACGATGTTGTCCACCAGCGGCGTCTTGAAGAAGCAGGGCTGGTCCTTGGCGATCTCGATCGGGGTGATGCTGTCGGTTGTGGTCACGGTGATGTCCTTTTCTTGTCAGGCCGGCCGCCTTCCGCGAGCCGCCGGCGTTCTGGTTGTCTCAGGCCCGCTCGTTCACAGGGCCCCCGGGCCGCTGGTGACGCCGATACCGCGGCATCGCGGGCAGTACAGCGTCGCGCACGGGCGTTTGCCACGCCCCTGGCAGTCCGGACAAACCTGCACGGGCAGCGTCACCGGCGCGAAGCCCTTGCCGTTGCAGACCCAGCAGGTCAAGTGGCTCCGCGGAGGCATCTGCCCGTGCCCGCCGCAGAACGCGCACCGCACCGCCGGTCCGTCCACCCGGACCGTGCCGGCCCCGTTGCACACGGGGCACACGCTCGCCCCGGCCACGGCCCCCCGGCCGCGGCAGAAGGGGCACTCATGCTCCCCTTCTTCCCGCAACGCCACTCCGCTTTCGGCCAGGCTGACCGCCCCAAGTCCGCCGGGGCGCCACGTAATACTCGCCGTCCGCTCGCTGCCGGGGATACCTCTCGCGAGGCGTCCGCCGGCCGGCGAACGTTTCGGACGTGGCCCAACACCCATGCTCTCCCCACGCGAATCGGCCTTTGCGCCGTTGGCCTTTTTCCAGTCCCAGTTCATGTCCGATCCTTCCTTCAGGCGGAACGCCTGTGCTTCTTGCTCGTCCCGAGCTGGATAGTCTTGCCGCGTGCGGCCGGCTCGTCCGCCGCCTTCGCCCCGGGCGACTCCCCGTCGGTCGGCGAGAATCCCATCTTCGCCATCGCCAGGTCAATCCCGCGGATCGACCGCTCCGACTGGTGGATCAGCCGCATCCAGCGGAAGCGGTCGCGCTGGAGCACGTACAGGTCGAGGTATCGTTGCCCCTCGACGCAGGGCTTCGACCGGATGCGGCCACTGACCGCGGTCCGCAAATTTCGCATGCCCCGGCGCTCGGTTTTTGTCTGAGTGTCCGTCATGATTGTCCGTTCCTTCTCTGGTGTTCTGTGGGTTCCCCACCGTCGGGAAGGGAAATACCTTGTCGCGAGGATGAGAGCGAGCCCTCGTGGGCGGCCTCGGCGGGAGAATCGGCGGGGCACAGGTCCCCGCTCCGCGTCAGCGACGAG
>JAPLNA010000294.1:17570-20842 GCA_026693065.1 Planctomycetota bacterium
TACTCCAAAGATCGTTCGACGCGCTGACACTGTGTGTCTGGGCCTCAGGCGGTGTGGGGGGGTGCCCCGCCGGCTGACGCATTTGCCGTTGGCCAGAAGCGCCCGGTTGGGCGGCAGCGGCCAGCCTATCAGATAATACGATCAGGCCGTCAACGACCGTGGGATCTATTGTTCCGGTTGCCACTGACACGTGCGAGTCCTTTTCTTCGCGCCCCGCTACGGGGGGCTTAGCACGGGTTCACGCGAGGGGCCGCCCGGCGGGCAGCGCCTCAATGCTTAGCTTGTTATGATTCTTGGCGACCTTCCCTGGCCGCGAGTTGTTCCTTCTCTTACGCCGTCTTCTTCGCCACCAGGCCCGCTCCCCGGCACAGGCTGCACGGCAGATCGGCCTCGGGCTCTCTCCCGCCGCCGCCGCACTGGGGACACCCAGTGGTCGCGCCCGGTAATGGGATCACCCCCACGCCCCCGCACCCCGAGCACGTCAGCCGCGTGTGACGTTGCCTGCCCGTTCCCTTGCAGTAACGGCAAGCCACAACCGACGTTTTCACCTCGACGGTCTTGTGGCCTTTGCAGACCGGGCAATCGGAAACCTGGGAGAGAACCCGATACGGATCTCTGCCTGTCCCGCGGCAAAAGGCGCACCGGAGCGTTTTGCATCCCCCGGCCGGCGTTTCGCTCGGGCGTACGCCTGTTTGTCGCTTTGCGGCTGCGGTTCTCATTACCATTCTCCTGTCCGATGCCAGGCCTCGAGAGGCCATGCACTCGCCGCGATTCACATTCCTAGCTCTTCTTGGCCGAGGCCTTTTTCTTGCCCTTGGGCTTTGTCCCAGCCGGACGCTGTACCGTGGCGCCAACCGCGCTGCCATGAAGGCCGTGCAGCATGTCCCGCCAGGCCGCCGCCCGCTGACGTGAGGCCGCCGAGAGCCGCTTGAGCGTGCCCGCCGCTTCGGCCAGCACGCGTCCGGTGCCGGTCTTGAGCCCCGATACCGCCGTCCGCGTCCGGGCCATCAGATGCTCCGTTTCCGCCAGGGCCTCCTGCCGCGACTGCGCCAGCATCCGCCGGGTCTGCGTTCGCAGCCGCGCGTTCTGGGTGCTTGTCTGGGACAGGAATCCGCCGGCCCCCGCGAGGATCTGCGCCGCGTCAATCGCCGCGACGAGCTTGCCGGCCTCCGCCAGCGTCTGGGCGGTTCGGGCCTTGGCGTCCTTGTCGGCCTGGGCGAGCATCTGCCAGGTCTGGGCGGCCCGCTGGCGGTTAGCGCGGGCGGTCTGGGCGAGGGAGGCCGCCGCGGCGGCCCGGGCCTGTCCGGCCTGCCGCCGAATCGCTTTCCGGTTCTCCCGAACGTCGGCCATCAGGCTCGCCCGTCCGGTCTTCATTGCCTTCATCTCGTTTCCCAAGTTTCCATAGGCGTCGTTCGACATTGTTGTGTCTCCTTTGGTCCGCGTTGCGGTTGCCATACGGGTAGAGTTCAGCCCGCCAGCCGCTGCCACGTCAGTTCGGCAGTGCGCCCGGCCGATTCACACACAGCCAACAGGGCCGCCAGTTCCGCGGATTCACAAGAATCCCTCGTGGCCAAGCTCTGCGCCACCGTCCTCAAATCGTTAATTCTGAGCTTCTCTCCCCGGGTCAGCAGCCCCGTCAGAGCCGCCGAGATCTTCTCCTGCTCCACGTGTACCCCGCGCAGGGCCGCCACGATCTGTCCCACCCCGTCGTCGCCCTGTCCCATCAGCCGCTCCCTGAGCGTCGGCCAGGACTGCATCGCCTCCGGCGCCCCCGAAGCGAACATCTCCTCGATCTCCCGTATGAGTTCCTCCCGGGAGGTCCGGTATCCGCACACCAACGTCGCCAGCGACTGGCGCGTCCTCCGGCGGCTGGCGAGGACAGGCCCCAAGATCGCGTTGAAGTCCGACCGCCGCAACGACCGCGTCCGCGAGCAGAACGAGCGGAGGTGATCGAGGGTCTCATCCTGGTCGACGTAGAGGCCATCGAGCAGGTCCGCGGCCCGCTCCATGTATCCGGCCAGCGTGTCCATCCAGGCCCGGTACGTTTCGAGGAGGGGGTGGATCGAGAGGGTCGTCGCGGGGCTCGTCGTGTCGGTCGTCCTGTCGGTCATCGTGTCGGTCATCGTCGTTACTCCGGGAAGAGACCTCTCGTGCGTTCGGGAAGGCCGGACGTGCCCGCGGAATCGCCCGCCGGGCGGGATCGGGGTCGCATGGAGCCCGGTCCCCGCGGGGACATCTCGCTTTCCCAGGAACCACGCAACCCTCACGGGCCCACGGTTCCCCCGTCGCCGCTTAGGCGGCGGTCTGCGTCAGGCCAACGGCCTCGGCATACTTCAGGAACGTCTCGATGCCGGAGGCGACCACGCGGGCCTCGACCGCCAACAGCTCAATCCCCACCAGGGAGACGCGAGCCCAGGCATCGATCACGATGCCCTTGTCCAGGATGCGGTCCACAACCTCGACCAGACTCGAACTACCAATCGCTTTTTCCACGGCCATGATATTCTCCTTCACGAGAAAGGCCTTGACTTCCGGGGGGAAACGCTCCCCCCATTGTTCGTCCCAACGAGGGACGAGTTTCATTCGCCGCGCAGGGGCGCCCCCGCGCGAGTGAGTACATTGGTAAGACGCCCGAAAAGAAATGCCGTTGGGCCCTCAAGTATTCCCGGCCGGATACGACAAGTGTCGGTGAGGCGGCGGTCCGACGCGCGCCGAGCCAGCCGTTGCACTGGCTGGCCGAGGCGTCTTTCCGCCCAGATAAGAGAACTGCCGATCCGCATTCGAGGATCCTTGCGGCCGCCGTATCGCTCCGTCGGCCGCGGATCCCCAACCCTGTTGCCCTATTGATCGGTTGGAACACGGGGCTACTTGAGAACGCGGGACTATTTCCGCGAAATTCTTCCATACGCAAAAAAAGGCGGCCGGCTGTGCGATGCAGCCGGCCGCGGTGCCAGGCGTTCGTCTCACCGCGAGACGAGCGATCGAATGAGAAAATCAGGGTTGGGGATTCTGCCTTTCGATTGCCGCTACGCCTGTAATTCCATGGGTATTGTGCGAGGTCATCGGGCGGCTCCCGGGGCCCGTTGGGCGTCGAGGAGGGCCCGCGCTTCGTCCAGGTGTTTCCGCGTGATCGTGAAGTCCTTGTAATTGCCCGCGGGGCCGGTGTGCGTGGCGAGATAGGCACGAATGGCGATAAGGGCGGCCTTGTTGCACAGCCCCGCCAGTTCCGCCGGGCTGAAGCCCCCCGTCGTCTGGGCCGTCGCGGCCAGGTC
>JAPLNA010000295.1:0-10693 GCA_026693065.1 Planctomycetota bacterium
CGGCTGACCCACGGCCGTTGCGACGAATGCGGCCAACCGGTGGGCGTGCCGCACAAGTGGACGTTCTACTTCCTGGTGGCGGTGGGCGTGTGGAACTTCATCGGGGCGGGGATCTTCGGGTTCCTGATCAATCTACCGGTCATCAGTTACTATGAGGTCGGAACGAACCTCACCGCCAATCACGCTCACGGGGCGATGATGGGCGTCTTCGGAATGTTGGCTGTCGCGATGCTGGTATTCGTCCTGCGACAGATGTCCAGTCAGGAGACCTGGACCCGCACGGAGAAGTACGTCAAGGTCTCGTTCTGGGGCCTGAATATCGGCCTGGGCCTGATGCTGGCATTGAGCCTGTTCCCCACCGGCGTGCTGCAACTGTGGGATGTGATCCAGAACGGGTATTGGCACGGCCGCAGCGCCGCCTTCCTGGACCAGCCGATCATGAGTTACTTCGAATGGGCCCGCCTGCCCGCCGACGCCATCTTCATCGCGTTGGGCGTCGTGCCGCTGGTGATCGCGACGGTCAGGACGTACCTCCAGTCCAAGAGGGAAGCCTTGGCCTCGCCCATAGTGGACCCTTGAGGGGCAGGCCTTCCGCCCGTCGCGGCCAACGGCCGGCGGCTACGGGTGCTCATGCATATAATTCCGTGTGCCAGGCGCGGGCAAGGTATGAGAGGGCCCCTGCCGCTGGGCGGGCTGGCGTTGGCCCCACCGGGGTTTGCGGGCACTTCACGAACAAGACCCACCCGGGTCCGCCCACCTTCTCGCCGCCGCTCAGGCGGGGGCCTCCGGCTCGTCGGAGGCCAGTTGGGCGGCGATGACGTCGCGGGGGGGCAGTTTCGCGCCGGTGACCGCGACGACCAGGCCCGGCAGCGACAGCAGGACCGGCATCAGGCGGGCCAGCAACGCCAGGGCCAGGACCTGCGAGGGGTCCGCCGTGACGAAGAAGACCAGGAAGAGTTTCTCCAGGAAACCGATGCCCCCGGGGGTCAAGGGAATGGCCCCGATGGTGTAGATCAGCGGGATGTAGAGGAAGTACTCGTACCACCGGACCTGGGAGAGCCCCAGGCTCTGGCCCAGCAAGGCCAGCCCGAGGATCCAGAGGGTCTGCGAGACCATGCTCGTGCTGGCGGCCAGGGCCAGCCCACCCGGACGAGACCGGTAGGTCCGGACGGCCTGGCCCATGGCGGAGATCCGGTGGGCGATGGGGAGTCGCTGGTAGAGTTTCTGCACGTGGAGAAGTCCGCGGAGGCGGGAGCTGAACAGAACCAGCATGCCCAGGGCGACCACGGCGGCGATGACGCCCACGGCCAACCCCGCCTGAGCCAGGTCCGGCAGGTTCGGCGGGCGGACCAGGGCCAGAACGCCCAGCATGGCCCCGGCCAGCAGGGTCAACATGAACAGCCCGAGGGCGCGATCGATGACGACGCTGACGAGGACGGAGCCCTTGTCGCGGGCGTGCTGGGCGGCGTAGTAGGCCTTGACCAGGTCGCCCCCCACCGTGCCGGGGACGACGATGTTGAAGAACATGCCCAGGAACGTCAGGCGGAGGGCTTCCCAGGGCCCGACGCGAATGTCCTGCAACGCCAGCAGCGCCCGCCATCGCAACGCCGCCACGAAATACGAAGCCAGCGTGACCACCACGGCCAGCCCCACCAGGTGCAGCTCGCCGCGGACGTGCCGCAGGCTGGAGGCGAGCCCGTCGTGAACGTACGCCGGCCCGGCCGAGCCGTGGGGTGAGATGACCTCCAGGTCGCCCGTCGGAAGCGTCATCTCGTGGCGCCACCACAGCCACCCGGCCGCGACGTCCACGTGATCGCCGGCGGGGCGCAACAGCGAGTAGGTCCGACCGTCGCGGTCGCGAACCCAGTCGTGCCAATGCACCTGCGACAGCACCCAGAGCAGCAAGAGCGCGGCGAGGAAGCACTTGGCCGGCAGCAACAACAGTTTGGCAGCCCGGCTTTTCATGTTGACGATCCTGAAGGGCAGCGGCATTATAGTGACTGGATCCAAGCGGCGGCAACAACGTAGTTCAGCCGGGCCCGCCGCCGCTCGTCGGCTTCAGGCCCCGCGGGCGCCGGCCGTAACGCGACCGCATGAAACACGCACGCACACTATCGCTCCCGGGCTACCAGATGGTGCAGTTCCTCGGCACCGGTTCGCGCAGCACGATCTGGCAACTGCGGGAGATCCGCACGGGGAAGCTCTTCGCCATCAAGCGCACCGTCAAGCGGGAGAGCAACGACTACCGCTATCTCGAACAGGCCATCCGCGAATTCGAGGTCGGTTCCCGACTCGACCACCCCAACCTGCGAAAGGTGTTCTGGATGCGCCGCGTCCGCTCGCTGCTGCTGGCCGTCCGCGAAGTGCACGTGCTGATGGAATACTGCCCCGGCAAGTCGGTCCAGGAGAAGCCCCCGGAGACCGTGCCCGCGGCCGTCACCGCCTTCCTCCAGGTCGCCGCGGCGATCGGACACATGAACCGGGAAGGCTTCGTGCACGCGGACATGAAGCCCAACAACATCATCGTCGGCCCGGACGAGCAGGTGAAGGTCATCGACTTCGGGCAGAGCTGCCGGGTCGGAACGGTGAAGGAACGGATCCAGGGCACGCCGGACTTCATCGCCCCCGAGCAGGTATACCGCCGCCCGCTGGACGCCCGGACCGACGTGTTCAACTTCGGCGCCACCCTCTACTGGGTCCTCACCGGCAGGCCCATTCCCACGGCCATGCCCGAGGAGAACGCCGTCCTGCCCCCGCAGCANCCGCAGCAGACGGCCCTGATCCCGCCCAACCAGCTCAACCCCGCCGTGCCGGCGTCTCTGGCCAAGCTGGTGATGGACTGCATCGAGCTTCAGCCCGCCCGGCGCCCCGCGAGCATGAACGAAGTGACCAGCCGCCTGGAACTCGTCGAGCACTCGATCCAGCGGGCCGACCAGGGCAAGTGACCCGCCCGGAATCATCGCCATGGCGCACCCCGTAGCCGACATCTTCCGACAGGCCGCCGCCGCCAACCGCGACGACGCCCGACGCCGCGGCAACGTCGTCAGCCTCGCCGGCGACGACCAGGTGCTCTACAGCGGGGACCTGCACGGGCACCGGGGGAATCTGGGCAAGATCATCGCCGCGGCTAGGCTGGGCAAGGACCCGCAGGTGCGGCTGGTGATTCAGGAGGTCATCCACGGGCCCCTCGACGCCGACGGGCTCGACCGCAGCCTGTCGCTGCTGATGCGGGTGGCCCGCCTCAAGCTCGCCCACCCCGTCCAGGTGCTCTTCCTGCTGGCCAACCACGACGTCGCCCAGATCACCGGCAACGAGATCACCAAGGCCGGCCTGGGCGTCTGCGAGGCGTTCGCCCGCGGCGTGAGGGACTCCTACGGCGACGACGCCGACGAGGTCATCGCCGGCATGAACGAATTCCTGCTTTCCATGCCGCTGGCGATCCGCTGCCCCAACGGCGTGTGGATGAGCCACTCGCTGCCCAGCCCCGCCCGCCAGGAGATCGCCGGCCTCGACGTGCTCGACCGCCCCACCGCCCTGGAAGACCTCCCCCGCGGCCGGCCCGTCTACGAATGGACCTGGGGCCGCGGGCACACCCCGGAACAAATCGAATCCCTCGCCGCCCAACTGGGCGTCAGCGTGTTCCTGCTGGCCCACAGGCACTGCGAGAACGGCTACGAGGTCATCAGCAGCCGCTGCCTGACCGTGCTGAGCGACCACGCCCACGGCTGCGTGGTGCGGTTCGGGGCCTCCGAGCCCCTCACGGGCGAAATGCTCCAGCAACGAATCGTTCCCATCGCCTCGCTGCCGTCGGCGTGAGGGGCGCGAGTACGCCGCGAACGACCGGGGAAAACTCCCGGCGGGGACACGATGTGTTGTGATTGCGACGCGAACGTCATCGCGACTCGTACGCCCGGGGCGTCAGGAGGAAAACAACAAACGAAATCGAGAAGATGATTTCGTTTGTTGTTTTGTGTCCCCGCCGGGAGTTTTCCCCTGGCGTGACGGGCTTCTTCGGCTACTTCACCCCGCCACGGGCCTGTTCGATCTGGGCCTTGATCTGTTTGACTTCCGCGTCGCCGGCGCCGACGGCGGCGGCCTTCGCCACCCACTCGGCGGCGTTGTCGATCTGCATGAGCTTCAGGTAACACCGGGCGGCGCCCTTGGCCGCCAGGAGCGTCTGCTCGGGTGTTCTCACCGCCCTTGCATAGGTCTCGGCCGCGTCGCGGTAGTTCTGCTGACGCTCGCGGTTCTCGCCCAGTCGCACTTGCAGCCAGTCCTGGTCGGCGGGGTTGGCGCAGGCGGCGACGCCGCGAGCGAGGACGGCCTCGGCCTGGGTCAGGGCGTCCGGGCCCGTCAGCGACCGGGCGAGCAGGTCGTAGCACTCGCGTTGGTCGGCCTTGAGGCCCAGCGATTCGTTGATCAGTTCCCGCCCGCGATCGACGTTATTGACCTGGAGTTCGGCCTGCCCCCAGACGCGGAGGAACTCGGGCGCGTTGACGCCGGCCTGGCGGGCGGCAGAGAGGTACTTGCGCCCCCACGCCTCCTGCCCGCCCTGCAGCAGGCCGAAGCCGATCCGCACCAGGATCGCGGGCTTCTTGGCCCCCGCCTCCAACCCTTTCTCGAAGAACTGGTACGCCTTGGGCTCGTTGGCTCGCGACAGCCGGAACGCGAAATCCGCCCACCGCTCCGCCCGCAGCGAGCCCCCCACCAGCACCTGGTCCAGCAGGGCCGGGACCTGGGCCTTCTGCTTCTCGTCTCCGGCGGTCAGGGCTTCCACGGCGTACTCGGCCTGCACTTCGGCGTCGGCGCCCGGGGCCTTGAGGGCCTTCTCGAACATCGCCAACGCCGGGCGGCCGGTCCGCTGACGAACGCAGATGCCCTTGAGCATCAGCACCCGGGCGTTAATGACCTTCCGCTTGAGCAGGTCGTCGCAGGTCGATTCGGCCAGGGGGTATTGCCCCAGTTGCCAAAGCGCCTGCGCCATCGCCGGGCGGACCTGCACGTCGCCGGGATGTCTCTGCACGTACGCCTGCATCGTGCGGACGGCCTCGATGTAGTTCTGGGTTTCCGCCGCCGGGTTGTCCTGGGGCTGCATCAGCCGGGCGGCGTCCTCGAGCACCTTCGCGGCGTCGTCACCGGCGGCGGAAGCGGGGGCGGGGGCCTTCGCCGGCGTCCGGGCCGACGGGGCGTAGTGCATCCACGCCGCCGCCGCGATCAGCACGCCCGCAACGCCCAGCACGATCATCGTGTTGGTGGAGAACAGCCGCGGCCCCGGCTGGTCGTGGGGCTCCTGGTGCTCGTTCGTCATGGTTGTCTCCCGGGCCCGTCGAGCGGGCCCAACAATGCCTCGATGCCTTCGCCCACGTCGTCGTGCCGCATGAGCGTCTCGCCGACCAGGATCGCCTTCACTCCCGCCCCGGCCAGGCGCGCCACGTCCGCCCGCGTCCGGATGCCCGACTCGCTGACGATCGGCACGCCCTCCCCGGCCAGCCCGCTCAGCCGCAGCGTCGTCTCCAGCGAGACCTCGAACGTCGAGAGGTCCCGGTTGTTGATCCCCAGCAGGCTGTACGCCGCGTGCGGGAACCCCACCACCGACCGCACGGCCATCAGTTCCTCGACACTGTGAACCTCGATCAGGGTGGTCATCCGGAGTTCGGTGGCCAGGATGAGCAGGTCCAGCAGCGTTCCGGCCGGCAGGGCCGCCGCGATCAGCAGGATCGCGTCCGCCCCCGCCGCCCGGGCCTGGTAGACCTGCGACTCGTCGATAATGAAGTCCTTGCGGAGGATCGGCAGATTCACAGCCTGGCGGACCGCCCGCAGGTAGTCCAGGCTGCCATGGAAGTAGGTCTCGTCGGTCAGGACGCTCAGGGCGTCGGCGCCGGCCTGTTCGTACCGCCGGGCGATGGCTACCGGGTCGAAGTCCGGGCGGATCACCCCGGCCGACGGACTGGCCCGCTTGACCTCCGCGATCAGGTTCATCCCCCGGCGCGGGGGTTTGGTAACGGCCTGGAAGAAGTTCCGAACGCTCGCCCCGGCGGCCGCTTGCGCTTTGAGCGACTCCAGCCCTGCCCCCGCGCGCAACGCCGCCACCTCTTTGCGCTTGGTTTCCAGGATCGTGTCCAATATAGTCTTCGCCATTAGTAGCGTGGCCCGGAGGCTCCTATCCCCCGCCGGGCCACCGTAACCGGACGGCTTCCATGATGTCAAATGCTTTGTCACTGCTCACCGGGCGCGGGGCCCTGTTGGCGGCGGGTACGGGGCTCAACGCCTCCAACTCCCTGGCCGCCGTCGGTTGCTGCGTGCTGCTGGCGTGGGCGGGCATCCGCCTGGCCAGGCCCGCCAAGCTCCGCCTCCGCTATACGCCCAGCCGTCCCCATCGTATCGACGCTTGGGTCTTCCTCCTTTTGCTCATCGGCTGGTACGCCATCCTCCTGACCGGGGCGGGCCTGACGGGCTGGATCCTCGGGCTGGACCACCCGGCCACCGCGCCGGCGTCAGCGCCGGCCTCCGCCCCGGCCGAGAAAGACCCGCGAATGGACCCCCTCGCCGGGGTGATCATCTATCCGCTGCAACTGGCCCTGTGCCTGGGCGTGGCCGCCCACGTCTTCCGCGGGGGCATCCGACGCGGGCTGGGCCTGAGCCTCCGCCGCTGGCCCAACGACCTCGTCCGCGCCTTCATCGCCTGGCTGGCCGTCTGGCCCGTCTGCATGGGCCTTCACGGCCTCATCACCTACTGGCTGCCCGACCTGGCCGGTCAGATCCACCCCCTCCTCGATTTCGCCCCCAAGGCCTCGGGCTTCTGGAAGGTCCTCATCTTCCTCTCCGCCGCCCTCCTGGCCCCCCTGGCCGAGGAAGTCTTCTTCCGCGGCTTTATCCAGTCCGCCCTCCGACGATTCACCGTCTCGCCCTGGCTGGCCATCACGATCACCTCGGTCCTGTTCGGCCTGGCGCACGTCCGCGCCCAGCCGGCCGCCGTTCCCAGCCTCGTCATCCTCGGAATGGTCCTGGGCTACAACTACGAACGCACCGGCCGCCTCCTGGCCCCCATCCTCATTCATGTCCTCTTCAACGCCACCAGCCTCATTACCCTCCTGATGCCGTAGCCCTTCCACGCCGTTTCACTGACCCATCGCCCGCACTGCCCTTGGGTGCCATGCTTCTGGCATCTTCTCGCCAGAAGCATGCGTATGCACCCGGCGCCCCGGACATGCGTCTCCGCTGCGCGTAGAAGCATGGCACCCAGCCTCATCGTGGTATAATGCGATGCGACGGGCAGATCGCCCGTTAGAAGGACGTGTCGCATGACGGAGTTGACAACACACGCCCCCGCCGACGTCGAGGCGCGGATGAAGCGGGCGGCCGCCTTGGCCGATTTCGTCGAGGCGAGCCTGGCCGCCACCGACCCGGTGATCCCGCCGGCGGGCATTCTGGCCGGCCCGCTCCGCCGGACCGAACTGGCCCCCCCGCCCGCCGGGTGGGACTGGGGCGACGACAACCTCCACTACCCCATGGACGTCGGCACGCTCCTGCAACGGGGCTGCACCGGCATCGCCGCCACCGCCCGCGCCAACGCCGCCAACCTCGCCGGCGAGCAGGCCCACTACCTGCGGTGCATCGCGCGGACGCTTGAGGCCGTCACGGCCTTCGTGGCCGCCCACGCCCGCCTGGCCCGCGACCAGGCCGACAGCGCCGCCGGCCCCGAGCGGCAACGCCTGCACACCATCGCCGCCCAGTGCGCCGCCCTGGCCGCCGGGCCCCCGCGGACCTTCGCCCAGGCCGTCCAGTTGTTCTGGTTCGTCCACAGCCTCCGCGGGGCGTACAACTGCTCCTCCACCATCGGGCGGCTGGACCAGCACCTCCAGCCCTTTTACAAACGCCAGCTCGACGAGGGCACGCTCACGCGCGAGGGCGCCCTCGAGATCCTCTGCGAGCTCTGGCGCGGGCTCAACGCCGTCGTCGACCACCCGGGCATGGGGCTGATGAACCTCGTCGTCGGCGGGCAGGACGCCCAGGGCAACGACGCCACCAACGACATGTCGTACCTGCTGATCGACACGGCCATCCGCGTCAACGACACCAACCCCTTTCTCAGCGCCCGCCTCCACGCCCGCACCCCGCCGGCGTTCGTCGACAAGATCGTCGAGCTCCAGCTCGTCGGGCACGGGCAGGGCACCATCTACAACGACGAGGCGATCATCCCCTCGCTGGTGGCCTACGGCGTGCCGGTCGAACTGGCCCGCCTCTACGCCAACGACGGCTGCAACGAAGTGACGATCGACGGGCGGAGCACCATCTCGCTCTGGATCGTCGACGCCCTCCGGTGCATAGACGCGACGCTCTTCAACGGTCAGGCCAACCCCTCGGCCCAGCAGGAGCCCCGGCGGGTCCTGCGGGCCTCCGAAGGGGCCGGAAACCACGGCGACCCCCTCGACTTCGGCTTCGCCACCGGCGACTTCGCCGACATGACCAGCTTCGATCAGTTCCTCGAGGCCTACCTCCGCCAGTACTGGCGGCGGATCGAAATGCTGCTGGCCAATCAGACGGGCCACCTGCAAGCCGCCGCCCGCACCGGCGTCACCACCTTGCTGACGGCCGGCACGTTCGGGACCGTGCTCGCCACCGGGCTGGACCCCCACCGCGGCGGGGTCGACCTCGTCGAGCAGATGATCTTCCTGGGCTCGCTCGGGACGGTAGCCGACTGCCTGGCGGCCGTCCGGAAGGTCGTCTTCGACGAGAAGGCCTGCACCCCCGCCCAGTTGCGGGAGGCCCTGTCGGCCAATTGGGTCGGGCACGAGGCGTTGCGGCAGCGATGCCTGGGGGCCCCGAAGTTCGGCAACGACGACGACTACGTCGACCTCCTCATCGCCGACGTCATCCGCCGCACCGTCGAGCACGTCCGCTCGCAACCCTCCGCCAGCGGGCTGCCGATCTGGCCCTGCCTGTTCAACCACTCCTACGTCGCCACGGCCCAGGCCTGCGGGGCCACCCCCGACGGGCGACGCTGGATGGACCCCGTCGGCGAGCATTTCTCGCCCACCCCCGGGCGTGCCCTCCGCGGCCCCACCGCCATCATCCGCTCCGCCGCCAAATCGCCCCTCGCCGACTGCGTCGGCGTGGCGATCTTCCACCTCGCCCTCGACCGCCGCTCCCTCCTTTCCGATTCTTCCGGCCGCTTGCGGCTTCGCGGCTTAATCCAGTCTGCTTTGCGCCTCGGCGTCACTCAAATGAACACCGCCCTCTACGACGTCGACGCCCTCAAGGACGCCAAGCTCCACCCCGACCGTCACGCCGACCTGATCGTCCGCGTCTGGGGTTTCTCCGCCCGTTTCGTCTCCCTCTCCCCCGACATGCAAGACCACATCATCGCCCGCGCCGCCGGCGGGTGAGGCCGGGGCGACCTGATCATGGCGCACAACCATCCGAGCGCCATGGCGAGGATGTTCGCGACCGAGGGGCTGTAGGCGGGTCAGAGGAAAACGCGGTGTCCGCCTTCGGCGGACCGCTAAACCGGACGGGGGAGATCGGGGAGGCGGCAGCACACTCTCACCTCTAACCTGCATCTAACCAACGAGTTGCCCGTGGCGTGCGCAGAGCCCAACCCCATCGGGAAAACGGGGCGCATAAAAAAAAGACCGATTTCGATCGTTTCACCGTTTTCAGCTTCCGCTTTCGCTTCCGCTGCCCTTCCGGCTACGCGACCTAGAGCGGTCTTACCCTCGTCCACCTTCTCCTGTTACAACAGCCAAGGCAAAGAGCGATGAAACCTTGCGGGCAGGAAGCCTGAGCATTGCCTCCCATCCGCCATCCGAGATACATCCTATCGGAACGTAAGGGTTTTGTCAAGAATAAAACAAGAGGGCGGGCGGGTTTTTCCCACATTGCTCCCCTCTGAAACTCCGGGCTGCGCGCTGAACTATCGCGGCGTCTTGCGGACGCTCTTCTTGCCCACGGCCTTCCGTGCAGGCATGCGTTTGCCCGCCGGTTCACGGTCCGATTCACGAACCGGTTCGCGGAGGGGCTCCCTCGTCGGGGCGCGGGCGGGTTCGGGCTGGGGCTCTTCGTGCTCAGGGGCCTCCGGCTCGGCCACCGGGGTCGGCGCCGGCGCGGGGGCCTCGGGCGCCGCCGGGGCGGGCTCGGCCTTCTTGGCCGGGCGACGCGGCAAATCCGCCAGCGCCGCCGCTGTTTCCGTCAGCCTCGCCTCGACGCGGGTGACCAGGGCGGTCAGCTCGGCCTGGCGCGCGGCGGTCTGTGTGCGGGCCTCTTCGGCCGCGGTGGCCTGGGCCTCTTGCGCCCCGGCCAGCTCGCGAAGAACCTGGTTGGTCGCCCCGCCCAGCCCGTTGACCAGGGCGACGAGTTTTTCCTGTTCGGCCAGGACGGCCTGGCTGGTCTCCTGGCGCATTTGCGAGATCTCGCCGGTGAGGCTTTCGTACGCCACCGCCACATCGCGGGCGACGGCCTCCACCAATAGCTCCAGTTCGTCCGTGCGGCGGGTATTGTTTTTCTGCTTGAGCATCGCCAGCGTCGCCCCGAGGGCGACGGTGATCGCAACAATCAAGAAGCCCGTGAGGATCAGTTCAGCCGGTGACATAGCGTGTAGTCTCGGTACGAGGGATTCTTCAGGGCGCACAACGCACAACGCCCCTCGAGGGTATTCTTCGGCGAGGCGAGGCGGAATTCTGGAGACAATCACGGA
>JAPLNA010000295.1:10702-12104 GCA_026693065.1 Planctomycetota bacterium
GGAAGGAGGGATACGGCATTGCCAATTGCCAATTTCCAATTGCCGATTGAACAGCAAGAGACAGGGGACCAAGTACGGGCGCCAGCCTCTTGCCGTTCAATCGGCAATCGGCAATTGGCAATCGGCAATTGAAACTCTGTGGGGACCGACATGGAGGCCCAAGGCCAAACGAAGTCCGGGGGCAGAAGATGATTCCCGCGCAAAAAGGGCCGCGAGCCCAGAAACACGGGCCCGCGGTTTATTGCGGCGTTGGACTACCGGCCCCGACGGCTTACTTCTTCTTGGCCTTGCGGCGCATCCGGCGCTTCTTCGAGCCGACCTTACGTCTGCGCCTGTACTTCGTACGACTTACCTTATGACTCACCAGCGACTCCCATCATGGTTCCGCCGCGGCACACACGGCCACAGCCGGATATCGGGGGGCATTATCCGCCCCCGCGACGGCAATTGCAACCGCAAAGCCGACGCTCGAACGTAAAAAAAAGCCCGGGCCTCGCGTTTCGGCGAGGCCCGGGCCACCTGGAGCTGGAGGGAGTTGAACCCTCGACCTTCTGCATGCCATGCAGACGCGCTCCCAACTGCGCCACAGCCCCGAGGCTGCTTCGGCCGCCTGGGCTGCACGACCGACACGTATTTAATACCGGAACCATCGGCCGCGCGTCAAGAGAACTTTCACAGAAATCCCTCTTCGTGCGATACAATGGGCTCACTTCTCGGTGGAGAGAACCGTCCCAATCGGCCGAAACAACACAGGGCCTCCCGGCCACAAGGCCGGACTGACACGGGCCTGAAAACACTATGGGAGCCATCTGACCATGACCGAAACCCCAACCCAGACCAACCCCGACCGGATCGAGTGCAAAGCCACCAAAGACCCGATCGTCCGCCTGTTCATCCTGGCGGCCATGCTGATCGGCTTCGGGCTGTATTGCTTTATGACCCGGGAGGGAACCTACACGGCCCCCGGCAAGGACCTCAACAAATTCCTGAGTTGGGCGATGGGGGAGTACGGCCCGTTCGTCTGCATTCCGCCGGGGGTGCTGGTGGCGATGGCGGCCTTCCTGGCGGCGAGGAAACGCCTCGTCGCCGACGCCCAGGGGATCGGATTCGCCGGCGGGGAGAAGATCGCCTGGTCGGCCATCACCGCCGTCGACGCCGGCCTCCTCCAGTCCAAAGGCCTCCTCTTCA
This sequence comes from Planctomycetota bacterium, assembly GCA_026693065.1. Lineage (GTDB taxonomy): Bacteria > Planctomycetota > Phycisphaerae > SM23-33 > SM23-33 > JAPLNA01. Next base: position 11,891 of record JAPLNA010000295.1, read on the forward strand.
TCCACGCCACCGGCCAGGCCAAGCCCCTCCGCCTGTGCGACTGGAAGCTCACCGACTTCAAGCCGATGGTGGCGTTCCTGGAAGCCCACCTGCCCGCGGGAGTCACTGTCAAAACCAAGTGACGTCGCGACAGGCAAGGCCCGCCGAATCCCCCCCCTGTCCAAACGGTTCTCTTTTCCGTTCGGGTGGACAGAAAGTGTATTTCCCTATTCTC
>JAPLNA010000296.1:0-8617 GCA_026693065.1 Planctomycetota bacterium
GTGATCAGTTCAATGCACTCGTTGAGGGTGTCGTTGACGTCAGTGGCGGCCATCAGAGGCTCGCGTTCCTTCGAGAACGCCAACATGTTCATGATCAGATCGTTGATCCGCCCGAGGCTTCGTTGCACGATGGGCCAGGCGCTTGTGGCCTTACGCAGGTCGGCGCCGCGAAGGGCGATCTCGACGACGTCCGTGCCCGCCCGCAACGCCTGGAGGATGTTCTTGATGTGATGCGACAGCTGCGCCACCGTCTCCCCGACCGCCGCCAGCCGCTCCGATTGCACCGCCGCCTCGTGCAACGCGACGTTCTCCACCGCCAACCCCACCTGATACCCGATGGCCGTCAGCAGGCGCAACTGCTCGGTGCTGTAGGTGTGGTCGGAGATGCTGCAGTCGACGTGGATGACGCCCAGGATTCTCCCGCGGCCCTTGACGGGCACGCACAGGGCCGAGCGAATGCCGAAATTGTGCACGCTCTTGCCCGCGTGGAACCGCTGGTCGCTCATCGCGTTGGTGCTCTGCACGCCGACCTGGTTGCGGACCACCTCGTCGATGATCGTTCGCGAGATGGGGATCTCCGAGGAGCGAGATCCCTCCGGCACGCGGGAAGCCACCGAACTCAACGTGCCCGACTCGCCCAGCAGCAGGATGTGCCCCCGGTCGGCCGTCACGTGCTGCAGGATGCGGTCCAGGGTGGTGTTGAGCAGTTCGCGGACGTCGAAGATGCTGCTGACCTCGGCGACGATGCTGTAGAGAATCCGGAGATTCTCGATGGCCTCGGCGCCGGCCTCGAGGGTGGGAATGATGACGGAGTCTTCGTTGCTGGGCAGGGTCGCGACGATGGCGGCGTCGACGAGGTTTCCCTTTTCATCGATGTCGACGGCGGCGGCGGCCCCGGGGCCCACGAGAGTGGAGAAGACCAGCAGGCTCGAGCCGCAGCGGATCTGGTCGCCGCGGTTGAGCGGCCAGGGCTTCTTCACCCGGACGCCGTTGAGAAACGTGCCGTTGGCCGAGCCGACGTCCTCGAGCACCCACTGCCCGGACGCCCCGGCCACGATCTGGCAGTGGCGACGGGAGACGGTGGGGTCGGACAGCTCGACGCCGTCGCTCTCGCGCCCGATGACATTGGGGCCTTCGCGCAGTTCAAAAGTCCTGCCTTTGTCCGCGCCCTGAATGACCTGAATCAAAGCCAACGCACACCTCAACCATACACCGACAACACAACCCGCCCGTCCTGTAAAGCGACGGCGGCAGCGAGTCTGTTCGTGCTCTCATTCCCGCCTGGAGGCGACAATGCTGCCTCGCTGCCCCGGTCCGGCGATATGAAGTATATATGAGGACAGGGTTAACGACCAAAACCGGGGAAGCGACAACGTTCCTATGGTACTCCTACGCCGGAAACCTGTCAACAGTTTTGTTCATCCGTCCGCTATGACAGAAGAAAGAACTGGTTGGTCGTCCGCTCGACCTGAATGGTGGTCTCGGGCCCGTGCCCGGGGATTACCCGGGTGGGGCCCGGGAGGGTGAAAAGGTGCGCCCGCACATTGTCCCGCAGCCGCCGGAACGAACCCCCCGGAAGGTCGTACCGCCCGATCCCGCCGGCGAACAGGCTGTCGCCTACGATGGCGACCTCCGCCTGGGCGCAGTAGTAACTGACTCCCCCGGCGGTGTGCCCTGACGTGTCGAGCACCTGCCAGAGCGACTGGCCGACGGAAACCGTATCGCCCGGGTTCAGCAGGCGGTCGGGCTCGCCCGGCTGGGTCAGTATGCCCACGAGCACCGAGAGATTCGCCTGCGGGTCGCTGAGCATGTGGGCGTCGGCGGCCGGGCAAAACACCGGAACCTCCGGGACCAGGGCGCGGACCTCCTCGATGCCGGCGATGTGGTCGCCGTGCCCGTGGGTCAGGAGGAGGCACTGAAGCTGGGCCCCGTCCTGAAGCACCTGGCGGACCAGCGGGGCGACTCCGACGGTGGGGTCGACGATCGCGCAGGCGGCCCCGTCACGCAGCAGGCACGTGTTGACCTGCAACGGGCCCAGCGGATAGACGGATAGTTCCACGGACATTCCCGGCCGCTCCTTACGCCGCGCCGACTACCGGCTCTTCAGGTAGTCGTTGATGATCTGGGCGACGTCGCACGTGCCGGTCTCAGTGGCCGCCAGTCCGACGATCTTCCGCTCGCGCAGGGCGTTCTCGGCGGAGTCGCTGGCGTGGGCGCCGTTGCGCATCAGGTCGCGACCGAAGTCGCTGCGGACGGTGCCGGGCTCGGCCTTGTTAGGGTCGGTGGCGCCCAGGACGGTGCGGATCTTCTCGATGGCGTCGGGGCCTTCGTAGAGCATGGCCAGGCACTTGGTCTTGCTGGCGCGGGCCTTCTCGGCGGGGGTGACGGAGTCGGGCGATACGCCGGTCATGTACTCGACGATCTTGTTGAACTCGGTGACGGCGTTCCGCTCGGCCAGGTGGTCGCCCAGCACGTCGGCGTCCTGGGCGGTGAAGGGGAAGTCGAACGCGTCGGCCAGGCGCTCCTGGACCGTCCGCGTGACGAGGAACTTGAGCTTCTTGACGAAGATCTCCCGCAGCGGGCCGTAGAACTCCTCCCCCTGCGCGACGGTCATGTGGAAGAGCTTGGCCGCGACGATCCGCAGGCCCGTACGGCTGAAGGTGTCGATGATATTCCCGGGCCGGCGGCTGGGCTGGTAGAAGTTGTCGGGCTTGAGCATGACCAGGGAGCACTGGGACGTTGGGCTGGGCGTACTGGAACTGCCCGGCGAAGACGCCGCCGTCGGAGAGGGCGTGGTCGGCGAGGACCTGGAGGTGCTTGTCGTTGGTTTCCGGGTCGGGGCAGGTGATGACGGCGGGCTCGAAGTAGCGGATCGTGCCGTCGGCGTCGCGGATGAAGTCGCCGTACGTGCCTCGGACGGTGTCGCCCACGGGGGCCTCGGTGAAGCCCCCGATGACGTCTTCCTTGAGGTGCTTGACGGCGTTGGGCCCGCGGAAGAGCAGCAGCATGGAGCGCGGGGGCAGGCCGGTGGGGTTCGTCGGGCGGAACCACCGGTCCAGGTAATCCTGCCAGGCCTTCCGCATGGGGGCGTCGGTGCCCTTCGAACAGACGATCTTCTGATAGGCGTCCGTGAAGGCGTCGCCGGTGAGGTACATCCGCGTGGCGACCAGTTCCACCTTCGCGTGCGCGAGCAGCCGCCCGATGATGCCGCCCGTGCGGCTCTTGTACAGGCTGTAGGGGGTGATCAACACGTAGGCAAGCTGGTCGGCCATGGGTTATCGTCTCCTCGGGGTCGTATGGAAAGCGAAGCAGTATACCCTCGCCCCGCGGCCGCTACAAGCCCGCTTCCGTCAGGGCGGCCTGGCAGGCGGCGACGAGCCGGGCCTTGAGGGCATCGAGGGGCTCGTTCGAGCGGAGCCCGGCGGCGCGTCGGTGCCCGCCCCCGCCCAAGGCCCGCGCCACGGCGGCCACGTCGACGGCCTCGCGGCTGCGGAGGTTCACCCGCACCTGCGCGCCTCCGTTTTCCACCAGCAGGATCACCGCCTCGACCGAGCCGATCCGCAGGGCCTCGTTGACGAGGTTCTCGGTTTCATCCGCGCGGGCGCCCGTGGCGGCGAAGTCGGCCTGGCGGAGGGTCATCGCCGCCAGCCGATCGTGATGGAACAACTCCAGCGTGCCGAGCATCCTCGCCACCAGCGCTAGTTGCTGCGGGCGGGCGGTCTGAAACAGCCTGGCGTACAGCACCTCCAGGCGGACGCCCATCGCCAGCCAGTCCGCCGCCAGACGCAGGGCGGGGGGGTTGGTGTTGGCGAAGCGGAACCAGCCGGTGTCGCTGGTGACGGCGGCCATCAGGGCCTCCGCCTGCACGAGCCCGACGGGCCAGCCCAGAGCGGCGAGAAGTTGAGCGACCATGACGCCTGCGGCCGCCGCCGACGTGTCCGTCCACTGAACCGCGGCGATCCGTTCGCCGGGGGTGTGGTGATCGATCACGACGATCTTCCCCGCGTGGCGAGCCAGCACGGGGGCGAGGGAGTCCAGTTGGGCCAGGGCGGCCGTGTCGACGATGACGATGCGGTCGACGGACTCGGCCAGGTCGGGCAGGGCGCCCCCGCGAAGCGGGCGTTCGTCGGGAAACAGGAAGTCGTACTTGGCGGGGACATCGTCGTCGACCATCATGTGGGCGGCCTTGCCCGCCGCCCGGGCGGAGCTCGTCAGCGCGAGCATCGAGCCCAGGGTGTCGCCGTCGGGGCGGCAGTGGGCGATCACCAGGAGGCTTCGCGCCGCCGCCAGGGCCGCCCGGGCCGATTCAAACTCGTTCTTCGAGCAGGTCTCGCACACGCTGCACGTCCTCGTTCATCTGGGCCTTGAGGGCCTCGACAGTCTCGAACCGCCGCTGCGGGCGCAGGCGGTGGCGGAACTCCAGGGTCATCTCCAGCCCGTAGAAATCGCCCGTCGCGTCCAGCAAAAACGCCTCGACGGCGTGCTTGCCCGACGGGAAGGTCGGTTGGTTGCCCACGCTGACGGCGGCGAGGTACTCGCTGCCGCCCAGCCTCGCCAGGGCGGCGTACACCCCGTCGGCCGGAACGACCTGGCGGGCCGGGTCCAGGTTGGCCGTGGGGTAGTCCAGGTTTCGCCCGCGTCCGAACCCCGCGACCACGGGCCCGACGAGAGCGAAGGGCCGGCCCAGGCATTCCCGGGCCTGCTCGACGGCGCCGTCGGCGATCAGCCCGCGCACCAGGGTGCTGGAGATTCGCTGGCTCTGTCCGCCCAGGGTGACGGCGACCGCGGGGACTACCTGCACGGTGAAACCATGCTCGAGCCCGAACCGCCGGAGGAACTCCACGTTGCCCGCCCGCGCCTTGCCGAAGGAAAAGTCCTCGCCCTCCACCATCGCCACCGGCGAGAAATAATCCATCACGACGCTCTGGAGGAACTGCTCCGGGGAGGCGCGGAGCAGTTCGGTTGTGGCGCGGGTGGTGACGGCCCAGTCGGCGCCGGCCTGGAGCAGCAGCTCGGCCTTGCGGGCCGGCGGAGTCAACAGCCGCGGCTCGTCCACCGGGCGAAGGACCAGGTCCGGCGGCGGGTCGAACGTCATCGCCGCAACGCCCGCCCCGGCGCGGTCGGCCTCGCGACGAGCCAGGGACAAAATCGCCTGATGGCCTCGATGCACGCCGTCGAAGTTGCCGATCGTCAGCACGCAGCCCCGCACGGCCGGGGGAAGGTTCTCGAGTCCTTGTATCCACCGATCTTTCATGGTCGCCTGGATCCCCGCGGCTGGGCCGGTGAGGGCAGTTCCGTGCGCTCGCGAATGGCCGCGGGCAGGTGGGCGATGAGATCGACGGCGGTGAGGCTGACCTCGCCGAGGGCGTCGGCCGCCAGGTCGCCGGCGCGTCCGTGGCAGTGGGCGGCGAGACAGGCGGCCTCGAAGGGGTCGCTCAACTGGCACCACAGGGCCGCCGTCAGCCCAGTCAGCACGTCACCCGCCCCGCCGGTGGCCATCCCCGGGTTGCCCGTCTGGTTCACGAACAGTCGCTGGCCGTCCGTGACGACCGTGCCGGCGCCCTTGAGGACGCAGACGATCGGCCCGGCCGACCCGGCCGACCAGGTCCGCGCCCACCAGGCGGCCAGACCCTCGCGGTCGGCCTGGATGTCTCGGACGGCCCGGCCGGTGAGGGTCGCGAATTCGCCGGGGTGGGGGGTCAGGACGAGGGGCCCGGTGCACAGGGCGGGCCAGTCGGCGATCCTGGAGAGGTTATTGAGCCCGTCGGCGTCGAGCACAAGGCCCTTGCCCGCGCCCAGGGCGGCCCGGACCAGGTCCTGCTGGGCCGGTCCGACGCCCATGCCCGGCCCGACGGCCAGCACGTCCGCCGCGCCGGCCGCTTCGATGAACTGCGCCACCGAACGGTGGGCCAGGGCCCCGTCGCTCTTGCAGGCCAGCGGGAGGCTCGTCGCGCACGGCGCCAGGGAGGCCACCGTCAACTGCACGGTTTCCGGCAGGGCCATCTGCACCAGCCCTGCCCCGCCGCGGAGGGCGGCGTTGGCGGCCAGGGCCGGGGCGCCGATCATCCCGCCCGATCCGCCCACGATCAGCACGCGCCCGTAGTCGCCCTTGTGTCCCTCGCGGCTCCGTCGCGCCAGGGCGGGGACGTCCTCGATGCGACGGGCGTCCGTCATGGCTTGCCCCCGCCGCCGGCCAGGCGGTTGATCAGGGCGGCGATGTAGCCGGCCCCGAATCCGTTGTCGATGTTCACCACGCTCACGCCGCTGGCGCAACTGTTGAGCATCGTCAGCAGGGGGGCCAGGCCGTGGAAGCTCGCCCCGTACCCCACGCTCGTGGGCACGGCGATGACCGGGGCGGACACCAGCCCGCCGACCACGCTGGCCAGCGCGCCTTCCATGCCCGCGACGACGACGATCACGTTGGCTTTCTGCAGCTCGGCCCGGCAGGCCAGCAGGCGATGCAGGCCCGCGACCCCCACGTCGTAGTGACAGGAGACGTGCTGGTCCATGATCTCCGCCGTCACGCGGGCCTCTTCGGCGATCGGAAGGTCGCTCGTGCCCGCCGCGGCCAACGCAATGTGACCGTGCGGAGTGGTGGCCTTGCCCGGGCGGAACGTGATCGCCCGCGCGAGCTCGTTGTATACCGCCTGCGGGCAGACGGAGAGGACGGCCTCATAGACGGCCGGCTCGGCCCGGGTGGCTAACACGTTGCCGCCCGTGGCCGCGAGTTTGGCGAAGATCGCCCGCACCTGCTCGGCCGTCTTGCCGGGGCAGTAGATCACCTCGGGGAACCCGCACCGGAGGGCCCGGTGATGGTCGATGTTGGCAAACCCCATCGGCTCGAACGGCAGGTGCTTCAGGGCCTCGAGGGCGTCCTCGATGGGCGTCTGCCCGCCGCGTACCGATTCCAGAAGTTGTCGCAGTGAATCTTCGTTCATGGTCCCAACATCATAGCCGGTTCGGTGGCGGTCTGGAATAGGCGGCAGGGAGAACCACGAAGGACACAAAGCACACGAAGCGTACAAAGGACGGGGAGAAAGAACAGACGAAGATTCATTCTGTGCTTCTCTTTGTGATCTTTGTGTGCTTTGTGTCCTTCGTGGTTCCCGCTGCCCCCTTACGCCGAAAACCCAGCCCCAATCGGCGATCGCGTCATCCCCTGACCGTCGGGTTGGCCTCGAGTTCCAACGTGTCCACCTTGCCCTCTTGAAGATGATAGTACCCCATGGCGGCGACCATGGCGGCGTTGTCGAGGCAGTAGGCGAACTTGGGCAGGCGGAGGGGAATGCGGAGCTTCTCGGCCAGGCCGGTCACGGCGGCGCGAAGGGCCGCGTTGGCGGCCACTCCGCCGCCCAGAATGATGGACTTGGCGCTGACGAGCTCGGCCGCCCGGCGGAGTTTGATTCGCAGCGTATCCACGACGGCGGCCTGGAAACTGGCGGCGACGTCGGCGATCTCCTGCCCAGTGAAGCGTTCGACGCCTTCGCCGGCGTGGGGTTGGGTTTTGCGGCGGAGCCGGGCCGGGCCCGCCTGCCGACGCGGCCGGGCCGCGCGAGCGCCCGGCACGCCGTTGACGTGATAGAGCAGGGCCGTCTTGAGCCCGCTGAACGAAAAGTCCAGCGACGCCCCCCGCAGCAGCGAGCGGGGGAAGGGGACTCTGGCCCCGTCGCCGTGTTCGGCGGCCTTCTGAATGGCGGGCCCACCCGGGTAGGACAGGCCGAGGATCTTGGCGGCCTTGTCGAAGGCCTCGCCCGCGGCGTCGTCGATCGTCGTGCCCAAGAGCGTCATTCGCGTCGGGCCCTCGCAGCGGTACAGGGCCGTGTGACCCCCCGAGCAGATCAACGCGACCGCGGGGTACTCCACCGGCTCGCCGTCCAGGGCGGCGGCGACGGCGTGGGCGTAGACGTGGTTGACGCCGATCAGGGGCAGCCCCCACGTCCAGGCGAGGGTCTTGGCGGCCATCAGCCCCACCAGCAGCGAGCCGATCAGCCCGGGCTCGTTCGTGACGGCGACGGCGGCCAGCGACCGCGGCGCCACGCCCGCCTGGGCCAGGGCGCGTTCGATCACGCTGTTGACGGCCTCCACGTGCGCCCGCGAGGCGATCTCGGGCACCACGCCGCCGAAGCGGGCGTGCATGTCGATCTGGCTAGCGACGACGTTGGCGAGCACTCGCCGCCCGTCGGCGACCAGGGCGCAACTGGTCTCGTCGCAACTGCTCTCGATGCCGAGGATGACGGTGGGGTCAGTCATGGGGCTGGGTCTCGGGGCCCGGGCGGGTCTGGGCGTTTCGAGCGGCGCGGTCGGCGCGGGCCTGTTCGAGGATCCCGGCGACGCGCCCCGGCTGGGCCAGCAGGTCCCGCGCCTGCTGGAGTGCGTTGTCCAGGTCCAGGAGTTCCTCAGGCAGCGGGGCCGCCGGCATCGTCGCCGGACGCCCGGGGATGGAGGCCTCCGCCCATGCCCGCCGGCGGGCGAGCATGGCGGCCTTCGGGTTGGCGGGCACGATGACGTGCGGCTCGACGCGCCACGCACCCTCCGGGCGGCTGGCGGCGCCGGGGGCGGCCTCCTCCAGGTAGAACCGTTTCGTCGTCAGGTTCAGCCACCCCATGCCCTCGGGCAA
>JAPLNA010000296.1:8657-25192 GCA_026693065.1 Planctomycetota bacterium
TTCCCGAGCGTCGGCTGGCCCACCAACACCGCGCGATCGTTGGCCTGCAGGGCGCCGGCCACGATCTCCGCCGCCGAGGCCGTCCGCTCGTTCACCAGCACCACCATCGGCAGCGGGCGGCTCGTGCCCAGCCCCTGAGCGTAGGTCCGCTGCTGCCGGCCCTCGCGGTCCACCGTCCGCACGATCAGCCCGGAATTCAGGAACAGGTCGGCCGTGGCGATGGCGGCGTCGAGGGGCCCGCCGGGGTTGTCGCGAAGGTCCAGCACGAGCGAGGGGGCGTCCTTGAGCTCCTCCACCACGGCCGACAGGTCCGGGTAGGTGGTCTTGAGAAACTCCCGCACTCGCACGTACGCCGGCCCGCTCGGGGCGCCCAGGCGGTGGACCCACCGCCCGTCGCGGCTGCGGAAGAGCCCGGTGACGGTCTTAATGTCGAATTCGGCGGACTCCAGCCGCAGCGCGCGGAAGTACCCGTCGACGCTTCGGACGACCAGGGCCAGGGGCGCCTGGGGCGGGGGTCTCAGGAGCACGCCGACCTGCGCGGGCGAGAGCCCCGTCAGCTCCTGCGAGTCGACGCTGAGGATCTGGTCGCCCACGGCCAGGCCCTCCCGATGGGCGGGCGAGTCCACCATCGTGCCGGTCACGAACACGCCCGAATCGAGGGCCTCGATCCGCAGCCCCAGGCCCGATTCCCGCCCGGCCTCCATGTGTGCGTTGAACGCGGCGAGCAACTCCGGCGGCACGTACGAACTAAACCGGTCCATCGCCTTGACCATGCCCTCGATCGCCCGGCGCTGCGCCTGCGGACCCTTGTCCTTCTCCATGGCCCGCCTCTGGGCCTGCGGGCCCTTGCCCTTCTCCAACGCCTCCTCCGCGATGCAGCGGTAGGCCTCCCGCACCGCAGGCATGTCGTCGGAGGGCGCGTCGTCAACCCGGCTGGGGCCGTGACGTGTCAACCAGATCGTCACCGCCGCCCCCGCCAGTATCGCCACAACCCAGATAATGTTCTGCTTGGGCATCGTCGGGTTCGTCCCCTGCTGGGCCCGTATCATACCCCCGCTCGCGCCAGCATGCAAGGCGGCGAGGTCGTCGAGAGCGAAGGAACGAGAAGGCCACAAAGAGCACAAAGAACACAAAGGCAAAGAGCAAGGTAAAGAAACGGTGGCACGCGGCGACGGCCAGGCGTTCAGAGAAGCGGGCGTCCTCTTTCTCCTTCCCGTTCTTCTCGCCTTCGTGTTCTCTGTGACCTTCGTGGCTCTCCCTCCCCTTTCGCTTGCCGGCAACTGTCTTCATTCGATCAGAACAATTGACCCCGGGCGAATAGGCAGGCACAATCTTCCGACACGAAACCCCTGGAGAGAACCGTGCTCCGCCTGCTGTTGCTGCTGACCTTCATCGAGAGCTTCGCGACGATCCTGTTCGAGCGAGGCGTGTATTTCTTCACCCACGAAGTGCTGAAGTTCACCGACGCCGGGAATCTGTGGCTGGCGCTGGCGTTCGGGAGCGTGTACGTCGCCGGCGCCCTGGTCAGCCATGGCCTCACGCGATTCGCCCGCGAACGCACCGTGCTGCTGGCGGCGGTGGGGGGGCAGATCGCCGTCAACGTGGGCCTGGCGTTCTGGCCCACTCCCGCGGGCCTGTTCGTCGGGGCCGCGGCCCTGGGGCTGCTCAACGGCGTCAAATGGCCCATCGCCGAAAGCTACATCTCCGCCGGGCACGCTCCGGGCCAACTGGCGCGGCGTATCGGCGGCTTCAATGTCTCCTGGTGCCTGGCCGTTCCGTTCTCGATCACCGTGGTCGGCCCGATCCTCCAGGTCTGGCCGGTGGGGGTGTTCTGGCTGGCTGGGGGAATCAGCGTGGTCTCCTGCGGCATGGTTCTCCTGTTGGCGGGCCGGCCCGACTACCTCGAAGAGTCCCACCCCCAGGCCCCGTCGCCGGCCCCGTTGCGGCGGTGGGGCGGGCTGATGGTCTCGGCCCGGTGGCTGCTCCTGCTGGCCTACTCCCTCATGTGGATCCTTGCGACGTTCTTCCCGCGGATTCTGGACGACCTGGGCTACCGCGTGTCGGCCCCGGCCCTGTCGAGCCTCATGGACGTCGTCCGACTGGGCGCGTTCGCGGTGCTGGGGTTCTGGCCCGGGTGGCACGACCGCCGCTGGCCTATCGTCGCCGGGCTGGTCGGACTTCCCGTGGGGTTCCTCCTGGCCGTCTCGGGCGCCAACCTCCCGCTCGTGCTGGCCGGCGAGGTCGTCTTCGGGCTGGCCGCGGGTGTCGTCTACTACGCCGCCATCTACTACGCCATGGTCGTCAAGAACGCCTCCGTTTCCGCCGGCGGCGGACACGAGGGCCTGATCGGGCTTGGCTTCGCGATCGGCCCGCTGGCGGGCCTGGCCGGCGTGGCCCTCCACGGCCATGTCCCCTCCGCCCTCGTCGGCACGCTCCTGGGCGCCCTGCCCGTCCTGGTCGTCTGCATCGCCGGGGCTGTGCGAGCCCTGGCGGCCACCGCGCCGCGGGGCGGGAAGTAATCCACAGATTACACCGATTGGGCGGATTGGGGGAGGGGAACAGCAAGAGGAGGGCAGACAACGCTCCTCTCTGTTCCTCCCGGCTTCTTCTCCTCTTCGTTCAATCCGTGTAATCCGTGTAATCTGTGGACGGCTCCTCGCTCCTTTCCATCCAGCCTCGCCCGCGATATACTCCGCCTACTATGCCGGCCGAACAACTCAGGGCGTATCTGAAGTTCCACCTTGCCGACGGCGTCGGGGCCGTCCGGATGCGGGCGATCCTCGAGGCCTTCGGTGACGTTCAGTCGGCCGCCCGGGCCGGGCGGGAGGCCTGGCTGCGGGTCGAAGGCATCGGGGCCAAAACCGCCGACGCCATCGCCGCCGTCTCCGACCGGCAGATCGACGAGGAACTCACCCTCGCCGAGGAAATGAACGTCTCCCTCCTCGCTCTGGACGATCCGGACTACCCCCCGGCCATCAAGACCATCCACGACCCTCCGGCCGTGCTCTACGTCCGCGGCCGCCTGGAGAAGACCGACGCCGTCGCCTCCGCCATCGTCGGTTCCCGCCGCTGCACCCACTATGGCCTGGAGCAGGCCGAGCGGTTCGGCCAACTGCTCGCCCGCTCGGGTTTCACCGTCATCTCCGGCGGCGCCCGCGGTATCGACACCGCCGCCCATCGCGGGGCGCTCTCCGTCCCCGGGCGCACCATCGCCGTCATGGGCTGCGGGCTTTCCCACATATACCCGCCGGAGAACCGCGACCTCTTCGAGCAGATCGCCTCCGACGGCCGGGGTGCGTTGGTCTCCGAACTGCCCCTCCGCACAGCCGTCCTTCCCGGCAACTTCCCGACCCGCAACCGCATCATCTCGGGCCTGTCCCTGGGCGTCCTGATCGTCGAAGCAGCCCTCAAGAGCGGTTCCCTCCTGACCGCCCGCGACGCCGCCGAGCAAGGCCGATCGGTCTTCGCGCTGCCCGGCCGGGTGGATTCGCCCCTCAGCCAAGGCACCAACGAGCTCATCCGCACGGGCGTGACTCTCGTGCAAACCCTCGACGACATCCTGGAAGACCTCGGCACAGTGGGCGAGAAGCTCGCCGAGGAAACCCCCGCGCCCAGCAACGCCATCCCCGCCGGCCTGGACGACACGGAGCAGTCCCTCCTATCCGCTCTCTCCGACGGCCCATTGAGCCTGGACGAACTGGTCCGCCGCACCGACTTACCCAGCCCGAAGGTAACCGCCTGCATGACCATGCTGGTCCTGAAAGGCCACGTCGCCCAGCAACCGGGGAGCGTTTTCGCGAGAAAGCGCCGTCCCAGGTAGCCGGTAGCCTGTAGCAGGTGGTCAGTGAACGTCCTGCTATCCGCACGGCGGAATGCAGAACTGGGAACGGGGTGGTCCGCGCTGTTCCCGCGAGCGTATAATCTTGAACTGCCCGGCGGTCGGGCGGATAATCCACGTAATCGAACTGGCTTGCCCCCAGTTCGAGGTGAAAAGGCAGAGGAGAACTATCTTGCCTACCACTGAGAATCGGGACAATGGATCACTCGAAATGGGTGCGACCGATGTGCAGAAGGGGGACCTTGTGCTCCTGGAAACAACGGATGGCGTCAACGTTCTCCGCGTCACAAGATTCTGCATATCAAAGAAGGGCGCGCGGTTTGCCTACTTCAAAGGCCAAGGCCCCTTACCTTTTGGAAGCGTGACCTGGATTCATGTTCCAATCGAGAAACTGGTGTCATTTAGACAAGCCATTGAATGACAGCGGAAAGGATCCGGCGGATGGGAATGGGGAGTTCTGGAGGGGCGGCGTCGATCTGCACGGGGATTCCGGCGTGGGCGACGAAGTCGGCGGAACTGTACTTCTCCGTCCGCTGGCTCTTGTCCAGAATCACCAGCACCTTGACGCCCCGTTTGTGAGCATCGACCAGGGCTTTGGCGATGGGGGCGGACGTGAATCTGTACGCCTGGACGTGGACCGTCTGCTTGGCGGCGTCCAACTCCCGGACCACGGCGTCGGTGCATCCTCCGTTGGGCGAGAAGTAAACGTCGATGCCGTCGGGCTTGGGGGTGCTGCTGTCACTCTGGGGCGGGCAACCCACCAGGGCGGCTAGAAGCAGCAGGCACAAGGCGAGGGCCAGGCTACGGGCCATGGCGTTCTCCTTCGGACGCCACGGTAGCCCACGTCCGGCACGGGGTCAAGCCGCTCGACGCTTCCGCAGCAAGGCCAGTCCGCCGAGAGCGAGGAGGGACAGCGTGGCGGGTTCGGGAACCAGGGCGATACGGAAGCCTTGGGTATCAAACTCGTACGATGGCCAACCGGCATTGCGTGCAGATGCGATCATATCCGAGCCGCCATGGCTGCCGCACGACCCGCCCCGCACGCCACGATTCCCAGCGTCCACAATTGTCTCGTTCTTCTCCATGACGTTCCCGTCTTGGTCGAATGTGCCGTAGTGGTTGGCGGAATTCTGGAACTCGCCAACAACCGTGAAATACTTGCTAGGTTCAATGGGATACGGAGTGCCGTAGTGGTTGGCATTATTCCCGGAAACGTCGGCCATGTCTCGACCAGGGGCCACATCGCTGCTCGCGGGATAATCCCAATAGCCAGCATTGGTCGAGCCGCCCTTGTAGTAGGCCGCCTTGTACCACTCGTCCTCGGTGGGGATTACGTACTGCGCATTGGCCTTCCGCGTCACAGCCATTATCGCTTCATCGGTCGTCGCACCGTTGAGGTAGTACGAGCCGTCCTCCGTGGTCGAGGCGGTCTGTGCACCCTGCGGCTGCCCATTGGTCAACCAGTTGACAAACCGCGCCGCATCGCCCCAGCCCACGTAATTCACCGGGCGGTTGGCGTAATCGGAGGAGACACTGTACATGTAGCTGCCAGACAATCCGCTCCGCTGGATTTGGCAGCCACTGCTGTTCATCATGTTCGGGTTATACAACCCGTACGTGTCTGCCTTGGCTACGGCGTTGAGGAACGTCATGTACTGCCCCGCCGTGACCTCGAACTTGCCAATCTTGTAGGTATAAGCCACAGCCCCGCAGATACGGTCTACGCCATAGCTGCCTGGAACACCCACACCTGCCCCAGACAACTCTCCTGCGTTGCCCGGGTCGCCCACGGTAGCCATCAGGGCCGGATCGTTCCAGTTGTTCCAGTCCGTTGGCCATGGGGCGTGCGTTTGTGCCGCTGCTGGTAGAGAGGTCGCCGCAAGGACTACGCAAAAGACCCACCTGCTGACTTGACGTGTACTCATTGTCCGCTCCTTGGTTGGCTCAAACCGAAGGGCCGCCAGTCCCATACCGGCAGGTGTGTGCAAGTGTACCACGCTTTGCGTCTATGTCAACTATCTTCCGTAGATTACGCTGCAAACCTGGCCCAGAAGACCTCTCGGACGGGCCGGATGAGGCGAAGGGGTCAACGATGGTCCGAAAGAGAGTTGCAGACCATTGGTATGGCGGTATAATCCAAGAAGCTCGGCGTTCGTGCAGGCTGCAGTTCCTGACGCCGGGATGTGGACGAGCATTTCTGTGTCGGGAGTCTGGCATGATAGTGATTTGCCCAGATTGCGGAGCCGGTGCGGATGCCCCGGATGGCTCGGAAGGCAAACGCCTGCGGTGCCCGTCATGTGGCAGTGTCTTTGCGGCGGCATTTCCCAAGGCAACCGTGCTTGATTCAGAACCGCCTGCCTCTCCGCCCAGAGGCTTGGTCGAAGAGATGCGGCCTCTCGTGGCCCGTGTGGAGCCGGGGCCAGCAAGACCAAGAGAACCAGACGTGGCCGTCACCGGCGGCACTCCTGTAGCACACAAAGATGGCCCGAGCGAGCGTGTGCTCTTTCGGTGCCCGAAGTGCCAGAAGAGGTACAGTGTGCCACTCGCCGCCGTCGGGAAACAGGCACGTTGCCGAGAATGCCGCGAAGTCGTGACCGTCTCGGTGGACAGTCCAACCGCGAGAACAGAGCGGGCCAAGCCAACCACAGAGGTGCCTGCAGCTAGTGGCGTGACACCACAGCACCGGACTGCTCACGTCGCTGGGCGACCGGCGACACCTGCAGCAAGTACTTCCACGACCGTGATGGACCCAGAGAAGGCGAAGAATGTGAAGGCGATTCTTGCTGTCGGCGGGATTGTCACCATACTCGCAATAGCTGGGGTTGCGTACAACCTTGCCCACCGGAAACCATCTCCAGAACAGCCCGCCGCAGTTGCCTCTTCAGAGCATCCTCTTGCAGAGGACAAGCCATCTAACACTAGCAAGGACAACGAATACACAAGCCTCATTATCGGAACCTGGGATCTTGGTGGCGGGGCAACCTGGACTTTTCAGAGCAATGGGACGCAGATCATTCGCGCGAAGTTTTCCAAACTCGAACGGGATCTAGGGGCCCGAGAGAGAGTGGATGGTCGATGGCGGGTTTCCGGAGGATCTTTGATCACTATCACTGAAAAGGGCTCCGAAGATAAGAACGAGATCCTGGGTCTGTCGGCGACAGAGTGTGAATTGAAATTCAGTGACGGAAGGGTCGTAACATGGAAGAGGCACACTGACTGATGCTTGCAGTCGCCTCGGAGAACGCAACGGGACAATTATCGGTTCGTGGAGCCACAGTGCTGCGCCGCAGCACTGGCGGAAACAGATTCCGGAGCCTGACATGATAGTGATTTGCCCGGATTGCGAAGCACGCGCGGACGCACCAGATGGCTCGGAAGGTAAACGCCTCCGGTGCCCCTCCTGTGGTAGCATCTTCACGGCGACACTTCCCAAGGCAACGGTGGTTGATTCGGAACCATCTGCCTCTCCACCCGCACACCCGGTCGAAGGAGTGCGGCCTCCCGTCCCCTCTGAGGAACCAGAGCCTGCAAGATCAAGCGAGCCAGAAGCAGCCTCCGCCAGCGTCCCCCCTACAACGCACAAGGACGAGCGTGTGCTATTCCGGTGCCCAAAGTGCCAGAAGAGGTACAGCGTGCCACTTGCCGCCGTCGGGAAACGGGCCCGTTGCCGAGAATGTCGCGATATCGTGATGGTTTCACTGGACACTCCAACCACGGGGACAGAATGGGCCAAACCAACCACAATGACGCTAACGTCGAGTGGCGAGGGCGAGATACCACAGCAGCGGATTGCCCAGGGCACCGGGCAACATGCGACGACTGCTGCAAGCACCACCACGGCGGCCGTGAACCCAGGCGAGGGGAAGAATGTGAAGGTGATTATTGTTGGCGTCGTCGTCATTGTCGCCGTGGTAATGGCTGGGGTTGGATACCTCACCCACAGAAAACCGTCTTCGCCCGTCGGCACGTGGGAGTCGCGTTATTCCAAAACACGCACAGTAACATTCCCCGCAGGAAGGTTCAGTCCCAATCAGGAAAGCGCCAGTCTCTCTAGCACCTGGAAGTACAAATTGGTCATCAAGTCGGATCACACCTACGAGTTCTACAGTGCACTCGAGATCAAGTCCAGCTTCAACTATGGCAACACACCTGAAGACAAGGGGACATGGGAAGGGACCATTGACGGGGTCACTTTCCACAGCGAGAACGGCATCAATAAGGACGTTGTTCTGGAAGCGAGTTGGCTCGATGCCCCAAACATTACTGCTGGGCTCAGCGTTACCTACACTTACGCTGGAGAGAAAACCTGCACGATGATGGACTGATGCCCCTCGTACCCGGGCGTTACGCCGCCTGATCGAGTACGCCCCAGATCATGCGCCGGACGGCGGCGATGGCCGGGGAGCTGCCGCTACTGGGTACAAAGCGTTCCGCCGCTCCGTACCCACTATCCTGGTCAGCTTTGGCCCCCATCACTTCTGGGGGCACATATCCAAGTGCTATTCGGTGGAATCCGGCTGTCACGCCGCAAACCTGACCCAGAACGCCGCCCGGACGGGGTTTCCTTGACGTACATCGGGGTGGCGCCCGCGGTATCGACACCGCCGCCCACCGCGGGGCGCTCTCCGTGCCCGGGCGAACCATCGCCGTCATGGGCTGCGGGCTGTCAAACACCTACCCGCCGGAGAACCGCGACCTCTTCGAGCAGATCGCCTCCGACGGCCGCGGCGCGTTGGTCTCCGAACTGCCCCTCCGCACCGCCGTCCTTCCCGGCAACTTCCCCACCCGCAACCGCATCATCTCAGGCCTGTCCCTGGGCGTCCTGATCGTCGAAGCGGCCCTCAAGAGCGGCTCCCTCCTCACCGCCCGCGACGCCGCCGAGCAAGGCCGGTCGGTCTTCGCCCTCCCCGGCCGCGTGGATTCGCCCCTCAGTCAAGGCACCAACGAACTCATCCGTTCGGGCGTGACTCTCGTGCAAACCCTCGACGACATCCTGGAAGACCTCGGCACAGTGGGCGAGAAGCTCGCCGAGGAAACCCCCGCGCCCAGCAACGCCATCCCCGCCGGCCTG
Source organism: Planctomycetota bacterium (assembly GCA_026693065.1). Classification (GTDB taxonomy): domain Bacteria; phylum Planctomycetota; class Phycisphaerae; order SM23-33; family SM23-33; genus JAPLNA01. The sequence continues at coordinate 17,567 of JAPLNA010000296.1, forward strand.
GACGACACCGAGCGCACGCTCCTATCCGTTCTCTCCGACGGCCCCTTGAGCCTGGACGAACTCGTCCGCCGCACCGACCTTCCCAGCCCCAAGGTCACCGCCAGCATGACGATGCTGGTTCTGAAAGGCCACGTTGCCCAGCAGCCGGGCAGCGTCTTTGCCCGAAAAAGGCGGTAGCGAGTAGCCGGTACCGCGTGCCTGCGGGGGAGGAGATACAGGGGTGTGGGCTACTTCCTGCGTCGAAGTCCCGATAGAGTCGGGACCAGCCCACCCAGTGCCAGCAGCGACAGTGTGGCGGGCTCGGGCACCACGGTCCAGTCGTGGACGGGGTCGTAGACGGCGTGGAGGGCGCCGCCCTGACTGTCCCAGAGCCGGCCCCCTGCGATGTGCGACTCCAGGGCGGACACCTGGTTGCCGTCGACATACAGCCATAGCCCGTTCAGGTCTAGCACGGAGGCCTTGTCGAAGGTGAGGGTATCAATGAACACGCATTCGGCCCCCGCGCCGCGCCGGCCGTTGTCGAAGGCGTCGGCCAGTTGGACCTGTGCTTTCACGTTCAGGTGGACGGCGCCGAGTGCGAAGTTGTCCGTGAATCCGCCGTCGCGCCGTCCGGCGGCCTCCAGCGTGCTGTATCCGGTCGCGCCGGAAAGAAGGTTCAGCGTGACGTTCTCCAGGTCGGCCAGGTCGGCGGGGGTCTGGCTCAGGATTTCCAGGCTGCGGGCGGAGATGGCCCCGCCGTAGGGAGCCGCCAGGGTGGCCAGCAGCGCCAGCCGCAAGGTGTCCTTGACGTAGATCGACCCGGCGGGGTCCATCTGGAGCGTGGCCGCCCCGGCGGATCCGACGGTCAGGTAGGCCAGGTCAACGGTGCCGGCGGCATAGAGGCCGGAGGGGCCGGCCAGGGTCAGGCCGTAGGCCCCCGCGTGTGTCGTGCCGGCGTTCAGGGAGCCGGAGACGTTGATCCACTGGCCGGCGTCGAGGGCCAGGTTGCCTTCGAGGATGAACGAGGAGCCGGAGGCGACCTGGGTAGACGAGACGTTGTACTGCCCGGCGCGGTAGCGGAACGTGCCCGTGCCGAGGTAGCCCACGTTCATCATGGCCGCCTGCAGCGTGCCGCCTTCCAGGTGGTACTCGCCGGCGCTGCCCGGGTTGCGGCCGATCTTGAAGTCGCCGGATAACGCCTGGTGCAGCCCGCCGTACTGGTAGAAGGTTCCCTGCCCGGCGAACCCGATGGATTCCGGGCCGTTCATGGTCAACTGCCCGTCCCACAGGGAATACGTCCCTTCGCTGTTGACCAGGGAACCGATTTTGAGGGCTTGGGCGACGGTGACGGTGCCGCCGTAATGCTTGAAAGCCCCGACGCCCTTGCGTCCGACGTCCATGTTGGTCGTCGCCAGGGACGCTGACTCCATGGTGTCGTACTCGCCCGTGCCGGTGGTTTCGGAAGCGATCCAGATCGTGGGGATGGTGGCCGACGAGTTGGTGGCGGAGTTGAAGAACCCGTGGCCGTACTGGCCCAGGACCAGGCGGCCGGCCGACATCGACGCGTCCATCACGTGGTACTCGCCCTGGGCGGCGGCCTCCTGCCCGACGGTCAACGTGCCGGAGGCCTGATGGCCGCCGCCAATTTGCTCCATCATGCCGTAGCCGTACTGGCCCACGGTGGTGTCGGTGGTCCGGATCGTCAGCCCGGAGTGGAACGTGAACCGTGTGGCGGTGCCGGAGATCTTGGGGTCGACGATGAAGGTGTCGACGGCAAGGGAGCCGCCGCCGACGGAGATGCCTCCGCCGGAATACCGGAACGTGCTCGTGCCCGCCCCGTTGATGATGTCGCCGGCGACGCTGAGGAGGCCGCTGCGCTGGTCGTACTCGGCGACGCTGCCGGCCTGGTCGGCCATGTACAGGTCGCGGTTGACCGTGAAGGTTCCGTTGAACTGGCTGACCTTGGCCTTGCCGGCCTCCGCGACGTGGACGTCACGGGCCGTCACCGACCCGCCGAACAGGTGGTACTCGCTCTGCCAGGTGTTGGGCCCGCCCCAGGCCAGCGACCCCATCCGCAGGTCGCCCGTCAGGGCCACCGTGCCCTCCTCGTGCTGGAAGAGGCCGACGCCGGCGTACCCGACGTACAGGTGGTTGGCCTCGAGGCGGCTGCTCTGGCCGCGCAGGTCGTACCGGCCGTACGAGTCGGCCGTCTGCGATAGCGTCAGGTTCCCGCCGGTCATCACGTTCTGTCCGCCCGAATGGTCGACGTAGCCGTGGCCCGCCGCCCCGCCGACGACCTCCAGGATCGACTGCAGTCGTCCGCCTTGCAGGTTGTATGTCGCCGAGCCGTTCAGTCCGAGCGTCATCGTGCCGGAGACGGTATTGGTGCCGCTGGTCTGGGTGACGTTGGTGGACCCGGTGGACCCGAAGGTTTCCTGGCCGGCCGTCACAGTGCCAGGGCCGATGTCCACCTGGCAGGGGGTCAGGCCCGTCCCGCCCGTGTGCTGCCAGGTCCGCGCGCCGAAGTCGACGGTCCCGCCGTCGACGTCGATGTTGCCCGTCAGCGAGGCGTTGAAGCTGACGGCCAGCCGCCCGCCGCCCATGACGTGAATCATCCCCGCCGACAGCGTTCCGGCGTTGTAGTTGAAGGTCCTCTGGTGGCCGTCGTCCGTCTGCCCGTGGCCGAGGTAGATCGTGTTGGCCGTCAGCGTCCCGCCCGAGAGGGTGTAGACGGCGTCGGTGTTGGCGGAGTATCCGACCCAGACGTCCGAGTCGGCGGAGACGGCGCCGCCCCACTGGGTGAAACTGGCGGCCGGCAGGAGGCCCTCGTAGCCGATGGTGATCCGGTGGGTGGTCAGGGAGCCGGAGGCGATGTCGGCGAAGCCGGTGCCCTCGCCGCCCAACTGGAGGTAGTAACACTCCGCCCCGGCGGCGGTAATGTGTACGGTCCTCCCGTAGCAGATGACCGCGCCGACGTTGATGTTGGGAGGAACGCCGTCGTTCCAGTACGCCCCGGTCTGCCAGTTGTTGGTCCCTCCGCCCAGCCAGACTTGGTAGTACGCCGCACCAGGCGTCCCACCCAGCAGCAGGGCCAGAACGAAAACTACCGCGAGGATACGGACCCGATGTACGCCGCGCCGCGAAGTGTTCATGTCTTTTCCCTCACGTAGTCTGATGTGGCAGAAAGGCTCAACCTACCAACACAGATCCATGGCTCAACTGGACCAAAATTCCTACCAACGTGGTGAATTATACCCGGGCATGAGAGCAAGACAACTGTTTTCTGGAGATTTCGCCGCGTCTGGCGGACGGCCCGAGCGACGTTGGTCCTGCGCCCTGGGCGGGCCGGCGGCGATGAGAAGGCGGCGGAGGAGGCCAACTCAGAGCGGCGATGCGTTCGGGGCGGGTTCCAGTCCGACAACTGTTGACACCCCGACTTCGACGGGTTTGCCGCAAGGCAGGGGGCGTGGATAACGCCGCCCAGACCGTCCAGAATGCCGCCCGGAGGGGGTTTCCACCACGTACACCACGGGGGCGCCCGCGGCACCGACGCCGCCCACCGCGGGGCGCTCTCCGTCCACGGCCGAACCATCGCCGTCATGGGCTGCGGTCTCTGCAACACCTACCGTATACGGCATGTACGTAGATGTGCCATACGAAATCGGTCGCAGGCCGCTCGCGTGGTTCGTCGGGTACGATCTTCTGGAGCTTGGCCGCGGCGGCGTCGATGGCGGCGGCGGTGGCGGGGTCGTCTTCCCAGCGACGGAACATGTCTTGGGTAATCGTGAGTTGCTTGGCGGCCTCGCCGAGCATCATGTAGAGCCCGCCGATCTCGCACTCCTTGTGACGGCCGCAACGGAAGCAGGGGGGGACCGTGGATCGATAGGGAACCATGTCGAGCACCCGGACCTGGAACATGCCCAGCACCCGGTGGAGTTCCGCGATGGCCGAGTCGATCTGCATCGCGCCGGCGACCACGGTCACGAACGGTTTGCCGGCGATGGGGAAGTCCACGTGGCGATAGCCGAAGAATCGCTCGATGAAGGCCGCCGCCGTCGAGGCCATCGTGCCCATGTACACGGGCGTGCCGAGCACGACCGCGTCGGCGCGCTTGAGCTTCTCGTAGTAGGGCTGGGCGTCATCGGCCAGTTGGCAGACCTGCGGGCGGGCGCACAACGCGACACAGCCCTTGCATCCGGAGAAGTTCAAGTCGGTGAGTTTGACGAATTCGGCGTCGTGCCCGCACTTGTCGAGAATCGCCTTGACCATGCGGTCGACGTTGCCCTGGCGTCCTGTGCCGCCGGCACTGAATCCGAGTACTTTCATGGCTTGTCCTTTTCCTAGAGTTGTTCAGCCTTCACGTTCCGCTCCGTGAGCAACCCGCCATAGCCGGGATTCCCCAGATGACCTCTCGCGGACAGCCGGCACCAGCGGCGGCGACGATTCTACCGGGCAACGTCCTTCCGGCAAGCGAATTCCAATTCATCCTGAAGGAGAGCGGTTTCGCTTCTGTGGGCCGCCTTTGTGTGGCGGGCGTGAGTGGAGGCCTATAATGGCCCGAGCTGCAATCTTCGCCCGGAAGCCGGCGGAGAGGGCAGGCCGGAGCAAGTAGCGGCCCGTGATGGTCGCGAGCCGGCAACACCAGACTTTTGTGACGGGAGAGAACCATGAAAGCGACAAAGCACAATCGAATCGGCGTTCAAGGCATTCTCGCGGGCGCCGTAGCGGGCCTGATGCTCACGTCGGCGGCGATGGCGACAGGGCATTTTGACCAGTATCAGGACCCCAACTACAATTTCGGCATCTACGCCGGCCCCATCGGCAACGAAGGATGCGGCGCGTGGACGATGTCCGGGCATCTGCTGACCCGGGGCAACGGGACCATCAATGAGTTTGCCCCGACGGCGACGGGCCTGCACCAGGGCACGAGCGTTCACAATGTGCTTGCCCCGCACGTGATCACGGGCCTGGCCAACGGGGCGGGCATCACGAACGGCACGGACGGGTATCTGTACACGGTCGGCACGACCGGCGTGCAACGAGTGGATCCGAACAACTGGGCCCTGCCGGCTGTGAACATGCCCAATACCGTGCCGACGGCGGGGTACGGCATCAATACCCTGCCCAATGGCAAGATCGTCTACACCGATTCGTCCGGCAACAGCAACGTGTACGTGTATGACCCGGTGAGCCAGGTCAATACGCTGATCTACACCGCGCCCACGTCGATCGACGACATGGAAACCGGGCCGGGCGGGGAGATCGCCCTCGCCGGGCAGGGCAACGCCAGCATCATCATCATTAACAGCACCGGCGGATTGATCAAGCAGTTCAGCACGGCGAGGTATCCCGACGGCCTTGCGTTCGGGGCCGGCCCCTTCGGGAACTCCGTCTACGCCAACAACAACGACGGCTCGATCACGCGGTATGACTTCGGCAGCCCCGGGTATCAGGGAACCGTCACGCCGCTGGATATCGCGACGTCGCTTCCCGGGCATCGCGGGTACGGCGATCTGGCGACTGTGGGTCCGGACTGCGCGTTCTACATCGGCACGTTCGCCAACTCCGCCATCCACGGAAATGACGCGGGCATCGGCACCAACTGGGACAACGGCGTCACCAACGGCGAGAATTCGATCGTCCGCATCGGTTTCAACGACCTGGTCGGCTTGCCGGGCGGGCAATGTGCGTTCTATTCGCTGGTGGAAACATTCATCCCCGAGCCGGCGTCGCTGGGCCTGCTGGCCCTGGGCGGTTTGGCGAGCATTCGCCGCCGCAGGGCCTGAGGCAGAACCTGCCAAGTGGATCACCCAACGGGCGGGCCTTCGGGTCCGCCCGTTTCACGCGCGGGCGGCCGGCCCATCGTGATCGGCCTCACTCGCCAGGGCCCATATCCTGCCCTGGGCGCGCCACGGCGGCGGGGGGCCTGAAAGTGCTCTTCCGTTGTGTTATACTTGGCGCAGTCAATCGAGGAGACCGCGAATGGATTCTGAGATCGAGCGCAATCGTGGGGAGCAACCGATTGCCAGGATTATCGCCGAGCGAGGCCTGAAGGCCAAAGACCTGGTGGCGGCGTCGACCGAGCAGATCACGCATAAGATGGTCGCGCGGGCGTGCAAGGGACGATGGCTGACGGATAACGTGCGGAACAAGATTCGCCGGGCGTTGAACAAGGCGGCGGGAAAAGACTACGCCATGTCGGAACTGTTCAACTACTCGGGGGCCTCGCGAAGCGAACACCAGGAGGCGGAGCCCGTGGCGGACGATTTGACTGGAAAAGGGAATCTCACGTCGGAAGAATAGATCGCCAGAAAGGAAACCTACGATGAGCGCCATGCCGCCGCCTCTGCCGCCTCCGTTGCCGCCGCGTCCGTCTCCGTCGCGAATGGGAGATGACGCGGGCATGCGCATGCTGTTGCCGGTGGGCCGTTCGGGCCTGGCGATTGCAGCCGGGTATCTGGGGCTTATCTCCATCCTGGTCGTGCCGGCCCCGCTGGCGGTGTGGCTGGGCATTTGGGCGATACGGGACATCCAGCGGAGCCAGGGGACGGACAACCCCAAGCACGGGATGGGTCGAGCGATCTTCGGCATCGTCATGGGCGCGATCGTCCTGGGTTTACTGGCCGTGGTACTGTGTTCCTGGATGGTCCGAGGCGGCCGGTAGGTCCGCCGTCGGGGGCCCGGGGCGCCGCCGCACAAAGGGCGGGCAAAAGGGCGAGGCCCAGCGTATAGTGTCGGCCATGAAGACGTTGCCGTACTTCACCGCGAATCTGCCCGGCATCGGCGGGCGGATCAAGCAGGACGTGGAAGACTTCCTTGTGGAGGAGGTCCCGCTGGAGGCCCCATCGGGCCGGGGGAGCCATCTGCGATTCAAGGTCCGAAAGGCCGGCCTACCGACGCTGGTGGCCGTGGATCGCATCGCGAGGTTCATGGGGCTCAAGCACGGCGGGGTGCACGTGGCCGGGCTGAAGGACGCCTACGCCGTCACCGAGCAGTGGATGAGCATCGAGGACGGCGAGATCGGCCTGCTCAAGCGGTTCCAGGACGGGCAGATCCGGATCCTGGAGGCGGCGTATCACGACGCGCCCCTTCGGCCGGGGATGCTGGCGGGCAATCGGTTCGTCGTCCGCATCCGCGGCGCGGGGGGGCGGGAGTTGCCCGACGCCCGGGCCGTGCTGGACGTGCTTACCCGACGCGGCGTGCCCAACTTCTTCGGCGAGCAGCGATTCGGCAGCCGGGGCGACACCGGCGAACTCGGCGAGGCGATGGTCCGCAACGATCTGGGGCGATTCGTGCGGCTGTTCCTGGGCGGGGCGAGCCAGGAGGACCCGCCGGAGTTTCGGCTGGCGCGGTCGGCCTTCGACCGGGGGGATCTGGGCAAGGCCCTGAGCCTCTGGCCCAGACACTGCTACAACCAGCGGAAGGCCCTGGCGGCGTATATGCGCAAGCAGAATGCCGTCTCTGCCCTGGCAGCCATCGACAAACGGCTGCGGGGGCTGTACGTGTCGGCCTATCAGAGCGAACTGTTTAACGAGGTGCTTTGCACGCGGCTGGAGGGGATCGATAGCGTGCTGGCCGGCGACCTGGTGTTGCCGGTGGGGGGCGGGCGGTTTCACGTGGTCAAGAACGTCGCCGCCGAGCAGGCCA
>JAPLNA010000296.1:25292-26851 GCA_026693065.1 Planctomycetota bacterium
TTCTCGCCCAGGGCGAGCCCGGGCGGATCGAGCGGGCGGTGCTGGAGCGGCACAAGCTGACGCTGGAGAGTTTCCAGAACGTCGGGCCGCTGGACGCCAAGGGCGCCCGGAGGCCCCTGCGATTTGCGATGGGCGAGCCTCGCCTGCAGGCGGGCAAGGACGGGCGCGGGAGTTTCCTCGAGGTGGCGTTCTTCGCCCCCTCCGGCTGCTACGCGACGGTCGTCCTCCGCGAGATCATGAAGGTACACATGCCGCCCGAGGCCGGGCAGGAGTAGCCGGCACGCCGCCGGAAGAGGGAGAACCAGATGAACCGTAAGTCCATCGTCGGGATGTTCAGTGCGTGCGCGATTGTGCTGTGCTGGATTGCTTTCCACCAGGCGAAGGTGTCGGCGGCGGGGTCGGCCTCGGCGCCCGCGACCGGACCGGCGGGGCCATTGACGCTGGAGGTGGGCAAGGGCGTCAGGATGACGTTGGCGTTGATCCCGGCGGGGCAGTTCACGATGGGCAGCCCCGAGGGCGAGAAGAACCGCCAGGGCAATGAAGGCCCCCAGCACGAGGTGACGATCAGCAAGCCGTTCTATGTGGGGATCTGCGAGGTCACGCAGGAGCAGTACCAGGCCGTCATGGGCAAGAACCCCAGCTTCTTCAAGGGCGCCAAGAACCCGGTGGAGAATGTCACGTGGGATAACGCCGTCGAGTTCTGCAAGAAGCTCTCGGAGAAGACGGGCAAGACGGTGACGCTTCCCACGGAGGCCCAGTGGGAATACGCCTGCCGTGCCGGCAGCAAGACGGCCTTCCACTACGGCGACGACGCCGACAACGCCGGCCTGGGCGACCACGCCTGGTACGTCGAGAACTGCAAGGACACAACCCACCCGGTCGGTGGGAAGAAGCCCAACGCCTGGGGGTTGTACGACATGCACGGGAACGTGTGGGAGTGGTGCAGCGACTGGGAGTCGCCCTCGTATGCCGGGGCCGGCGCCACCGACCCGCAAGGCCCGGACCGGGGCGTGAGCCGGATTCTGCGGGGCGGCGGCTGGAGCCTGGCGGCCAAGTATTGCCGGTCCGCCGAACGAGTCGGCTGCGAGCCGGGCCAGCGGAGCAACATCTTCGGATTCCGCGTGGTCGTGGAGTCGAAGTAGCCGTCGGCCGGTCAGGGCAGTGCCGGTGAGAACGCGGCGCCGAGGTAGAACACCCCCGCGCCGGCGGCGACGCCGAGGATCGAACTGGCCTGCCAGAGGGCGTACCGGCAGAAGGGGCGCATGCGCGGGACGCAGGCGTCGGGGGGCCCCTGGCGGCTGAGGGCGTACATCCGCCACAGGCCCCGCAGCGGGAGGACGTACCCGGCGAGAATGACCGCGAGGACGGCGGCGCAGACGGCCGGGCGGGTCAGAAGAGGGCTGTGGCCGGTGAGGGTCACGCCGCGTTGGACGAGCAGCCACCACATGCCGAGGGCCTCGGCGAGAACGCCGGCGGCCACGAGGACCAAGGCCCACCGGAGTGAGCGAGCCAGGCCCAGGCGGACGGGGGGAGTGGCCAGACCTTCCTGGCGGTCTTCG
>JAPLNA010000296.1:26941-28086 GCA_026693065.1 Planctomycetota bacterium
GCGACAGCGAAAAGGCGTGCCACAACGCCCCGCGAAGCTTGAACTGCAACGGCGGCAGGGAGTACCCCACGCCGAAGAAGATCTGTCCGGTCAGGAGGGCGGTCGCCACCCAACTGCCCCGCTGGAGGGAGATGTGAACGCCCAGCGCGCAGGCCGCCGCCAGTTGTACGCCGATGATCGCCCACGTCCGCCGAAGGCCCAGCGCCTCGACGGCGTCGGGGATCTGGTTCTTGAACGTGGCGTACTTGCGGTCGATGTTCCGATCGACGATGGCGTTGATGCCCAGCCCGGCGAAGACGACCATCAGGATGGCCAGCAGGCCCTCGAGGACGGGCAGGGCCAGGGCGTCGCCCAAGCCGCGGGCGCAGAGGAAAAAGGATATACACAGCCCGGGGGCCTCGGCGGGCAGGTATTCGCAACGAAACACCTGAGCGAACGCCCGGATGCTCGAGGCCGTCTTGGCCGCCGCGTCAGACCGGATGCCGGAAATGCTCATGCGTCCTCGCATGCCGGCCTGAAGGCTCGCCGGCCGCGAGTGAGTGTATCACCTGGCGCGCCCACGTAAAGCGGTTTCCTGGCATTTCGCGGCTGTCACAAAGAAGAACCCGACAGGGGGTCGCCCTGCCGAGTTCGGGAATCGCGATGGTGCCGGATGTCTACCGGCGGAGGGCGGCCAGGAAGCGTTCGAGCGGGCAGGGAGAACCGGGCACAGCCGTTTCAGGGATTCTTGGCCCGTTCGGCGTTGACGAGGAACAGGAGGGACATGCTGGTGTCCCAGACCGTGTCATTCCAATTGAGGGGGGCGGTGGGGGGGATGGGGGGGGTGGGGAGATCGACTTTGCAGTCCCAGCATTGCTTGACGCCGGGGTCGAATTTCTTGCCGCACTTGGGGCAGGTCTTCTGGGCCCAGGGGCCTCGCATGGAGTCCAGGAGCACCTGGGTGCCCCAGGAGGCCCAGTTGGTTTTGCCGAAAGTCTGCTTTTCACTGGCCAGGCCCACGCGGCTGACGACGTAGAGGTAGTAGGCCTGGTTGTTGCTGAGGGCGTCCCTGTCGCGGGGGAAGTGGCGGTCCATCCAGGCCAGGCCCTTGCGGATGGGGATGCAGGCGGCGGCGGCGCGTTTGGCCGCGTCGGGGGTGGCGGCGG
>JAPLNA010000297.1:0-12481 GCA_026693065.1 Planctomycetota bacterium
CGACGTTTCTCTGGCTACCGGGCAGGTCGTCCGATGTTCTGTGGTAGGCCAGTTGCACGCCGAGGTTGTCCGAGGCGGGCCTGGTGGCGGGGCCGCGGACGGCCATGGACGGCCGGCTGTGGTCGGCGACGATGGCGGGCCTGTCGTTTCGCCCGGCCTGCCAGGACAGCACGCCCACCAGCAGGCAGGCCGCCGCCGCCCCGGTCAGCCAGACCGCCCACCGGAGCGGACGCGGGAGTTTTCGCCGGGGCCCAAAGGGCACAGCCGCCAGGAGGCGGGCCTCCAGGCCCGGGGGGGCGGGGATGTCGCGCAGCAGGCCCAGTTGGGCCCCCAGGGCCGCGAAGTCGGACGCGTCGGCGGGTGGTTGGCGGCGGTCGTCGCTCATGATTCCAGTTGTCCGTTCATCATCGCCCTGAGCCGCCCCAGGGCCTTGTGGATCCGCGTGCGGACGGTCGCGGGGGGCTTGTCCAGCAGTTCGCCCAGTTGGACGCTGCTCAGATCCTGGATGTACCGCGCGGCCAGGACGACGCGGTCGGAGGCACTCAGCCGGGCCAGGGCGGCCGTCAGTTCCCGCAGGCGCTCGTCGGCGAGCAGGAGGTCCAGCGGCTCGCTCTGGCCGGCGGGGCGTTCGCGGGCGGCGATCCGCTCCAGGGCGGCGCCCTGGCGCTTCCGGCGGCGGAACTCGTCCACGAACTTCCGGTACGCGATCCGGTGCAGCCACGTCCGCAGCCCCGACTCGTTCGTGAAACTCCCGAGGTGGCCCCAGGCGGCGGCGAAGGTATCCTGGGTGAGGTCCTCGGCCCGGTGGCTGTCGCCGGTGAGGACGGCCAGGAATCTGTAGACAGACTGATAGTACAGGCGGACCAGTTGCCGGCCCGCCTCGGGCGTCCGGGCCCGCAGGCCCTCGATGACTTGCTGCTCTACGGCGTCCGGCAATCAGGCCTCCCGCGGCCGGGGCGTCGCACCGGTTGTCACACCATAGACGCCCGCGGCCGGCTTGTGTTTGCGGCAAACCGAAGAAAAATCCGCCCGCGATATTCCCATGCCCCGATGGTACGCTCTCCCCGCCCCGCGGTCAACCGGTGACGAGCGGGGGTTGTAAGGGATTTACCTTGCCAAAACCTGGCAGGTGGAATAAGATCGAGGGGCCGGAGGAAGCATTAAAGGAAAGGCACCTCATGCAGAACAGAGGCTGGACTTTGGCAGTCGGGCTGGTGATGGTGGCTGCGCTGGCCGGGGTCGCCAAGGGGCAGCCGCTGGCCGATCCGGTTACGTATCAGTCGCTCCTGGGCGACACCCTCACGATGAACGTTTGGCAGGGGCAGTACGTCTCGTTCCTGACCCCGACGACGATGACCGGGCTGAACAACGCGACCATGTCCACTCTGATCGGCAAGGTCGATCTGGCGTACGACTATTACCACATCGCGACGGGGTCGAACCCGGATCCGTGGCCCCCGTACTACTACATTAATGGGCGTGACACGATCGCGGCCGTGGACAACACCGGCGGGGCCGGGTTCAGTTGGATCGGGGCCACGGGGGTTGAACTCCAGACCGACTACTTCAACATGCTCTACAACGGCGTGGCCACGAGCAACCAGTACGACCAGGTGGTGTTCTACGAGTTGGGGCGGAATTTCTGGCTGTACGGCAACCAGCTCGACGGCGGGAACGTGAGCAACCCGGGCGGGCCGACCATCGGACAGTACAGCTTTACCACGGGCTTTGCGGTGTTCATGCGGTTCAAGTCGATGGAATACGCCGGCGTGACGGGCGCGCCGTACGGGAGCTGGACGTTCTCGCAGTTCGAGGACAACGTCAAGGCGTTGGTGGACCAGTACACGGCCAACCCGACGTTGAACTTCAGCAACACGCTGGCGGTGGGGGAGGGGGTTCCCGGCAGCGGGCTGGGGGGCACGGACCTGTTCGCTTCGTTCCTGTTCCGCCTCGGGCGGGATTACGGCGGGGACAGCTTCTTCCTGAACTTCTGGAAGAAGGTGGGCGAACGCCCGAGCGTCTCGACCGACCAGGGGGCGATCGACAACTTCTTCCTGGCCGCCTGCTACACGACGGGGCAGGACCTGAGCAATCTGTTCGTGAGCCAGTGGCGGTGGACGATCTCGGCGGGGGCGTTGTACGAGGCGACGAACATTCCGGTGGTGGGCAACGCCTGGACGGGCGCCGGCAGCAGTTCCTGGGGCGCGGCCGGGAACTGGAGCCTGGGCCTGCCGGCCAACGGCGACACGATCACGTTTCCCATGGGGGCCTCCAACAAGGCCAACAGCAATAACCTGCTGACCCGGGTGGGGCACGTGTACTTCAAGGAGGGCGGGTACAACATCACGGGCAACGCCCTGCTGCTGGACGGGGGCATTTCCAGTTCGGGCAACAACACGTGGGCGATCAACTCGACGCTCAACGCCCCCCAGAGCTTCACGAGCTTCGGCGGCACGCTGACGATCAGTGGCACGGTCAACACCAACGCCAAGGCCCTGACGGTCAGCGGCAACGGCGTGGTGAACGTGACGGGGACGATCTCCGGCACGGGCGCCTTGACGAAGAACGACGCGGGCGAGCTGGACCTGGGCGACAACGCCGGCTACAGCGGCAACATCGTGGTCAACGCCGGCACGGTCGGCATGGACCACGCCAATGCTCTGGGCAACACGACCGGGACGACGACGTTCAACGGCGGTTCGCTGGTGCGGGTGCAGACGAATGCCGAAAACTTCACGATCGGCGGGAACGCGACGTTCGAGAACTGGGGGGGCAACCCGCATTTCACCGGCGGCATCGCGGTGAATTCGGGGGCGACGCTGACGTTCAGCACGGGGGGCGGGAACCAGACGTGGATGACCGCCCCGATCAGCGGAAGCGGCAACTTCACCTGGGTCGGCGGCGGCGCCAGCGAGGGTTGGGTCGACACCCCCTCGTACATCGACGGCAGCCAGGCCAATACGCTGAGCGGCATCTTCACCCTCACGCAGGGCAGCCTGACGCTGGCCAAGACCGGCGGGACGAATAAGGCGGTGGCCGGGCCCCTCGTCATCGGCGGCGGGTCCAACCGCGCCCAACTGTACCTCAACAGCTCCGAGCAGATCGGCAACAGCTCCATGCTGACGTTCACCGGGGCCGACGCACGGTTCTACACCCAGGGCTACAGCGAAACCCTCGGCGCCCTGGACGTCCGCGGATACGGCACGATCGACTTCGGGGCCGGGGCCAGCACCGTCCGGTTCGCCGACAGCAGCGCCGACGCGTGGAAGAAGACCCTCTCGCTGACGAATTACAACCTGAACACCGATCACCTGTACGTGGGCAGCAACGCCGGCGGGCTGACCGACCTGCAACTTCAGAAACTGCAGTTCGTCAACCCGGTGGGCAAGACGGCTGGCACCTACGCCGGGCAAATCCTCGCGACGGGCGAGGTCGTGCCCGGGTCGCTCTGGACAGCCCCGGCGACCAACCCGAAGTTCCAGATCGTGCCTTACCCGACGAGCGTGCAGCCGGCCACCGGCGACATGAGCGTCAGCTCGGCCAGCAGCATCGTGGTTAACGATCCGGCCCTGCGAACGGCGGCGGGCGTGCTCTCGAACGAGATCTACGCCCTGACGGGCAAGCAGTTGGCGGTGCGGCGCGGGACGGCGGGCGCGGGCGACATCGTGCTGTCGCTGGACAATACGCTCTCGGGCGAGAAGTACGTCTACGACGTGGGAACCCAGGCCCAGGTCCGGGGGGCCGATTACCAGGGCGTGATGCAGGGCACGGCCACGCTGCTTCAGTCCATGACCCGCTCGGGCAGCACGGTGACGCTGCCCAAGGCGCATATCGCCGATGAGCCCGCCGCCGACACCGGCTATCGTGCCCTCCTGATCGACATCTCCCGAAGCTATCACAGCATCGACACGCTCAAGAAAGAGGTCGAGATGTGCCGGCTGTACAAGGTGCCGTTCATCCAACTGCACCTGACCGACGACCAGGCGTTCACGTTCACCACGAGCGTCAGCGGGATCAACGGCGGGAACACGACCGGGACGGCGGGCGATTCCCGCACCATTCCCGTCTACACCCAGCAGCAGCTCCGCGACCTGGTCAGCTTCGCCGACAAGCGAGGCGTGACGATCGTGCCCGAGATCGAGATCCCCGGGCATGCCGGCCAGATGGTCTCCCAGCGCCCCGACCTGTTCAAGACGGGGTGGTATCACGGCTCGACGGCGAACATCGCCAACCCGGACGCGATCACGGCCCTGCGGACGATGGTGGGGGAGGTGGCGAATATCTTCGCCTCCAGCCCGTACATTCACCTGGGCGCCGACGAGGCCGACTACTCCCAGTTGGGGTATCATTACGTCAACTACGTCACCGGGTCCGGGCACGACACGGAACCGACCGTCGACCCCATCCCCCGCGCCCAGTGGGACGCCAAGATGGACGCCCTGACGGCCCAGGAGATCGCGGCCGGGCGGTTGTCGCCGGGCTCGCAGATCACCGACCCCCAGGCCGTCTTCCGCGACTACCTCAACAACATGGACTCCTACGTCAACAGCCTGGGCAAGAAGACGATCGTCTGGGAGTCGTTCGACATGGACGCCTCCGTCGTGCCCCTGAACAAAGACATCACCGTGATGCCTTTCGACCAGTACACGCCGGCGACCAATTACATCAACGCCGGGTTCGACGTGATCAACTCCTCGTGGTCGCCGTTGTACATCGTGGGTTTCAAGGGCGACGGCACGGGCGCGGGCGAGGGCCTGGCCGACACCGTCGCGAACATCTACGCCTGGGACAAGCTGCAGTTCGGCGCGTTCGCCGACCCCCTGGCCGACGGGGCCAAGAACTACGTGCCCGAATCCCAGGGCGCCAATGTCCTGGGCGGGCAGTTGAACATGTGGGAGAACCAGGAGTCGGCGGAGATCACGGCCGCCCGGCTGCGGCTGGCGGCGATGAGCGAACGCCTGTGGGGGGCCGACAGCGACTGGACCTACGCCGACTTCTCCGCCCGGCTGGCCCACACCGACTCGCTGCTGGACGCCCTGGTGTCCACCACCGGCATGTCGCTGCCCAGTTGGGAGTCGATCTGGAGCGGCGGCGTCAGCGGCTCGTGGAACGCCGCGGGCAACTGGGGCGTCGGCGGCGTGCCCTGGGACGGCGACGCCCTCACCTTCTCCGCCGGCGCGGGCAATAAAGCCAACGCCAACGACATCAGCGGCATCCTGCTGACCCACGTCGGACTCGTTACCTTCAAGGAAGGCGGGTTCAACGTCACCGGCAGCAGCCTCGAATTGGACGCGGGGATCAGCTCCGCCGGCAGCAATACCTGGGCCGTGCCGTCCACTCTGTCGGCCCCCCAGGCCTTCCGCAGCCTCAGCGGAACCCTCTCGCTGACGAGCACCGTCGACAACAACGGCTACGACCTGACGGTGGGCGGCAACGGCGACACGAACGTGTCGGGGACGATCTCCGGCGCGGGCGGGTTGATCAAGACCGGGCGCGGCACGGCCACCCTGACGGGCGCCAACGGCTACTCCGGGGCCACGACGGTCAAGGCCGGCACGCTCCTGCTGGACTACGCCTCCCACACGTCGGTGCTCAATTCCGCCAGCGCTCTGGTGATGGGGGGCGGCACGCTGTCGGTCAAGGGCAAGAGCAGCGGGGCTACCACGCAGGCCCTGGGCAACCTGACGGTCGGCGCGGGCGGGTCCGCCATCGCCCTGAACGCCAACGGCGGTTCCTCCACCACGCTGACCCTGGGAACCATCGACGCCTCCACGGTCGGCGGGAGCCTGGCCATTACCACCACGGGGACCGTCGCCGTCAAGACCGCCACGAACAAGACCAACGGCGTCTACGGCGGGCGGATCACCTACAACAACGACTGGGCCACCTCCTCGGGCAGTTCGCCCTACACCCTGGCGGCCTACAGTTCCTACACGAGCATGACGAATACCTCCAGCAGTGCCACGACGAACTACATTCAGACCGGCTCGCGGACGCGAACGGCCAACGGCAGCGCCTATACGCTCAAGCTGGACACCTCCGGCACGGGCCAGTCGCTGAACCTGGGCGCCACCCGCACGCTCACTCTCTCCGGCAGCGGGCTGCTGTTCGTCGGCGCCCAGGACTACTCCGTCGCCGCCGGGACGTTGAAGGGCTCCAGCGGCGGCGACCTGGTCGTGCACCAGCGGGGCAGCGGCGTCCTGACCATCAGTTCCGTGATCGCCAACAACAGCTCGGCCACCGCCCTGACGAAAGCCGGGCCCGGCACGCTGGTCCTCGGCACGTCCAACACGTACACCGGACAGTCCTACCTCAACGGCGGCGTCCTGAGCATATCGGCCAACAACAACCTGGGCGCCGCGGCGACGGGGGCGGCGGTGAATTTCGGCGGGGGCACGCTACGAGCCACCGCCGCCGTCACGCTGGACAACGCCGGCAGTAACGCCCGCCCGGTGGTCCTGGGCGCCGCCGGCGGAACGGTCAGCCTGGTCGGCTCGGCCGCCGCCCTCACGGTTTCGGGCGCCATCAGCGGCGAGGGCGACCTGACGTGGACAGGCGACTCGGCCTACCCGGACACGCTCTCGAAGTTCTCGGGCACGCAGGCCAACACGTTCACCGGCACGACCTTCCTGACCTGCGGCACGCTGGGGTTGCAGAAGTCCGCCGCGACGGACGCCCTGGCCGGGGACGTCGTCGTCGGCGGCGGGGCCAGCCGGGCCGTTCTTAAGCTGCTCGCCGACGACCAGATCCGCGACTCCGCCGCCGTGACGCTCAAACTCGCCGGCGACACGACGGCGGGCTACCTCCGACTCAACGGCTTCCAGGACACCATCGGCGGGCTGGCCAGCTACGCCGCCGGGGCCGGCATCGTCGAAAACGCCGCCGCCGGGGCCTCCACCCTCACCGTGGCGACGGTCTCGGGCATGAGCTACACGTTCAGCGGCGCCCTCCGCAACGGGGCGGCCGGGGCGTTGAACCTCATCAAGAGCGGCCCGGGCACGCAGGTTCTCGCCGGGGCCGACACCCGCACCGGCCTGACCACCGTCGCCGGCGGCACGCTGAGCGTCAACGGTTCGATGGCCGACGCGGCTATCACCGTCAGCGGCGGGTTGCTCAACGGTACGGGAACGATCCGGTTCCTCGACGGCAACGTGATCGACGACAACGCCGCGGTGGACGCCTCGGCGATGCAGTTCGACCTGACGGGGCTGAGCGGAACCTCGGTGACGATCCTCGACTACGCCGGCGGGGCTTTCACCGGGCCCGACGCCTTGAACGATCTGCTGAACGCCGACTCCTACGTCGCCGGGTGGCGACTCGCCGACATCGGCGCCGCCCTCCGCGCCGTCCGACTCGATCCGCTCCTGGGCGACTTCAACCGGGACGGCGAGGTAGGCCCGGAAGACTTCGGCGTGCTGAAGGACAACTTCGGCCTCAGCAGCCTGCCCTACGGCCACCACGAGAGCTGGGCCCTGGGCGACGCGAATGACGACGGCGAGATCGGCCCGGAGGATTTCGCGATGCTGAAGGACTCCTTCGGACTGTCGGACCCGTCCTACCCTCTGACGAATGTCCCCGAACCGGCGACGATGGGCCTGTTGGCCCTGGCGGGGGCGGCCCTCCTGAAACGCCGGCGGTGATGCCCGGCGACCACTTCGGTCAGGACGACAGGCTGATGTTCCGCCCGCCCTCGCCGGGCTCGAAGATGTGAACCTTGTTCATGTCCAGGTGGAAGGTCGTCCGCTGCCCGGTCGCCAGGGTGGACTGGGCGTCCACGCGGGCGATGATGCTCGGGTGAGGCCCGGCGGACGCGTACACGTCCATCTTCTCGCCCAGGGGCTCGACCACGCTCACCAGGGCCTCCAGCGTGTTGCCCGTCCCGGCGAAACGGCCTTCCCCGGCCAGGGCGATCGCCTCCGGCCGAACGCCCAGCACGACGTCCTTGCCCGCCCAGCCCCGCAGCGCCTGCCTTTGCGAGGCCGCCAGCGCCAGCCGAGCCTGTCCGTTGTCGAAGAACACGTTCTCGCCCTCGAGCGCCAACTGCCCGGGCAGGAAGTTCATCGCCGGCGTGCCGATGAACCCGGCGACGAACCGGTTGGCCGGTCGGCTGTACACCGCCAGCGGAGCGTCGCACTGGTGCACCTGCCCGTCTTTCATCACGACGATCCGGTCGCCGAGGGTCATGGCCTCTTCCTGGTCGTGGGTGACGTAGATGGTGGTCGTGCCCAGTTGCCCGTGGAGGCGTTTGAGTTCGGCCCGCATTTCGACGCGGAGCTTGGCGTCGAGGTTGCTCAAGGGTTCGTCGAAGAGGAAGGCCTTGGGCTCCCGCACGATGGCGCGACCGACGGCCACCCGCTGACGCTGCCCGCCCGAAAGGGCCTTGGGCTTGCGCTGCAGCAGGTCCTCGATACCCAGCGTCTTGGCCGCCTGGCGGACGCGCTTGTCGATCTCCGCCCGCGGCGTGCGGCGAAGCGTCAGCGCGAAGGCCATGTTCTTGTACACCGTCATGTGCGGGTACAACGCGTAGTTCTGGAACACCATCGCGATGTCCCGGTCCTTCGGGGCCACGTCGTTCACCACGCGATCGGCGATCCGGATCGTGCCGCCGGTGATCTCTTCCAGCCCGGCCACCATCCGCAGCGTCGTGCTCTTGCCGCACCCGCTCGGGCCGACCAGCACGACAAACTCCTGGTCCGCGATGTGCAGGCTGACGTCCCGGACGGCCGTCACGCCGCCAGGGTATACCTTCGTCACGTTGTCGAGTGTCACTTGGGCCATGGGGTATATCGTCCGAATTTCCCCCGCCCGTGTCAACCCTTAAGGTTGACTGGCGTGGGGGGGGCGGGCTACCCTCTTCGGGCAGACCCGGAGAACCGCGTGGCCGATGACCCTCATCCCATGAAGGTGCAAGCCCTCTGCATCGGGCACGCCAGTGGCGACCTGACGATGCGGCTGGACGCCTACCCCGCCGAGAACTCCAAGGCCGAGGTCGACGCCCTGATCGAGGCCGGCGGAGGCCCCGCCGCCAACGCCGCCTGCCTGCTGGCCTCCTGGGGCGTCGGGACGGCCTCCGCCGGCGCGGTGGGCGACGACACGTATGGCCGCCGCGTGCTCGACGACTTCCGCGCCGCCGGCGTGGATATCTCGCTCGTCCAAGTGCAACCGGGCGAGGCGACGGCCGTCTCGTTCATCCTCGTCAACCGCGCCAACGGCTCGCGGACGATCATCAACCGCCGGCGTTCGGGCCCCCCGGCCAGGCTGGGTGCGGGCGTGCCCGGCCATTGGCGGCCGCGACTGCTCCTCTTCGACGGCCACGAACTGCCCGCCTCCCTGGCGGCCATCCAGGCCTTCCCCGACGCCCTCACCATGCTCGACGCCGGCTCCCTCCGCGAGGGCACCGACGCCCTGGCCGGGCGGGTGGATTACCTGGTCTGCTCCGAGCGATTCGCCCGCCAGGCCACCGGGCTGAGCGCCCTGGACTCTCCCGACGCCCGCTCCCAATGCCTGGCCCGGCTGAGGGAACGCAACCCCCGCACCGTCGTCGTCACGTTGGGCGAGCGGGGGCTGATCTACGACGACGGGCGCCACACGGGCCACCTGCCCGCGATGAACGTCCGCCCCGTCGACACCACCGCCGCCGGCGACGTCTTCCACGGCGCGATGGCCTTCGCCCTCCTGCAAAACATGCCTCTCCTCCAGGCCCTGGCCCTGGCGACGACGGCCGCCGGCCTGTCGGTCCAATCCCCCGGCGGACGGGCCTCGATCCCCACCCTCGCGGCCGTCCGGGCCGCGATGCCTCGTAGCTGAGCGTTTGCCCCAGGCCTGGTGACCCTCCCGCCAACGCAAGCCCCCGGCATGAAGCAACCGGTAGCCCGCCGCAAAAGCCTTGCCTCCAAAACCCGAACCTCGCATAATCCCTTCAGCCCGCGCAGCGGGCGGAAGCGGGAGCACGTATGGCGGCGGACAAGCAGAAACAGGACGGCGACCTCTTCATCGTGGACAAGGCCGGCGAGCAGGGCTCTGGGAAATGCCGGTACAGACCATGAGAATAACCGCAACGACGGCGATGCTGATACTGGGCCTGTGCGTGCCGACAGAGGCCGGCGGTATCGTTCCCCCCGAAACGGCGCCGGCCCAGAGCACCTTCTGCAATCCGTTGAACATCGAATACTGCTTTCGGCCGGACGGCGCCAGCGGTCGCGAGGCGGCCGATCCCATGGTTGTGCCCTTCCAGGGCGACTACTATCTGTTCGCTTCGAAAAGCGCCGGGTACTGGTGGTCGCCGGACCTGCTCCACTGGACGTTGGTGCCGAGCCATGACCACTACGCGTACTTCAATGACGAACACCAGGTGAACGGCCAACCGGAAAAGGACCTGCCCGTCTGGGGGTACGGTCCGGCGGCGGCCGTGGTTGGCGGAGCCCTCCTCTACAGCCAGCAGCTCGATGCGTTCTATCGCCTGATCGATCCGAAGAAGGGCTCCTTCGAGCGGGTCCGCGACCGCCTGCCCGTCAGCAATGACGATTGGCTGTTCGCCGATGACGACGGAAAAGTCTATCTCTATGCCGTCGGTTTCACTCCGGTTCGCGGTATTTACGCGTACGAACTGGATCCGAAAGACGGGTTGAAGATTCTTCGCGGCCCCTCGCCCTGCATGCCCGCCGGTGACGTGCAGGCGAATCCGGAGGGGTTCTTCCGTGTTGGCCCCGCCGAGCCGGGCCCGCTCATGCCGATCGCCAACAAGACCGGCGAAGGCGCGCAGATGACCAAGCGGAACGGCGTGTATCATCTGCAGATTTCCACCGCGCACCTTCCCGATCTCTTCGTTGTCTATCGCGACATCGCCTTCACTTCCAGGTCGCCCTGGGGTCCGTTCCGGTACTCGCCGGCGAATCCGGTATCGTACCGACCGGCGGGCTTCTGCACGGGGGCCGGCAATTCCGGGGTCTTCGCCGACAAGCACGGGCAGGACTGGCGCATCGTCACGGCCAACGTGGGTGTCTACCACGACTGGGAACGCCGGGTGGCGCTGTATCCCGCCGGGGTCGATCGGGACAACCAGTTGTACACCGACACGTATCTGGGCGACCTGCCGCAGCACGGTATGGGGTATCGCCGGCCGGGCCCGGGCGGCAATCTGGTCGGTTGGATGCTGCTTTCCTACGGGAAGCGGGCGACGGCTTCCTCGGCCCTCCCGAATCATCCGACCGAACAGGCCTTCGACGAGAACATCCGCTCCTGGTGGAGTGCCAAGACGGGCGCCAAGGGCGAATGGCTGGCGGTGGACCTGGGCAAGCCCTGCCGCATCAACGCCGTTCAGGTGAACTTCGCCGAGCAGGACGCCACCGCCCGCACGCGGCGCGTGGAGGATGAGCTGTATCATCAGTACACGCTGGAAACCAGCGACGATGGGCGGGCCTGGACCATGCGGGTGGACAAGAGCGCCAACCAGCGGGATGTCCCGCACGATTACGTCCATCTGGAAAAGCCGGTGCTGGCCCGCCACGTGAGGCTTACCAATATCCACATGCCTGGCCACGGGCGTTTCGCGGTGCGCGATCTGCGGGTATTCGGGAGCGGGCTGGGCCAGGCCCCCGCCGAAGTGACCCGGGTCTCCGTCCATCGCGCCCCGGGCCCCGGCGCCGTTCAGGCCACCCTGGAGTGGCCGGCGGCGGCCGGAGCAACCGCCTATGTCGTCCGCTGGGGCCATGCCAAGGACAGACTCCACCACAGCCAGGACGTTCGCGACACCAAAGCGACCATATCCAGTTTGACCGTGGGTCTGGACTATTACTTCCTGGTGGACAGCCTCAACGACAACGGCGTCACGTTCGGCACGGAAGCAGCCGGAATGGCGGTGGGAACGGTGGATCGCGGCGACAGAGATGCCCGAGACGCCGCGGCGCCCGTTTCATCGGCGGCGGAATGAGTTCCCGGCCCAAGAGGGATTCTAGCGACAGAAAAGAATGTCGCTCACTTCGGAGTCAAGAAAAGCCAAGAATATGGCCACACGCCGGCGGGCGGGGGTATAATAACCGCGTCCGTGCACACCTAACCCGGGCGCCGGGCCATTTCGGTGTGGAGCACGGGCCGTTCTATTGCGGGAGATAGACATGAGGAACTCAATTCTGGTCGGATTGGTTGTGTTGGCGATGGTGGTTTCGGTTCAGGCCAGCGCCCCCACGTTGAGCATCGATTACCTGCTGGTCGACGGCAAGGCGATCAAGACGGACGGGACACTCAAGGAAGCCTACTGGTTTGGTGGCGGCCAAACTAACCCCATTACCGCGTTCGGCATCACCTGGGCTTACCTGGACGCCTTTGACAACAGCCCTCCGGAGGGATCGGGCTCTCTCGATCACAACGGCGCGGCGTTCACCGGCAACGAGTTGATCTTTGTCAGGGATGTGCCCAACTGCGCCTTCTCCAACATCACCGGGACGTGGACCGGCTTGACCATCGGCGCGGAGTACCGTGCGCA
>JAPLNA010000297.1:12528-12914 GCA_026693065.1 Planctomycetota bacterium
CGCATGTGCCATGCCACTGTTGGTACGACGGAAACCGGCGACGTGTACGGCTACACCACTCCGCTGATCTACACGTTCGACTGGATCGCGGACTCGACCTCCATCAACTGGCTGTTCGGCGGAAGCAGCGGCAAGGCGGCCGGCTACGACCTCTTCCAGCTTGGCCAAGCCGCCCAGTTGACCACTACCCACGCCAACACCTCCACGATCGACCTGGGCTCGAGTATTGCCCTGAGTACTCCTGTCACCGACACGACCCTGACGCTGGGCAACAGCGGCGCCGGGACGATTGCGGTTTCGGCCCCCGGCATCAGCGGCGGGGACGCGGGCCTCTTCTCCATCATCCCCGCCACCGGCACGTCTCTGGTGGGCCCGGCGGGCACTCA
>JAPLNA010000298.1 GCA_026693065.1 Planctomycetota bacterium
ACCCGTGAACTACTTAAACCTGCAACCCATCCCACGGGCAGCCTGGGCGGGTTCATCGCCGGCCCGGGGGTGTTGATCGACACCATCCGCAACACCGGTCGCCCGTACATCTACACGACGGCTCTTCCTCCCGCTCTGTGCGCGGCGGCTTTGGCATCCCTGAGCATTATCCGAGACGACCCCCAGCGTCGCGTGCGGCTCGGCGAATTGTCCGCCCGTCTCCGCGAGCGACTGCACGGGGCGGGGATTTCCACCGGCGATTCGGCGACGCAGATCATCCCCGTTCCGATCGGTTCACCCTCCCGCGCGCTGGCGGTTTCGCGGACGTTGTTCGAGGCCGGGTATCTCATCCCCGCCATTCGCCCGCCCACCGTCGCCCCCAACACCAGCCGCCTGCGAGTGAGCCTCACCAGCGGACACACGCAAGAGCAGGTCGACGCCCTCGCCGACCTCCTCCCGCCGCTCATGGGGCGGTGAGTCACTTGTACTGGTACAGGTGGTGGTCCAGCAGGTAGCCGGCGCCCTGATAGTAGGTGACGGCCCGCTTCAAGAGAGCCTCATCCTTGTCGGCGAGCGATTCGGTCCCGTCGGGGTTGATGCGATAGGTATCCCACGTCCGGCCGGGCTTGAGGAGGATCAGTTTGCCCTCGGTGATCAGCGCCAGATCCATGGGCGTGCTGACGAACGCACGGCCGGGTGGGTACTTGAGGAGGTCGCGGCCGAAGAACTTGCTCCGGTAGCTCATGTTGAGCATGCCCAGGAGCGTAGGCACGAGGTCGACCTGGCTGCAGAGGGTGTTGTTGACCTCGCCTTTGGGGATCAGGGCCGGACAGTAGATGATCGCCGGAATGTGGTACTTGACGGGCGAGATTTCCTTGGGCGCCCAGCGCCGGGCGCAATGGTCGGCGACGACCAGGAAGACGGTGTCCTTGAACCAGGGCTTGTCCTGGACCTGCTCGAAGAACTTGCCGATGGCGTAGTCGGTGTACTTGACGGCCCCTTCGGCGGGGAGGTACTCGACGGGGCCGGAGAGGCCTTTGCCCGAGGGAATGTCGATCGTCTGCGGGTACTCGTAGGGTTCGTGGTTGGAGACGGTCATCGACATGACGAAGAAGGGCTTGCCGGCGGCGTGGCTCTTGTCGCACTCCTTGAGGACGCGGCGGTAGAGGTCTTCGTCGCACGCGCCCCAGGTGGTGGCGAAGGTAACCTCGGAGCGGCTCATCGCCGTCCGGTCGATCATCTCGAATCCGTCCTGCCCGAGGAAGCTGTCCATGCTGTCGAAGTGGCCCCGCCCGCCGTAGATGAACTTGGCGGCGTAGCCCTTATCCTTGAGAAGGTGCTCGACGGAGAAGAGCTCGCTGGCCCCCGGGCGTTTCACGACGGCCAGCCCGGGCGTGGGGGGCAGCGAGATGGTGATGGCCTCCAGCCCGCGAATGGTCCGCGTGCCGGTGGCGTAGAGGTTCCGCAGCAGCAGCCCCTTGTCGGCCAGGGCGTCGACGTGGGGCGTCAGCCCCTTCGTGTTGCCAAACTTGCCCAGGTAATTGGCCGACAGGCTCTCGATGGTCAGGATGACGATGTTGAACTTCTTCTCGGGCCCGCCGCCGTCGATCTGGCGGGTGATGTCGGAGGGATCGCGGCCGGTGAAGACGGCGTTGGGCGTCGCCAGCAGCGGGCGGAGGTCGGCGAGCACCTCGTTCTCATTCCGCGTGACGTAACTTTCGCGGTAGATCGCCGTGCGGGAGGCAAAAGCCCGCAGGAAGCTGATGGGCCCGTTCTGGGCGAGGGCGTTGGTGTAGTCGTTGGCGAACAGGTGGGCCATCTCCATGCGCATCGCCGGCAGGACCAGCAGGGGCAGCAGGAGGAAGGGCAAGACGCCCTTGACCCGCCCGCCGAACGTGGTGACGGCGAGATAGGAGCGGTTGACGGCCCGGGCGGTGAGGGCGACGACTACGGCGGCGGCGGCCAGAATGCCCAGCGACGCCTTGACCACCGGGTAGCTCTCCCAGATGTTGCCCAGGACCTCCTTGGTGTTCTTGAGGTGCTCGACGGCGACCAGGTTGAATCGCGTGGCGAATTCGTCCCAGAAGAACCACTCGATGGCGGCCTCGAACAGGGTCACGTACACCCCGATGGCGTAGGCCCCCAGCGCCGCCCAACGGAACCAGCGGCGGTGCAGCAGGCCGTCGCCGGCCAGCAGGAGCACGAGGGCCGCCGGGAGCAGGCAGGCCCCCGCGGCCGCCAGGTCGAAGGCCAGCCCCGTCAGGAACGCCAGGGCCACCGTGACGGCGTCGGCGGAAGTCAGGCCTCCGCCGTTCGCGGACGCCGCCGTCAGGGCTGCTCGAAGCACGCACGACACGGCTACCATCACCAGCCCGAAGACGTACAGGCTTCCGTAGCGGGATCGCAGCAGGCGGGTCACTCGTCCTTGAGTGGGCAGGGGCAGGGGACTATCCATAGTCTTTGATACCTCGGGCCGGAAGGCCAGGCTATTGCACCGTGCGGTCCGTCACTCGTTCTGATAGAGGTGATGGTCCAGGACGTAGGCGGCGCCCTGGTAGTAGTTGATGGCCTTCTCGAGGAGGGCGGGGTCCATCTCCTTAGCCAGATCCTCGGTGTCGTCGGGGTTGACGACGTAGGTCGAGGCCGTGCGGCGGGGCTCCAGGATCACCAGCTTCCCGTCGACCAGCAGACCCAGGTCGCCCGGGTTGCTGATGAACGCGCGGTGGGGCGGGCTGGCGATGATGTCGCGCCCAAAGAGTTTCGTCGTGTACGACATCTTCAGCA
Organism: Planctomycetota bacterium; assembly: GCA_026693065.1. Taxonomy (GTDB): domain Bacteria; phylum Planctomycetota; class Phycisphaerae; order SM23-33; family SM23-33; genus JAPLNA01. The sequence goes on from JAPLNA010000298.1 coordinate 2,785, forward strand.
TGCCCAGGATGGTGGGCATCAGGTCGATCTGGCTGCAGAGGGTGTTGTTGACGCCGGGCTTGACGAGCTCGGGCAGCCCGGGGGCGTAAATGATCGCCGGAATGTGGTAGCGGGCGGGGGAGACTTCCTTGAACGCCTTCCATTCGGCCTCGTGCCGGGCGCAGTGGTCGGCGACGATGAGGAAGACCGTGTTCTTGAACCACGGCTGGGTCTTGGCCTTTTCGAGAAACTGCCCGATGGCGTAGTCGGTGTACTTGACGGTCGAGTCCAGCGTGCCCGGGGCCATGTCGATCTTGTTGGCGGGGAAGGTGAAGGGCTGGTGGTTGGAGACGGTCATGGCCATCGCGAAGAAGGGCTTGCCCGCGGCGTGGCTGGCGGAGCACTCCTTGCTCAGGCGGGAGAACAGGTCCTCGTCGCAGACGCCCCAGGGGGTCTGGAAGGTGATCTCGTCCTTGGCAAACCGGTCCTTGTCGATCATCTCGAAGGCGTCCTGCCCGAGGAAGCTGTCCATGCTGTCGAAACTCGCTCGCCCGCCGTAGAGGAACTTGGCGGCGTACCCGTGGCGTTTGAGCATGTGTTCGACGGAGAAGAGCTTACCCGCCCCGGCCCGCTTCACGACCGCCAGACCCGGCGTGGGGGGCAGCGAAATGGTGATCGCCTCCAGCCCCCGGATCGTCCGTGTGCCGGTGGCGTAGAGGTTCGTCAGCAACAGTCCCTTGTCGGCCAGGGCGTCCAGGTACGGCGTGAGTTTCTCCGTGTTGCCGAACTTGCCCAGGAACTTGGCCGACAGGCTCTCGACGCAGATGACGACGATGTTGTGTTTGGGCTCGCCGCTCCCGTTGTCGATGGCCCGGGTGATGTCGCCCGGGACGGATTCGTTGGTGTAGCGGCTGTTGGGCTCGGCCAGTTGCAGGCGCAGGCCCGCGAGCACCTGGCTGTCCTCGCGGGAGGGGTAGCATTCACGGTAGACCGGTGTGCGGGAGATGAAGGCGCGGGTGAAGCAGATGGGCCCGTTCTGGGCCAGGGCGTTGGCGAAGTCGTTGGCGTAGACTCGGGCGGCCCCCATCCCGAAGGCCGGCAGGGCCAGCAGGGCCCCGGCCAGGAACACCGCCCCGCCTTTCAGCCGGCCCCCCGCCGTGCTGGAGGCCCGATACGAGCGGCGAATCGCCCCGCCGCCCAACCACAGAACCCCCGCCACCGGCGCCAGCAGCGCCAGGCTCACCCATACCACCGGGTAGGTCGCCCACATGTTGCCCAGAACCTCGTCGGAGTCCTTGAGGTACTCCACGGCCACGAGATTGAAACGGCTGGTGAACTCGCTCCAGAAGAACCACTCGACGGCGGCCTCAAAGAACGTCACGTACAACGCCACCCCGCACGCGATCAGCCCCAGCCGGGCGAAGCCCCGGCGGTTTACCCAGCGGTCGGGGAGCAGGGCCAGCAGCAGCGCCGTCGGCAGGAGCAGCACAAAACACGCCGCCAAGTCGAACGCCAGACCGATCAACAACCCCCCGCCGATCGTGACGACGCCAGGCCCGGCGGCCGCGCCCGACCGGACCATCAACGCCGCGCGCAGGATCGTCCACACGCACAGCATCGTCAGCCCGAGCACGTACAGGCTGCCGAATCGGGACTGGAACAGGCGGGCGAGTCGTCCTTGAGGGGACAGGGGACTATCCATAGTCTGCGATACCTCTGGCCGGTAGGCCTGGTTGTCCAAACAGCGGCCGGACCTTCCTGGCCCAGCCAAAGGCCCATTCTAGCCTTAAAACAGGTGCGCCGCCATGAATATCTCCGCGGGACGCCGTGCCGCCCAAGACAAGCCCCCTGCACCGCAGGGGGATGCTGTTGGTCAACTTGGCGGCGATCGCCCTGGGCCAAAGACCTCAGGCCGCCGCCCGGGCCGGCTTCTTCAACCGCCACGCCACCAGACTGGACACCACGAACATCGCGTGCGCCACCGTCTCGGTCCACTCCTCCAGCGAGCGGTGCATCTCCTGCTCCGACGGGCCCCATTTGACCGTCCGCCGTTGGACGATCAGGGCCACCGCGTACGCCGCGAACGTCGCCAGGAACCACGACGTGTGCCTCCAGTCCGCCCGCATGGCCCTGCCGACCGACTTGGACAGCCAGCACTCGACGTGTACGTGAAGAGTCGGCACGCCGCCGCGGGCGCCCCGGGTGACCCACGCACGCAGCGGGAACGCGATGACCGCCAGCGCCGCGGCGATGAAGTAGACGGCCTTCGTCATGAAGGTTTCCCAGGTCTTGCTGGTGTGCTCTATCCCCAGTTGTCCGCAAAGCCCCCCGAACCATTGCTCAAGCCCGGGATTGTCCCGCAACTCGCGGAAGGTGAAGTTCACCGCCAGCAGCCCCAGCAGCAGGCACAACAGCGACCGGTGCCGGGCAGCGCACAACAGATACACCAGGGCCGCGAATCCGACGATCACCGGGGCGACGTAATCGCGGTCGAGGTAGTCCTGGAGCGAATAGAAGAAGGGATCGTTGTAGTCGCCTCGGGGCGCATGGGGTTTGCCCGTATGGGCGGTCTGGGTGGCGGCGGCCTGGGTGGCGGGTTGCGTTTCGGCGGGGGCCGTCGCCGGTTGCGTGGGGGCCGGGGCCGACGCGTGCGTCGCCGGCGTGGGCTTGGGCCCCCGAATCGCCACCTCCGCCCAGAACGTGCCCACCCCGGCGGCCCATCCAACCACAGGGATCAACATCAGCCGCCAGGTGATCTGACGCCATGCCGGTTTGTCGTTGGACAGGGCGGTGTCGAGTTGCGTCATGGGCTTTTCTCCCGGGGCCGTTGGTGTGCGGCAATCACAGTGCCATCATCGTCCGCGACGGTCGCGAACACGCGTGGGGATTCTACCCGGCCCGGGAGTTGGGGCAAGTGTTTTCGTGGCGTGCGGCCGGCGCGGTCAGCGGGCGGCCTTGTCCACCACCGCCGGCTTGGGCGTGGCCACGCAGGTGACCTGGCCGCTCGTGAGATACTTCTTCGCCACGCGAAGCACCTCCGCCGGCGTGACCCCCCGATACGCCTGCGCCAGCGAGCGCCGGTAGTCCCACCCGAGCCCGTACAACTCGTCGATCGCCGCCTGCATGGACAACTCCGCCATGGCCTGCGAGCCCAGCAGGTCGGCCGTCAGGATCGTGTTGACCGCCCGGTCGACTTCCTGTTGGGTGGGGGTGTAGCCGGCCGCCCTGGCCAGGTTGGCGCGGATGACGGCGAGGACTTCGGGCACTTTCTCGGGCTGGCAGGCGGCGTACACCACGAACGCCCCCGGCTGCAGGCCCGGCACGTTCTGGGCGTGTACCACGTACACCAGTTGCTTGCCGCGAAGCTCGGTGTGCAGCCACCCGCCCGGCATGTGGTAGCCGCTGATGATCGTGTCCAGCACGTTGATCGCCAGGCAGTCCTGGCGGTCGGCCACCCGCATGCCCGGCACGCCGACGACCACGCCGGCCTGGTCCTTGTCGGTCTTGAGGGTGCGCAGTTCGCCCTGGGCGGCGACGGTCCGGGCCTGGCCGGCGGGAATGCTCACCCGCTCGCGTTTGGCCCCGCCGAACGCCGCTCGCAGCGTGGCCGCCGCCGCGTCGGCGTCGAAGTTCCCGTACACCGCCAGCACCGCCGGACGCCCCAGAACGTTCTGCCGGTGGTGCTCGCGGATCTGCTCGATCGTGACGCCCTTCAGCACCGCCGGCGTGCCCACCGGCAGCAGCCCGTACGGCTTGCCGGGGAAGAACGTGCCCCGGAAAAAGCGGTTGAGCTGGGCGTAGGAGTCCTCATCCACGCGTTCGGCGGCCGCCAGCAACGGCGGGCGGAGGGCGTCCAACTCCCCGGCCGGGAACGTCGGACGCTGGATCACGTCGGCCAGAATGTCCAACGCCGGAGCGAAGCTGTCCTTGAGGACCGTCGCCTGCCAGTAGAACGTGTTGGCGCCGCACTCGGCGCTGATGTCCCCGCCGGCCGAGTCGAAGAACGCGGCGATCTGGTCGGCGGTCCGACCGCCGGCGCCCCGGAGGCTCAACTGGGCCATCGCCGTGCCCAGCCCGTTGGTCTTGGCCTCCTCGGCCAGCAGCCCGCCCTGGACGGCGTAGGTCATCGCGACGAGCCCGACGGCCTTCGAGGGGTGCAGCACCACCCGCGTGCCGTCGGGGGTCTCGAAGACGACGGTTCGTTCGGCGGCCTCCGCGGGCCTGCTCGCCGGGCCGCTCGCCGTCGCCGGCGAGGGCGGCGTCAGTCGCGTCGCCACCAGCCGGTCGAACGTGAGGTACTTCTTCGCCGCCGCCTGCACCTGCTCGGCGGTGACGGCCTGGATCTTCGTCACGTAGTTCCGGCTGAACGCCACGTCCCCCGTGCCCAGGAAATCGTCGGCGAGGCTCTCGCCCACGCTCTCGACGGTCTGCTGCGAATACACGTGCTCGGCGATCTTCTGCTTCTTGGCCCGGGCGAGTTCCTCCCCCGTGATTCCCTCGGCCGCGACGCGGCGGAGTTCGTCCATCAGCGCCGCCTCGGCCGCTTCCGCCCTCGCCACCGGGGCGCGGAACGCGAACGTCAGCGAGCCCTTGCCCCACGAGGGCGTCCACGAACTCGACATAATCGACGTCACCAGACGCTTCTGGTTCTTGAGCGAGTTGACCAGGCGGCTGGATTCGCCGTTGGTCAGCACGTCGCTGAGGAGGTCCAGGGCGTGCAGGTCGGCGCTGAACAGATCGATCGTCTGGAAACTCACGCGATTGACGGTGTCCTTGACGTTGGGCATGGGCTGCACGGTGCGGACAATCCCGGCCAGGGGCTTGACCTCGGGCAGGGCCAGGTCCGGGCTTCGCCCGCGAGCGAATCCGGCGAACGCCTTGCGGCACCGCGCCAACGAGGCCTCCACGTCCACGTCGCCCACGATCACGAACACCATGTTCTGCGGCACGTAGGCGCGGGCGTGGTAGGCCAGCACGTCGGCGCGGGTGAGTTCGGAAAGCGGCTTGAGATACCCGATCACCGGGACGGCCGCCGGGTGCGGGCCGTACAACCCCTGCGCGTGCAGTTGCCAGATCACCGTGCCGACCTTGTCCTCGCCCAGTTCCAGCTCGCGCTGGACCACGCCGTGCTCGCGGCGGAAGTCGTCCTCGGTGATCTCCGGGCGGGCCAGCCAGTCGGCGATCAGGTCGATGCACGCCGGGGTCTTGCCCGCCGTGGCGGAAATGTAGTAGCAGGTGTGCTCCATCGAGGTGTAGGCGTTCGACTGTCCGCCGATCTCCTCGACGCGGTCGACCTTGTGCCCCGCCGTCACCTGGCCCTCGTGCTGGGCCCCCTTGGCCACCAGGTGCTCGAGCAGATGGCTGACCCCCGCGCCCAGCAGCGGGCCCTCGTACATCCCGCCCGTGTGTACGTACCCGCGCACCGTCACCACCGGCGAGGTCCGCATGGGCTTGATGATCACCGTCATGCCGTTCTCGAGCGTGACGAGGGTGCTCCCGTCGTCGGTGACGGCCCGGGCGGCGATGGGCATGTCCGGCGCGGGGGCCGACGGGGGCTGGCCCGTGCACGCCAGGGAAGAGGCCAGCATCAGAATGGAAACGACGGATCCCGCTAGCAGGCGCATTGTGTTACCTCCGGAATCGGCGGCGGCGCCGAACGGCGGGGCGAACTACTGGCCCGTCGATTCGGTGGTCTGCCGGTTCTCCACTTCGTTCAGGTAGGCCAGCGTTCGATCGAGTTCGTTCTTGAGATGACGAACGCGGAGCAGGCTCTTGACGCGGGTGACCAGTTCCAGCCGGTTCACCGGCTTGGTAATGAAGTCGTCCGTGCCCGAGGCCACGCCCTTCTCGATGTCGCTCAGCTCGGTCAACGCGGTCACCATAATGATAGGCACGTCCCGCGTCTCGGGGGCGACCTTGCACTTGCGGCAGACCTCGAACCCGCTCATCCGCGGCATCATCACGTCCAGAAGGATCAGGTCGGGGGTCTGCTGGGCGATCTTGGCCATCGCGTCCACGCCGTCCACGGCCGTCACGAGCGTGCAGCCCAGCCCGTCCAGGTAGGCCACGATCAGCTCCAGATTCTGCGCGTTGTCGTCCACGACGAGGATGACGCTGTCTTCGATCTTGCTGTGGTCGACGGTAGTTTCAGACATCATTAATCTCCCGGGCCGGCCCCTGTGCGCGGCGGCCGTCCCTGACCGGCGGTCTCCCGACCGGTGTCTAACATTATCGTCTACCCGCCCCCTTGGCAAGAAGCCTATTTGCTGACTCATCCCCCGTTTCAGGGCTTCTTGGCGACAACAAGGTCAATCGGATGGGGGCGCTGCCCCCATACCCCCGAAGTTCATCGCTTTACGGCTACCGGCCGAAAGGTCCGCCTCCGCCACGCGGAACGCTGCACCCTACGGGGACGCCGATGCTTTCGGGGCTGCGTCGCTCTCTGTTGCCCGAGAGCGTCGAACTGTCCGCCTGTCTGCCGGTAGCCGCCATGCGCTAAACTTCGGGGGTTCGGGGGCAGCGCCCCCGCGGACCTGTGCGATTCCGGGAGGGCCGCAACCGGCCAATGGCACGCCCAGGCCCGGGAGGGTATCATCCCGGCATGGAGAATCTGTTCGGACAGGAAGAACTCCCCTCGGCCGCGGCCCCGGCCCCCGGGCGGGTCGTCGGCGTCGCCGTCGACGCCAACGTGTGGGGCACGTTCGATTACGCCTGGCCGGAGGCCCTGGGCGAGCCGAAGGTCGGCGCCCGCGTGCTCGTGCCGTTTGGCCGGGGAGACCGCAAAACCCACGGCTTCGTCGTCGACGCCGATCGCGCCGCCGGGGCGCACGCGGGGAAGCTCAAGGCCGTCAGCGAAGTCCTCGACCCCGGCGGGCTCCTCGACGAGAACCTGTGGCAACTGGGCCAGTGGATCAGCCGCTACTACCTGGCCCCGTTGGGCGAGGTGCTCTCGGCGATGGTGCCATCGGCCGTCGGGCAGCACGCGGAGAAGACCGAGGCCGTCGTGTTCCTGGCCGCCGAGCGGCACGACTGGCCGGCGCAGTTGGGCGGGCGGCAGAAACGGCTGCTGGATGAACTCTACGAGGCCCGCCGCCAGGGCATCGAGCCGCTGGTGATGGAACAACTGCTCGCCCACAGCGGGGCCTCGCGCGACACCGTCAAACGCCTCGCCGGGCGAGGGCTTATCCGCATCGAGACGCGCCCCGTCGTGCTCGTGACGGCCGAGGGGCAGATCGGCGATGAACCCTTCGACCTCAACGACGAGCAGAAGGCCGCCCTCGCCGACATCGAGGCCAGGCTGGACGCGGGGTTTTCCGTCACGCTGCTGCACGGGGTGACCGGCAGCGGCAAGACGGAGGTGTACGTGCGGGCGATTCGCCGGGTGGTCGCCGCGGGCAAGCAGGCGATCATGCTGGTGCCGGAGATCGCCCTGGCCACCCAGACTCTCCAGCGTCTGGTCAAGCGCCTGCCCCGCGTCGCCGTCCTGCACAGCCAGCTCACCGGCTCGCAGCGGGCGTTCTATTATCAGCAGATACGGGATGGGCACGCCGCCGTCGTCGTCGGGCCCCGCAGCGCGATCTTCGCCCCCACCCGGGCGCTGGGGCTGATCGTCGTCGACGAGGAGCACGAGCCCAGTTACAAACAGGACACCGTGCCGCGATATCACGGGCGCGACGTGGCCGTCATGCGAGGCTCGCTGGCCGGCGTGCCCGTGCTGCTGGGCTCGGCCACCCCGTCGCTGGAGAGTTTCCACAACGCCCAGCGCGGGCGGTATGCCCTCCTCCGCCTGCCTCACCGCGTCCGCGGCCTGCCCATGCCGCGTCTGCAGATCGTCGAGCTCCGCCAGGACATCACGCCCGGGCGGGTGGAACTACTCGGGCGCACGCTTACCCATCGCATCGCCGCCACGCTCGACGTGCAGCGGCAGGTGATCCTGCTGATGAACCGCCGCGGGTTCGCCAGTTACGTCTTCTGCCCGCACTGCAAGTGGGAATTCACCTGCGACAGTTGCTCGCGGGCGATGGTGTTCCACCAGGCGACGCAACTGGTGATGTGCCACTACTGCCAGCACACCGAGGCCCTGCCCGAGGCCTGCCCCGCCTGCAAGGGCAAGCTGCTGCTGTTCGGGATGGGCATCCAGCGGATCGAGGGCGAACTGGTGCGGAAATTCCCCACCGCCCGCTTCGCCCGCATGGACAGCGACACCATGACGAGCCCGGGCCAGTTCGAGAAGGTCTTCAACGCCTTCGCCGCCGGCGAGCTGGACATCCTCCTGGGCACGCAGATGGTGGGCAAAGGGCTGGACTTCCCCAAGGTCAACCTCGTCGGGGTGGTCTCCGCCGACACGTCGCTGAGCATCCCGGACTTCCGGGCCGCCGAACGAACGTTCCAACTCGTCGTCCAGGTCGCCGGCCGGGCGGGCCGGGGCGACACCCCAGGCGAGGTCATCGTCCAGACCCTCCACCCGAGCGAGCCGGCGATCCAGTTAGCCGTCAAGCACGACTACGACGCCTTCGCGGCCGGGGAGTTGGTCCAACGCCGCGAGACGAAACTGCCGCCTTTCACGCGGATCGTGCGATTCGTCGTGCGTCACGAGCAGAGCCAGCGGGCCGAGGAAGGGGCCGCCAAACTCGCCCAGGCCCTGCGTTCCCTCCTGCCTGCCTCCGTGGACATCCAAGGGGCCATGCCCGCCGGCGTCCGCAAGATCCGCGACCAGTTCCGCTTCCACGTGGTCGCCTCCTGCGAGCAGCCGGGCCTGATCCAGAATGTTTTGTATCCTCACCTGCCCGCCTTGTCGCGGGACATTCACGCCGAGGTCGTCGCCGACGCGGATCCGGTGAATCTGGTCTGAGTGGTCGAGAGGGAGTCGGCGGTATATGGAAGTACGAGAGACGGGGATTAGGGGATTCTTGGATTAGGAGATTCAGAAAAGGATATATGAGGATTGGGAAACAGGGGATGGGATGGGACCGGAGGGATCACCCCTCCACGACCTCCATCGCGATCCGCGCCCACTCGAACAACCGCCGCGGCTCGTACTTCACCGTGCTGATGTCCTTGAGGATCAGCTCCAGCGGGCACCCATGCCGCCTGCACGCCTCCACCGACGCCTGCAAGTGCTCTCGCACGTGCCGCTCATTGAACGTCGGCCAGGCCAGCAACGCCGGGCTGGGCTTGCGGGAGTAGACGAAATCCCCGCCGATCTCGGCCGCCCCGCGCTCCTCGTTCACCCACGGGCTCATCGAGACCTTCCGCACGTTGGGGATCTGGCGGACCTCGTTCATCTTCAGGTCCAGCGGGTCGCAGCAGCCGTAGTACACCAGCCCGAAGCGTTCGCAGATCTGGCTGGCGTAGTCGACCTCGAACTCCTTGAACGTCGCGGGGCTGACGGTGGAGAACATCTGCGCCAGGCCGAACATCCAGAGGTCCTTCGTTCGCGGCCGGGCCGGGTCGTAGCCGCCGGCGGGCAGCTCGTCGGTGTACGCGCCGGTGCAGTGGATCAGGGTCTGGGGCTCGCAGAGCAGGCCCTGGCGTTCGAGTTCATCGAGCATGGTCAGGTGGCACTGGGTCAATCGCCCGACGAGCCGGTGCATGAACTCCGGGCGGTCCACCAGCCCGTACAGGGCGCCCTCGACGCTCATCCAGAAACTGATCGGGTCCCAGAGCGACAGGTACGGGTCGAACCCTGACGGGCGCGGCTCGAGCAGGCCGTCGAAGAGCTCGTGGGCGACGGCCATGCGCCGGGCCGTCTCCGCCGTGTCGTGCCAGACCACGGGCATCTTGATCTTCTCCAGGTCCGCGTCCGTCTCGAACTGATTGATGAAGCGATGCCCCACGATACCGCTGGTGGGATCGCTGACGGCGACGGTTTCCTTGACGGTCATCCCGTGCTCGGAATTGTGGATGGCCTTGGGCACGCGGATGAAAGGCTCGACCACCATGTCCACCCGGAAGTGCCGCCACTGGAAGAGCAGCATTCGCAGTTGCTCCTCGTACCGGCGGCATTCGGGGTCGTGGCAGCGAAGGGTCAGCTCGTCGCCCACGTTCATCTCGTTCCAGCAGACCTGGTCGATCATGACCATGGGGCGGTCGGGCTTGAGGGCGTTGAGCTTTCGCCACATCGCCCTCTTGGCCCCCTGCACGGGCAGGGCGGCGACTTCCGCCACGCGGGCGGCCAACTCCCTCACGATTGCGATGTCGCTGTGATTGGGCATATTCGCCTTTCCTACCGGCCCGGGCGGGGCGCGGGGCACTGCCATAACAGGGGCCTCCGCGGCCTGACAAGCGAATTTCCAGCGTCCTCTGCCCCCCGGGCCTGGTGAATCTGGTGTGAGCGGGCGAGAGGGGGTCGGCGGTATCGGGGGGGGCGGAACAAAAACCGTTCAAGTTTGGAATTAATGACCCCGTCCCGGCTATACTGCACAATGTGATACCTGTTCCTTTGGCCGGCTGCAGGAGCGGACGGGAAGCCCATGAACCACGGAGTCTCATTTCCTGAGGAGTTGCCACGATGAAGTCCGACAGCGCTTCGCGTAGTTCCGACCCCGCCGCCCAGGCCATGATGAGCAGCGCCGACCGGTGCGGGATCGGCTCTGCCTTCAGCCGGCACGACGAACAGGAGCCCCGGTGCGGGTTCGGCGAATTGGGCATCTGCTGCCGCATTTGCGAAATGGGCCCCTGCCGGGTGAACCCGTTCGGGGAGGAACCCCAGCGCGGGGTCTGCGGCGCCGACGCCGACACCATCGCCGCCCGGCACCTGATCCGCCAGGTCGCCGCCGGCGCCGCCGCCCATTCCGACCACGGGCATGACGTCGTCAAAACGTTGCTGCTGGCGGCCAAGGGGGAGGCCCAGGGGTACACCATCAAGAACGAGGCCCGCCTCCGCGAGTTGGCGGCCGAGTGGGGCGTCAAAACCCACGACCGCACCGTGGCGGCCATCGCCCAGGAACTGGCCGAGAAGGGCCTGGCCCAGTTCAACCAGCAGGAAGGCGAGATCGCCTATCCGGCGATGCGGGCGCCCGCGGCCACCCTCGAGAACTGGCGCAAGCTCGGGCTGGTGCCCGTCGGCGTGGAGCATGAGATCGTCGAAACGCTTCACCGCACCCACGAAGGCGTGGACGCCGACTACAAGAACCTGATCATGCACGGGCTGCGGACTTCCCTGGGCGACGGCTGGGCGGGGGCCATGCTCGCCACCGACTTCGGCGACGTCCTGTTCGGCACGCCCGAACCCATTCGCAGCCAGGTCAATCTCGGCGTGTTGCGGAAGAACGAGGTGAACATCGTCGTGCACGGGCACGAGCCGACCCTGTCGGAAATGATCGTCGCCGCCAGCCGCGACGCCGAACTGCTCGCCCTGGCCAGGAAGCACGGCGCCGAGGGCATCATGGTCGGCGGCATCTGCTGCACGGCCAACGAAATCCTCATGCGCCAGGGCGCCCCCGTCGTGGGCAACTTCCTCCACCAGGAACTGGCCATCGCCACCGGCGCGGTGGACCTGATGCTCGTCGACGTCCAGTGCATCATGCCCGCCGTGGTCGAGCACGCCGCCCGCTTCCACACCAAGGTGATCACGACGAGCAAGAAGGCCAAGATCATGGGGGCCCAGCACATCGAATTCCACGAGAGCCACGCCTACGACATCGCCAAGCAGATCGTCCGCCTCGCCGTGGAGAATTACCCCCATCGCGGGCCCGTCCAGATCCCCGACCACAAAACCGACCTGGTCGCCGGCTTCACCGTGCGGAACACCTTCACCCATCTGGGCGGGCGATACCGCCCGTCGTTCCGCCCGTTGAACGACGCGATCATCAACGGCCGCCTGCGAGGCGTCGCCGCCGTGATCGGCTGCAACACCGTGAAGAAAACCCAGGATGAAAGCCACGTCGCCATGGTCCGCGAGTTCATCGCCAACGACGTCCTGGTGGTGATGACCGGCTGCGCCGCCACCGCCTGCGCGAAGATGGGCCTGTTGCAGCCCGAGGCCGCCCGGTGGGCGGGCAAGGGGCTCCAGGAAATCTGCGAAGCCGTCGGCATCCCGCCCGTGCTGCACTTCGGCTCCTGCGTGGACAACAGCCGCATCCTTGTCGCCCTGTGCGAGATGATCAAGGAAGGCGGGCTGGGCGACAAGCTGTCCGACCTGCCGATCGCCGGCTCGGCCCCGGAGGCCATGTGCGAAAAGGCCATCGCCATCGGCTTCTACTGCGTCGCCTCGGGCGCGTACGTCCACTACAGTCCGGCCATGCGGGTGCTGGGCGCCCCGGCCCTGACGAAGTTCCTCACCGAAGAACTCGAGGACATCGTGGGCGGCAAGTTCAACTTCGAGAGCGACCCCGTCCAGGCCGCCCGTCTCATGATGGAGCACATGGACAAAAAGCGGGCCGCCCTGAAGCTCAAGCCCCTCATGTACGCCGAGCCCATGCTGCAGAACGTCTGACCGCGACACGGGCCTGCCCTGAACCCGATCGTTCCGTCGCCTGTGGTCGACCCCGGCCACGGGTGGCGGGCGTTTTTGGGCGAAACGTGATTGAAACGGCCTCCCGGCGTGCGATAATCTATCATCAGAGGCCCGCGACCGTCGTGACTGAGTGTTCCGCCGGCAAGGCCCGGGGAGAATGCCATGAAAGCCTATCTGGTACGTGTGGAGGGGGTGTGTGGGTTGGCGGCCCTGTGTGCGTTGGCGACGTTGGCGGCCTCCTGCACGCCGGACGCTCCCGCGCCGGCCCGGCTGGAGTTTCGATACGCTCCCTTGCCGGGCCAGATCAAGCCGACCGAAGCGGACAGGTATAGGGAACTGCTGGCCGGCGGGCGGATGGGGTCGGCGGCGGAAGTTCGGGCCTGGCCGGAACAGTGGTATTGCTGGGTGCCGTCGGCCTTGCCCGATGGGCTCGGCGGGGCTGACCTGTTTCGGGGCGAGTATCACGGCAGGCAGTACATTCTGGTCGCCCGCGGGTCCGACGGCATGATGGCGCCCGGAGAACTCGCCGCCTGGGGGCTGGCAAACGTGAAGGCCACGACCGACGAGACATGGGCCCCCGCGGTCGCTTTTGAACTGGACGAGCCGGGGACAGTTCTGTTTTCGTACCTGACGAGATGGCCTCAAGGGAGACGTTTGGTTACCTTGGTCGACGGGAAGGCGGTCTCGGCGCCGGTGGCCAAGAGGGGGCCGGCCCCTCGGGGGATGATCGCGGGGCTTTCCACGCCGGAGGAGGCCCAGCGGATGGCCTCGGCCCTGGCGGCCGGCATGCCACCCCAGCCCATGCCTGGGGCCCAGCAGTGGGCGGCCCAGTCGGCGGAGTTCACCCGCCGGGCCCGCGCCGCCCTGCGACAGACGCTCGCGCCCAAGGAGCCCCAGACGCTCGAACTCGCGGCGGCTGTCGAGTTCCTGCGAGAGAAGACCGGAGCGAACTTCCATGTCAACTGGCGCGCCCTGGCGGTCGCGGGCGTCGATCCCAAAACCCCCGTGACGCTCAGGCACAACACCCCCGTAACGGGCGAGAAGGCATTGCAGTCGCTCCTGGCGGACCTGTCGCGCGGGGGCGACAAGCAGTTGGCCTACGGGATCGACTGCGGCGTGGTGACGATCTCCACCCCCAAGGAATTGGCCGCGACGGCTCGGACACCGGCCTTCGTCAACTGCGGCACAGACGCCAAGAGCCTGGCCGCCCGGCTGTCTCTGCGGTGGTTCGCCATCCGGCCGGATTTCCTCGACGAGCAGCAACTGGACTTGGTTGTTGACTACCTGGGAGAGGTCGCCAATGTGCCGATTCATGTCAAGTGGGAGGCCCTGCAGAACGCCGACGTGACGAACCGGTCGATGGTATGCCTCAAGTTGGACACGGTGGCCGAACGGGTCATGCAGTGCGCCCTGGAGGATCTGAGCACGGGCGCCACGCGGCTGGGGTACGTGATCCAGGATGGCAAGGTGATCCTCTCGACGGTGGACGACCTGCGCCGGAACGCATCGGGGCGATAGGCGGAGGGCAGGCGCCATGATCGTGAGGGTGAACATTGTCTTGGCCCGGTTGGCCGAAAACGGCCGGAGGGGGCGTTGACAATCTCATGTACCCAGTGTGGCAAGGAGCTCGACCGGCAAGGCCCCGATCGCGTGGCCGTCATGGCCGGCTTCGTCCTGGGCGATGAGTACATCGAGACCTGGTTCCTCTGCCCCGCCTGCGGCGCCTACACCAAGAAAACCTACCACGACCGTTTCCTCGGCGACGACTCCATCCACCTCGCCGGCCCCATCGGCAAACCCCGCGGCGACGCCGCCGTCGCTCTCATCCGCCAATGCCCCGACCCCCTGGACAAATGGTGCACCTGTCCCGCCCACACCGCCTACTTCGGCGCCGGCCCGGCCTGACCGCCCGGCCCGAAACGGCGGGAATGAGTGTTGAAGGCCGCGGTACGCCAATGTACGATGCCTCCATGCGGCGAGGACGGGCCAACGTGTTGGCAACGGCGGCAAGGCCGACGGCCGCAGGTTCTCTCCGGAACCTCCGCCCCGGCCCGGGAGCTCGTGCCTCCTCTTGCCCTCCCTCAGGCACCCGGGCGTCAGCGGAACGACAGGAAATGGGTATGCTTGTCCCCTGGCTTTGAGGCCAGAGAAGAACAAGGGCCTTTCAGAGGCCCTTGTTCAAGGTGAGAGGAAAACAAGCACGTGTCATCTCCCGGACTTGTTCTTGGTCCGATCGGCAATCCGATATGACTGTCCCGATTCAGGCGTTGGCGGAAGCTGGCTGCCCTTGGGAACCGTACGTTCTTGCCCGGTGTGGCCTCCACGCGGGCCAATAATCTCGTATTGCGCGGATACTGGGGCTGTCTGTCCGGGTTTCAAATTCTCGGTCATGGCTATCACCTCCTTTCTTCGTTCTTCTGGAGTTCCATCTGCTCTTCTGCATTCCAACGGGTCGAAGGCGTTCGAACAGGTTCCGCTCGGGGGCCGCTCCGCCCTTGCGTATCCTGTACGCTCGTGCTGGGGTGTCGAGGGTTTGCGATTGCTCTAGGGACGTATTGTTGGGCAACGACCGGATTTGGTGGCGACTCTCCTTCCTCTGCACGGTCTGTTTCGAGTACAACACCGGCATTGCCGAGAGCCAAGACAAGGTCGGGCGGTAATTCGCCGACTGTTCCACGGCCATCCGTAACACGTTCTACGGCATCGGCAACACTCTTTGCGCGTCCTGCCATGGCAGCAACTCGCCGGTATTGTGTGTGAACAAAATCCCTTGCGTCATCCCAAGTTCTAATCAGCTTGTATCCCGAGTGGTCGACCCCGGATCTGCTACCAATCAGAACGTCATGATCACGAAGAACCGCAATGCATTCGCGCCGGAACCACTGGACGCGTTTCTCGTAGTCCAACCCCGCAGGGAGGAGGTTTTCCTGCCAGAGGAAATTGACAATATCCGGCGTGGAGACTTCGTCTCTATTCATAAGCAGGTACTGCAAGGTTACTCTCTGTGCCGCAACCTTCGGCGAATCGTCTCCTTCAGTCCTCCTGGCAAACAGATTGGCGAGACGTTCGGATTCCTCTCGAATCAGGCCGTCCGCCGGGTGTGTGCCAAACATCTCTTTTGCTGGGTCACTTTGGAATGCCGGCCACAGATCGATATGGCGATTCCGTGGCCCCAACAAATCCAGGAATCTCCAGTCTGTCTTGCCGCGATTGGCACCGAAGGCCCGCCCGACAGCTCCGGCGACAAGATCCGCCACTTGTGTGATCGTGGAGTCCAGGCTATCGACGGCCATGAAGACGTTTGGTCCGAACAACCCTCGGTTAGCATATTCACGTTGCACATAACCGACCAGACTCTCGTGAAACTGCTTGCTCCCGTACTTGTCGCAATACAGTTCGATGGAAGGATACTCCTGGGCGATCGCCGCGACAATCTTCCCGAAGAAGTGCTTGTATAGCACTGTAGAGTACGCAAATCCTGGAGAATACAGCCGACTTTTGTCGACGACGACGCTGCAGAAGGAAAAGGGGCATCGCGACAACTCCAGAAAGACTTCCACCCGCTGGTGTTTCTTCAACCGGTTGAATTTGAGCTCCGTCTTGCGGTAGCGGGAGAGAAACGTTGTGACGGTCCTATGCAACGACGGGATATCGCTCTTCTGTAACAGAATTGCAGTAAAGACGAGGAATGGCGATGCGTCTGGACCCCGTCCGGGATCACCGGATTCGTCGATAAAAGCAAGCATGTCGTCCATGATGCGTCCTCTTTCGGAAAACGTCCATGTTATCCTGTAGGGTGCAAGGCCCCTGCAACGGTGGTATAAGTATACATAAGCGGGTACACCCACGCAAGCGGGAATACGGAATCTGTTCGGACTGCATTTGTGCAGTGTCAAGCGATCAGGAGGGGGAACATGGGTCGAAGGCACCCCGGAATGTGCCGGAGTGGCGAGCATTGCCGAGATGCGATTGACAGAAGTCTGGTTGTGTGGTAGGTTCCCGGCATGGCTACCATTTGGGAAAACGGTTCCACGCGAAGGTTCTTCTCGAACCCATGGGTTGGGGTGATCGGGACAATTGCCAGCGTTGTTGGTGTTGGCCTTGCCGTCTTCTTTTACCTATCCGACAGGAGGACCAGGGATCTGACTTTCTGTGTTAGTCCAGAACGCACAAGGATTGTAAAAGCAGGTGAGTCTTCCAAGATCTCGGTTCTTTACGACAAACGACAGATCGATACCGATGTTTCCGGCGTACGAGTTGCGATCTGGAACAATGGGTCTATTCCAATTCGTTCGGGGGATATCCTCAGACCGATCAGATTGAGGATGCCTGGGTGCAGAATCCTTGAGGCGACTGTGGCAAAGCAAACAGCTGATGTCGTTGGGGCGAAACTGGACCAATCGGATATTGCCAACGGGAACCTCGGGATCGGCTGGACTATCCTGGAAAGAGGTGATGGGGTTCTTATTCAATTGATCTACGCAGGGGAAACAAAGAGAGTATCTTCCTGCAACTCGGGGTTCTCCTTCTCGTGTCTGTTGGGGTGTATTCCTGGGCGTTGTCTTCGATAAAGTCTGCAATGAGATGGGTTCACTCCCTCGCACACGGCACAGAAGATAGAAGTGCGAGTGTTCGGACGCGAATCACGGTAATCGCGGCGGCTTTCGTGTGCGCAATGGTGGCCTTCTGTTTTGGCTGGTGGGGCTTCAGAATTGGCTCTGCAAGAGCGCCCTTCGAGTTTTGACGGCCCCGTAATCGGGACACCGCACGATCATTACGACGAACATGACCGTTGATAGCGGCCAGGCCCGGCCGCGGGTGTCTTCCAGAACCCCCGCCCCGGCCGGGGAGCGTGTTGGGGTCAGCGGGTCAAGGCGGGTTCGGAGTGGCAGATGTGGGTGCGGCGGTCGGGCCGGAAGAAAATCTGCATTGTGTGCGAAAAAAGCCCGGATTTTAAGCGAAAACGGGGGTTGGGGGCACGCGGCCGGGGGCCGCGAGAGAGGGGTGGGTAGAGAGTTGAAAGTAGAGGGAGGGAAAGACCCCCTTGCTATGTGCGGACACGTCAAGACCAAAATCTCGAACAGGACGGTCCTACTCGACGCTGATCACGGGCAGCCTGCTATTCGGTCGTCCGCGCTG
>JAPLNA010000299.1 GCA_026693065.1 Planctomycetota bacterium
ACGCGCGGCAGCCCCGGCATTCTCTGGTAACCAGTAGCCCGTAGCCGGTAGCCCGTGCCGGGGAAGAGGAGCCATATTCTTCCCGGGCGACTGACTACCGGCTACCGGCTACGGCTGTTCTCATTCTTTCCAATCCGAGTACCCCACGTCGAAGAACATCGCCTCATCCGGCATGACGAGGATCTTCTGGAGCTTGAAGAGCTTGCCCTTGACGGGCAGGCTGACGCGGATAGGGGTTCGGCCTTCGGCGCGGGCGTCGGCTTCGACGCGGGCCTGGTACTGCTGGGCCATCTGGTTGTTGGTGGCCTCGGCGTTCACGGTGCGGGCGCCGCCGTCGACGGCCGTCGCGGCGAACTCGTCCACCACCTGCAGCGGGCCTCCGAACGTGCTCTTGGGGCTCCAGCCGCCGGTGACGTACTTGCCCTCGGCCGGCAGGTAGCAGTTGACCATCACGTGCAGCGTCGGCACGTCGGCCCGCGGGATGTCCACGTGCAGATTGCCGGCGGCGGGGAAGGGCTTCGTCTCGGGGCCCTCGACGTAGACGAGCACGGCCGGGAAGGCCGTCAGCGCGGCCTGGCCCTGGCTGGAGGGGATGCGGATCATTACCTTGCCGCTCTCGTCCTTGGCGGGCGTGACGGCGTCGCCGGCGACGGTGGCCGACCAGATCTCCGCGCGGGCGGGCATGGTCAGTCGCAGGAACTGGCTGCGGCTGTTGCGGACGGAGTAGCTCACGCGGGTCATCCGCTGCCCGTCGTTCATCTGCATCGTGGTGTACACGGCGGTGTCGATCACCGTCGTCAGGACGGCGACCTCGCCGTGCTTCTTGATCGTCAGCGGGATCTCGAACTTTTCGCCGACGTAGCGGAAGCCCAGGAGGACCGGCTGGGCGGTCATGGCCGGGATGTCGGAGGGCAGGTTGCGGGGGTCGACGACGGAGGCCCCCGTGACGGCGCCGGCGCCCAGCTCGACGTTGGCCAGGGCGACCACGCCCACGAAGCCCTTCTCACGCTGGACGTCCATCGCGCGGATCACCGGCACGCGAGGGGCGGTCATGTCCGCCACCTCGTACGCCACCCGCAGCGACACCGGGCCGATCACCTCGCTCTTGAAGAACACCGTCAGCACGCCGGCGGCGTCGTCGGCCTTCCAGTCCTCCATGTTGTTGGACAGCACGGTCAGGACGGCGGCGCCTTTGGGCACGGCCAGTTGCAGTTTGCGAACGCCCGTGTGCAGGATGCTGTACAGCACGGTCTCCTGGCACAGCAGGGACGAATCGCTGACGGCCACCAGCGTCCGCGTCTCGGAGTACATCTTCGTGGGGGCGGCGGCGATCTTCTCGATCGCCCTCTGCCACCGCAGGCTGACGGGCGCCCCGGCCGGCAGGGCCGCCAGGTAGTGCACCGCGTCGCCGACTTTGTTTTTCGTCTGCGACTGGGCGGCCCCGACGGTGACCTCCACGTTGGCCTCCTCGAACGTCAGGTCCAGCAGGGTCGAGCAGGGAAGGATGTTGTCCACCTGCACCCGGCTCTCGCCGGCGGCGCTGGTAACGGAGACGCTGAACGTGATGGAGGCCTCGACGGGCCCGGCGGCCTCGGTCAGCAGTTCATACACGCCGTTGCGGCTGTTGAGGAACACGCCGTCGGGCAGCTTCGCGCTGACGATGGCGACTCCGCCGGGCAGGATCGGGATGCGCTTCCAGCCCTTCTTCAGCAGGATATTCAGTTTGACGGCCCGCGTATGTTGAGCTTGACGGTCCGGGTGAGAGTGGCGGCCTTCTCGCCGACGACGCCGGCGAACTCGCTGCTGGTGACGATATACTCCGCCGGCGGCGGGGGCTCGTCCTTCACGCCCTTCTTCGTCGCCGACCACTGGACCATGGCCTTGAATTCCGTCCACGGCAGGTCGACGGTGGCGGCCCCGCCCACGTTCTCGATCTTCGTGCCCATCAGGTCTTCCACCTGCGACCACGGGATCGTCACGATCTGTCCGCCCTTCTTGGCCGGATCGTACCCGGTGATCCGCTGGAACTCCTCCCAGGTCATGATGACCTGGCCCTTGGGGGACTCGACCTTCGGCTGGCCCCAGGCCGGGCCCGCCGCCAGCAGGCAGGCGGCCGCTGTCAACATCAGTATGCGTTTCATTCGTGTGCTCCTTTCCATTCGTAGGTAACGCTCAGCTCCAGCGCCTCGTCGGCGCCGGCGAGTTTCTTCTCGAACCGCACGGGAACGCCCACGCGGGGGATGTCGATCTTCTGCGGGGCCTCGATCACTTCCACATAGGGCGAGGCGTCTTTCCAATTCGCCATCGGCAGCGACCGCACGGCCGTCAGGTACGCCCCGTTGGACACGAGCAGATACCGCTCGTGCGAAAGGGCGATGGGGTTCTCGCCCACGTCCAACACATTCCCGCGATCAGCGGCATAGCTGGCGTTGGCGGTCATTCCGTTGGCCAGCAGGGCGTCGGTGCCGACGATGGTGTCTTGGCGGCGGGGGTTCCGGGCCACCTGGGCCGCCGCCGCCCCGCGCGAGGCCTCCAACTCCGCCAGCGTGCGAAGCTGGGCCTCGTCCACCACCGTGTATCGCACGTCATTACGGCCGGCCTGGAACTTCAGCCCCAGCCTCGCCGCCGACGCCTCGTCCACCTTTACGTTCCAACTGGTGACGTTGGTCTTCTGGTCATACACCGGCATGGCCGGCGCGCTGGCGGGGGTTTGACCCGGCCGGCGGCTCCTGTCGTTGGCCCAGGCGTAGTTGTCCTCGACGAACTTCCGGAACTCCGGATCGTTGGCCAGGACGTCATCTTGCCTCGCCGCCGGCGGAGCCGCCCCCTCGCCGTTCGAAATGTCGTCAATCCATCCGACGCTAAAGCTGAAGGGATCGCGGGTTCCGCTGGCGCCGATGCGTTCGCCCGCTGCTGCCGTGGAATCAACCCATCGGGTTTGGGAATTGACGGTGAAAGTGTTGTTGTCGCCAGCGTTGGCCTTCTGGGTCAGGAGTTTCTCGCCTTCCTGGACGCGGGCGCCGCGGGCCTCGCGAAGCTCGCCCAGCAGGTTGGCGATCTGCCGCTGGTTGGCCTCCGTCTGCCGCACGACCAGCCGCCCGTTGTTGATCTGAATCGCCCCGCCGGCCCGCTCCAACTCCCGCCAGGAGTCCGGGGCCACCGACGATCGAATCGACTGGGTGACCTTCTCGGCGGCGGTGCGATACTGATCCTTCCCCTCGGCCCCCGCCAGTCCCATGGTCTCCCTGCCCTCTTCGACCCGCCCCGAGGCCTCACCGGCCTGATTCTGGCCGAGCCGGGAAATATCAATCCGCGGGCCGGTGAAGTTTGGCACGTTCACCACCATGTCTTTGATATCGTAGGTCCGCTCGACGACGGGTTCGGCCGGGGCAGGGAGTTTCTCTTCGCCCCGGTAGGTCTTATCGCGAACCGTCTTCTCCCGCCAGTCGTCGGGATGCGATACCTCCATGTACCAGGGGATCTCCGCCTCGCGGCCGCTCTGCAGCGAGATCGCCATCTGCTCCTTCTGGGCTTCATTGGCGACCGGCCCACCGAACGCTCGGCCCAGGACGGGGACGTTCTCAAGCACGGGCACGCCGCGAGCCGGCACATCCTGCGGCACTGAATCCCGCAGAACCTGCTGCTCGCCCCTGACTATGTTGTGAATCTTGTCTTCGTGCGTAACGCTCGCGCCCTTGATCCGAATGGTGGGGTCCGTGAAGGCCTTGGCCTGTTCGGAATCCACCTGGAAGTCGCCCGTCACGTCATCGAGGAACGTGCCCGGGATCGCCCCTGTGCTGCCCGATTGCCTTCGGATTCCCAAGGCCGCCTCGTCCCTCCACCGGGCCTCCCCGGCCCCCTGTGTCGGCACCAGGTCCGAGCGATTCGCGATACCCGCCCCGGCCTTCAGTTGGGGACCGGGCGATATGCCCCTGTAGTGGAACCCACCCATCTCGCCATCCCCGCTGTCTCCATAGGGCTGGGCGTTCGACGCGGATTCTGTCTGCTGGGCCGCCGTACCGGTGTGCGAGAAGCTCCGGACGCTGCCGATGGCCCCGCCGTAATACTTGTCCGGCTTCGACGGTTCCGCCGGCTTCCACTCCTTCTCGGCCACCGTTATTCCCGCGGGCCCTTCCACGACTACCGGGGGCGGCGGCGGCGGCGTGGTGACCGGCTGGCCCCTGGCCGCAGGCTGGGTTGAGCCGCCGACGTAACCCAGCGACTCCATCTGCTTGAGCGAATCCACCGCCCGGACCGAGGCCGACCGCCTGTCCCTTTCTTCCAACCTGTCCGTTGCGAAATCCGCGGATGTCATCCTGACCTGGTCCTTCGTGGTCTCCGTCCCGGCCGGCGTCTGGCCCCGGTACACGTAGACGTACGGAGCCGTCGGTTTGTCGGCCGGGACCAGCTTGGCCAATTCTTCCGTCAGCACGATCGGCTCGCCGTTCGTCACCGGCCGGACTTCCGACGCGTCCGGATCGCCGCTTTCACCGGACGCCCCGGCCTTCTGGAGCGACTTGATGGAAACCACCTCCCGGGCGTTGCGGTGGTCGGTGGCCAGGCTGACCTCGTACTCGACCTTCCGACCCTTGGTGCGGGCGGCGTTGTCCTGGGCGGCGGCGATGGTGAGCTTCTCCACCAGCTCGCCGGCCTGCCGGGCGTCGCCGGAGATGCTGGCGTTGGCCTGCGCGTCGATGCCGAACTCGTTGGCCTTGAGCCGCTGCCGGGCCGACTTGGCCAGGTTCAACGCCTGGGCGTAGTCCTTCTTCTGCTCGAGCTGCTTGGCCTGGCCGATCAGTTCACGTGCCTTGGCCTGCTCGGCCGCCGCTGTGGCCTGCATCTCCCGCCTCGCCTGCGCCAGCAGGGCGTCCTGTTCCTTGGCCGTTTCGCCCTGTTCGAGAAGTTTCGGGTTGTAGGCCTGGGCGGCCTGGAACTGCAGTTGGGCCTTGGAGCGGTCGCCGGCCTTGAGGGCCTCGAACCCCTTGGCCAACACCTCATACTGTTGCCGCGAGAGGTCCTGCCTCTGCTGGGCGGCCTCCTGCTGAACGCCCTTTCCGGCGGCCTTCTCCTGGGCGCCCGTCAGCTTCGCCTGCCCGCGGACCACGTCGATATTCGACAGCAGCCGCGAGGCGTTCTCGGCGTCCTGGCTGCCGGGGGCCAGTTCCGTCACCTTCCGCAGGGCCTTCTCCGCGCTCTCGTAGTTGCCCTGCTGATAATACCCCTGCCCCGTCCGCCAGTAATTCTTCCCCAGGGCGGCGGCATAGCCGTCCGTGCGGTCGGGCGCCTTCGGCTTCCCAGACGCTACATCCTGGAGTTCGAGCGCGGGCAGCTTTGTGAACCCGCCCAGATTCCCAAACGTGCGATCCTTCGTCTTCCCCGTCTCGGTCTGTTCATCCTTCCCCGGTCCCTTCCCCTTCCCCTCTCCCTTCCCCACGACCTCCGGCGTCCGGCCCGCGCCCGACGTCGGCTTGCCTTTTGGCGTCTCTTCTATCGTCACCACGGAAGGCCGCCCCGACCTCTCCTTCGCCGCCTTCGCCGGCGCGGGTTTCTTTCCATTGACCGTCTCGGCGTGAATCCGCCCTTCCGCCTTATACCCCGCCGCCAACTCCCCCGCGCCGTACCCGATGCTCGCGACGGCCGTCTCGCTGGAGAACTGCGCCACCTGCTGCATGGGCCCGGCCCATCGCCTGACGGTCAGCCCCTCGGGCAGATACGCCTCGCCCCAGGCGTAGGCCACGGGAATATCGAGGGTCGGCAGGGGAAGACGGGCCATGCCGCTCTTGACCAGCGGCGACGTCCGCACCATGTACACGATCTCCACCGGGAACGTCACCAGCCCCTTCACCGTCGCGTCCGACCGCACGAGGGGCAACACGAACACGCCGGGGCGTTCGGGCAGGGGGACGAGGGGCTGGGCCTTCTCGTTCACCCGCGCCAGCAGCACGGTCGCCCCCGCCGGCAGGGCCAGGCGGAGGAACTGCTGGCTGCGGTTTCGGATTTCGTACTGGGCCTTGCACATCATGGCCCCGTCAGCCTGGAGGGCCACCTGGTAGTGCGCCAGGTCGGCGATCGACTCGCGCATCGCGAACTGGCCCAGCTTCAGGGCCTCGACGCTCGCCGACCAGGCCGATCCCGTGATGCCATACGCCGCCACGGGCTGGCCCCGGAGCATGGCCTTGGCCTGGGGGGGCAGGTCGATGAGAGTTCGTTCCGTCAGCCCGTCGGCCCGCTCGGGCAGGATCTCGTCCTCCCCCCCGCCGCCGGCGATCAGCAGCGTCCCGCCGGTCCACCGCCCTTCCCGCAGCCCCAGCCCGCTCAGCGTCCGCGAGGCCCCCGGGCCGTACCGAAGGTCGAACTCCACGCTCAGCCGCACCTGCCCGCGCAACTGCCCGCGGAGGAACACCGTGCCCCCTTGGACCTCGCGGACCTCGGGCCCGGAGATCTTGACGCGATCGGCCCCCTCGGGCAGGGCCAGCTCGATGCGGTCGGACCGCCCCACGAGCACGTCGACGCCCAGGTCGGCCGTCACGTGCTGCACGTCGGCGTCCAGATTCCACGCCACCGTGCCCTGGAGCTGATACCGCGGGGTGCGTTCGAAGGCGACCGGGGGAGGCCCATAGCTGATGGTGAATCGGGTGCACGGGGCCAGGGCCAGCGCCCCGGCCGTCGGTTTGCCTGCGACGGCGGGGATGACGTCCTCCCGCCCCTCGATCCGCCCTTCCACCCCGGACGGGCCGGCGAACTCGAAGCCCGTCACGACCGTCGCGGGAATTTCCACCGGCACGCGATCGCCCTTGACATCGGTGAGCCCCTTTAATATGAATACACCGGCCGCGGGCGGGGAGAAGCGTAGGAATCCGTCGTTGGCGGGCAGTTCGACGGGAACCGCTTCTCCCCCGCCTGCGGTCAGTGTCAGGTTCTTCCACGCCCTGGCGGCCGACAGCACCGCCAGATTCTTGGCAGGGAGGGCGTCGAATACGCGGATGCGAACCGTCGCCTCGAGCACGCCCTTGCCACTCTCGGCGACGGTGAGGCGGTACAGACCGGCCTCGGCGATCCACGGCACCGGGGCCCCCGGGCCCGCCGGCGATGGACCGCCCAATTGCTCTCGCAGGTACTGCTTCCACAACGCCTGCGGCACACAGAAGCGGACATCTTCCAACTCACGGGAGCGTTTGAGCAGGGCCTCGACGACGGCTCGCGAGTCCGGGGACTGAAGCTCCTGGCCCACGGCCACCGCCGTAAAAGCCACCGCGACCGTCAGCGCCGTCCTCAACGAATACCGCACGCCGCACCCAGCCTTCTCGCCCCCTCCCATAACTGTCTGTACTTACATGACGCACAACCCGCGCAGAAGTTTCGGAAAATCTGAGGAAAATTTCCGTGGAAGGGGAATAAAGCGTAAACCGTAATCAGTAACCAGTAACAAGTAATCAGTCACCCGCGGTGGACCACGCGTCACGGTTTACTGATTACTGATTACTGGTTACGGCTTTCTCCCCTATCTTTGTGCCAACTCCGCCGAGCGGTCCAGGTATCTTTTCACAGCCTCGCCGGGCACGTTCCAGGGAATGTGGTTGCCGATGCACATCATGTAGCCCCCGGACATACGCCCGGTCTCGATCATGGAGTCGACCATGGCGTCGATCTCGGCGGGGTTGTTCCGCATGAGGACGCGGTTGTCGCCCTCGCCGGCCAGGAAGCAGTTCTTGTACTTCCGCGCCAGGGCCTTGTAGTCGGTGTACGGCTCGCTGATGATGCCCAGGGCGCCGCAGGCCATCACGTCGTCGGCGTATTTGTCCACGCAGCCGTCGACCATGAAGATCACGTCCTTGCCGGCGGCCTTGAGCAGGCTCCAGAATTCCTCGTATCGCGGGAAGATGTACTTGTGCATCCAGGCCGGGCTGCAGACAGGCCCGCGGCTGGTGACAATGTCGTCGTGGCAGACGACGAAGCGGATGGGCAGCCTCGCCATCGTGCGGAAGACCCGGCGGTTGATCTCGGCGAACTCGTCCATGATCCGCTCGAAGCGGTCGTCGAGGCAGCACTCCAGGAACAGCT
Organism: Planctomycetota bacterium; assembly: GCA_026693065.1. GTDB lineage: Bacteria > Planctomycetota > Phycisphaerae > SM23-33 > SM23-33 > JAPLNA01. The sequence goes on from JAPLNA010000299.1 coordinate 8,062, forward strand.
CCCAGCCGAACGTCAACAGGGGCCACATGAACATGGTGTTGTAGAACCCGCCCATGTGGGCCACGCCCTCGGGGGCCTTGTCGCCCCACTCGGCCGGATACCCCGCCCGCCATCGCTTGTAGAGGTCTTCCTCGTCGCGGTAGTCGTCGCAGGCGACGACGGACCAGTCGCGGAAGTCGCCCTTGGCCAGCGGGCTGAACGCGAAGACGTCCTCGGCCGTCTTGAACGCCGCGCCGTGCTCGAACGTCGCCGACTCGCCCTGCCCCCACCGGACGGTGTGCTTCTCCGGGTCGCTGCTGTCCTGCCCGGCGTCGTGCCCCAGCCGCGGGCGCTGCCACGGGTCGTCGTTGTCCGGCACGCCCAGTTCCAACTGCGGATACCGCTCCTTCAGGATCAGCCGGCACTGCCGCGGATGGTCGTACAGGTCCACCCCGGCCATGTAGCTCTCGGCGTCCGGGCAGGACCAATGTTCCCAATGCACCATCTGTTTCGGGCCGTGTCCCAGATACGTATCGTACTTCACATCGCCCATCGCGGGTCTCCAGGGTTCTCGCGTCAGTTTCCAGTCCGTGGGAACGCGTCATCGTAGCGGCCCCCGCGTCCCAAGTCCACTCGGATTCCCCCCTTCCCGAGAAACCCCGGACCGGTCGCTCCAGTGACGAGTTCCCGCCCGACCCCCTTTCGCCTCCGGGCACGGGGGATTACAATACCGCCGACATGGCAAAGAAATCGGTCAAGATCTCGCTGGCGACGAAGTTCCGGGTGGTGCTGGCCGGCGCGGTGCTGCTGACGCTGGCGGCGGCGCTGGGCGTGCCGTGGTATTTCATGGAGTTGTTGGCGCAGCAGGGAGTGGAAGACAAGGGGGACGAGCTGACGCGGCTGCGGCTGATGGAGTTCCTGGACACGCACAATCGCCCGCAGGCCAAGGGGGGCTCGCAGCAGCTCAAGACGTGGTACACGGGCGCGTTGTCCCAGGGGCGCAGGCCCAGCGAGGGGCGGACGGGCCCGAGTTTCATCGTGCTGGGGCCCGAGCTCCAGCCCCAGCCTCCCGCGCCGCGGCTGGACGCGGTGCAGAAGGAAGCCCTGCAGGCCTTCGTCGCCGACGCCCGCCAGGTCACCGCCATTCTGCAAACAGAGGACAATCGCGGGCGGGCGATCACCCGCTGCCTCCGGGCCGTCCGGGTCGACCAGACCTGCATGAAGTGCCACTCCGGCGAGAGGGAAAACGCCCCCGCCTTCGCCCCGGGTCAGCTCCGCGGGCTGGTGGACGTGGGCCTGCCCTGGCGGGCGAGGGTCAACCCGCTGGTCTGGTGGACTCGCGGGGCGTTCGCCATCGGCTTCGCCATGGCGGCCTTGCTGGCGATCATCCTGTTCTCGCTGATCGCCCAGCGGCTGATCCTTCGCCCGATCCACCACCTGCGTCAGGCCGCCGACCAGGTCACCGACGGCAACCTCTCCGTCCGCAGCGCCCTGACGACGGGGGATGAATTCCAGCGGCTGGGGGAGAGTTTCAACGAGATGCTCGCGGCCATCGCCAGCCAGCACGAGAAGCTCCAGGCGGCCAACCAGGCCCTGGATATCCGCCTGAACGAACTGGCCGAAAGCAACGTCGCCCTCTTCCAGGCCAACAAGGTCAAGAGCGAGTTCCTCGCCAACGTCTCTCACGAGCTTCGTACGCCGCTCAACAGCATTATCGGATTCGCGGACCTGCTGGCCGACAACGCCGACGAGCGGGTGGCGCGGTACGGCACGAACGTGGCCACCTCCGCCCGCAACCTGCTGCAGATGATCAACGACCTTCTGGACCTGGCCCGCATCGAGGCCGGGCGGGCCGCCGTGCGGATGGACAAGGTCTCCGTCATCGACACCTGCCAGACCCTGGCGGCCCTGATGGCGCCCCTAGCCGACAAGCAGCAGTTGAAGCTGACGGCCGACCAGAGCCAGCAGATTGCGTCAATCCGCGCCGGCGGGGTGGCCCCGCACGTGAGCGTCAGCGTCGCTGATACCGGGCCGGGCATCGCCGAGGCCGACCAGGAACGCATCTTCGAGAAGTTCTACCAGGCCGACGCCTCCCTCACCCGCGAGACCTCCGGCACGGGGCTGGGGCTGGCGATCTCGAAGGAACTGGCGGGCCTGCTGGGCGGGCGGCTGGGCGTCCAGAGCACCCCCGGTCACGACAAGATCAGGTTCTCTTCCCTGATTTTGTCCTGCATGGTTCCGATCTCGCTGGAGACGGCCTTGACCTCGACTTTTTCGGTGTCGAGCCATTCGTTGATCTGGCGTTCCATCGCGGCCAGGGAGGTCGCCGAGAGTTTCGAGCTGAACAGGCGCATTCGGGTAGCGCCGGCGCCGGTGATATTGAGGGCGCGTTTGAAGTCGCTCTTGCGGGTGGACTCGCCGGCGCCCCCGATGCGACGGATTTTGGAGGCCTCCTCCCGGCCCGCGCCGGGCCCCACAATCTCCACGGGTTCGTCGTCGGCCAAGGGGATTTCTTCATCTGCCATGTCGTGTCTCCGGAAATGAACTCAGGTGCCGGGTTGAAAACCGTTCGCGTTGGCGGCATTATAAAGTTTGGTTGGACCGCCCGGCGAGTTAAAATCGGAGACACGGGCGATACCGCCCGGGAGACTGTGTCGATGCGGAAAGACAAACTGGCGATCGTGGCCCTGTTCGTGCTGGCCTTGGGCGTGGTGGTGGCGGTGCGTTGCCTCAAGAGCAACGGTTCGCCGCCGGCGCCGCCCCCCCTGAATCCCTCCACCGCGGGAGAGTATCGCGGGATCTCCATTCAGTTGCACTCGGCCCACCCACGGAACCCCTACGAGGACTACGTCGAGGAGATCGCCCGAACCGGGGCCAACACCATCAACTTCGTCGTGCACGCCTACCAGGAGAACGGCACGAGCAACATGATCACGATGCGGAAGGATCGCGGGCCCAACGACGATCGCATCCGCAAGCTCATCCGCCTGGCGCGGGACCGCGGGCTGCGCGTGATGATCATGCCGGTCGTCCTGCTCGACAAGCCCACCGAGGACGAGTGGCGCGGCGTGATCAAGCCCAGCAACTGGGATTCCTGGTGGGAGGACTACTACACCTTCATCACGCACTACGCCCGGCTGTCGCAGGAAACCGGCGTGGACACCTTCGCCGTAGGCTCGGAACTGCTGAGCACCGAGGACCAGGTCGCCCGGTGGACACGGCTGATCGCGCAGGTCCGCGGGGTCTACAAGGGACGGCTGACGTATTCGTCCAACTGGGACAACTACCGCAAGGTCGCCTGGTGGGACAAGCTCGACCTGATCGGCATGACGACCTACTACGACCTCGTCGGCGACAAGGAGCCCAGCCTCGCGGTCATGCTCAAGAGCTGGGCGCGCATCCGCACCGAAATCCTCGCCTGGCGGAACGCCAAGTACCCCAGCCACCAGATCCTCTTCACCGAGGTCGGCTGGCCGGATATTGTCACTGCCGCCAAGTATCCGTGGGACTACTACCGTTCGAAGGAGGAATCGCCGGAACTTCAGGCGATGTGCTTCCGGTCGTTCTTCGAGGCCTGGAACGACCAGGACGCCATGGCGGGGTATCTGGTGTGGGAGTGGCGAAACCACCCGGAGCACCACAAGGAACGCAGCTACGTGCCCTACGGTCGCGAGCCGACGATGAAGGTGATCCAGGAATACTTCGCCAAGCCGGCCCGGGTCACCACGCGTCCGGCGACGGCGCCGGCGGGCGTGGCGGGCAAACCCGCCGCCCGCACCGTGCCCGCCGCTCGGACGACGACAAAGCGTTCGCCGCGGCCTCCGGCCTCCGCCCCGGCCGCTCCGACCGCCGTCGCCCCCGAGAAGGCCCCCGTGCCCGACCCGCAGGCCGACGAAGAGACCGAAGACATCAACGACGACATGATGACGCCCGCCCCGCCGCTGGACCAGCCGGAGAACTGACGCCATGCCCGAACTGGGCGTAAATATTGACCACGTGGCCACCGTCCGCCAGGCACGGCGCACGGTGGAGCCCGACCCCGTCTGGGCCGCCGCTCAGGCCGAGCTGGGCGGCGCCGACGGCATCACCTTCCACCTCCGCGTCGACCGCCGCCACATCAACGACCGACCGTCCACGTGAAGCTCAACATGGAAATGTCCATGGAAGAGGAGATCGTGGCTATCGCGATGGAACTGGCGCCCGACCAGGTGACTCTCGTCCCGGAGAAGCGCCAGGAGCTGACCACCGAGGGCGGGCTGGACTGCATCGCCCACGCCCGGCGGCTGGCCGAGGTGACCGGCGCCCTGCACGGGCGCGGGGTGGAGGTCAGCGCGTTCGTGGACCCGTCGCCCGGGCAGATCCTCGCCGCCCGCCAGGCCGGCTGCGACGCCGTCGAACTGCACACGGGCACCTTCGCCCACGCCTTCGCCGCCCAGGGCCGACGGCTGGGCGGCAACGACCGCGCCCGCATGGACGTGCCCGCCGAGGCGCCCTCGCTCCCCGAAGCCCTGGAGCACCTGGAAGCCGGGCTGGAGGCAGGGCTCGACGCCGGGCTGATCGTCCACGCCGGGCACGGACTGACCTACGAAAACGTCGGCCTCGTCGCCCGCATGCCCGGATTCAGCGAGTTCAACATCGGACACGCGATTATCTCTCGCGCGTTGTTCGTCGGGCTGCGAGACGCCGTGGCCGAGATGAAGCGGGCCATCGATCGCGCGCAAACGGAATAGCGTAAGCCCAAGGGAAGCAGCGACCCCTTGAGAAACGAAATCCGAAACTCGAAACCCGAAACAAATCCGAAACGGATAAAGTCCCAATGATCGAAACGGGGAGTTGACAGACGGTCTTGCCGTTTCCCGTTTCGGTCATTAGAATTTGTCGGCTTTAGAGTTGTTTCGGGTTTCGAGTTTCGTGCTTCGGATTTCGTTCTTCGCGATGGCGGAACGCCAGGCGGGATCCAGCAACTGGAATGGACAGGAAGTCGAGGCGTCCCTTTATGTCTGATCGAATGAAACTGGAAGGCTCGATGGTGGCCTTGGTCACGCCGTTCGCCGACGGCGAGGTGGATTACGCCGCCTTCGGGCGGGTGATCGATTCGCAGTTAGCCAGCGGAACCCAGGGGCTCGTGCCGTGCGGGTCCACCGGCGAGAGCCCCACCCTCAGCTACGAAGAGCACGACCGCGTGATCGCCTTCACGATCGAGCGGGCGGCGGGAAGAGTCCCCGTCATCGCCGGCACGGGCAGCAACTCTACCGCCGAAGCCCTCCAACTGACCCGCCACGCCAAAGACGCCGGCGCCGACGCCTGCCTCATCGTCAACCCCTATTACAACAAGCCCACCCAGCAGGGCATGTTCGAGCACATCCAGCGGATCGCCGAGGTCGGGCTGCCCATCGTGCTCTACAACATTCCCGGCCGGACGGGCGTGGAAATGTCGGCGGAGACCATCGTCCGCATGTACCAGCAGATTCCCCTGGTCGTCGCGGTCAAGGAAGCTACCGGCAAGCTGGACATGGCCAGCCAGATCGCCGCCGAGTGCGGCATCACGATCCTCTCGGGCGATGACTCGCTGACGCTGCCGTTCATGTCGGTGGGCGCCACGGGGGTCATCAGCGTCCTGGCCAACGTTCTGCCGCGGGAGATCCGCGCGTTGTGCGACGCGACGGCGCGGGGCGACTTCGCCGCCGCCCGGTCGCTGCACCTGAAACTCTTCCCGCTGTTCCGAGGGATGTTCGTCGAGACCAACCCCATCCCCGTCAAGGCCGCCCTGGCCATGATGGGTCTGATCCGCAACGAACTCCGCCTGCCCATGACGCCCCTTAGCCCGGCCCATCGCCCCGCCCTGGCCAAACTGCTCCAGGCCTTCGGGCTCAAGGTCACGCTTTAGGGGCCGCTGGAAAGATGCCCGCGGCCTCCCCGTTGGAGCCTCGGGGAACCACGAAGACCACGAAGCACCCGGCGCTGCCTCGAACCTTCGGTTCTCGGCCGCAACCAAACCGCCTTCGGCGGACCGGGTCCCCTGCGAGGGGCCACCGTGTGCCCACGTACGGAGCTACGGTCTACCGGGCGGTTTTCCGTTTCCGCCTGGGCACCGGCTACCGGCCCCTTGGGCAGCGGCTGAGACCGACGGTTCGAGGCCGCGCCGGGTCCTTCGTGATCGGCCCTTTCCGTTTCCTCCCCGCGTGCTTCCCATTGACAGCCCGGTGTCGTGGTTCGCGGCGTGGTTGCGGCTGCGCCGCGAACCACGGCACCCGGCTCGTTTGGTTGCGGCCGAGAACCGAGGGTTCGAGGCCGCACCGGGGTCTTTGTGGTCCGCCGAAGGCGGATGGTTCTCCCTGCCGCCCCGCCCACAACCTGCCGAAGCTGCAACTCTTTGGTTGCAAAAACGCCGATACCCGATAAGATGTCCGGTTCGGTACGGCATTGATACGGTAGCAGAATCCGGAAAGAGGACTAACCATGGCCTTTGCGTTCTTTCGTCGCCGCCGCAAACTCGTGATCTTCGTGATGGTGTTCCTGATGGTCACCTTCCTGCTGACGCTGGGCGGAGGCGGAGATGAGATCAAGGGAGTCATCGACTCGATCACCCGGCTCTTCGGCGCCCGAGACCCCAATCTCGTGGGCGAGAGCTCGCTGGGCAAGCTGTACCGGAACGACTTGATATCGGCCCGGCAGGACATGGAGATTCTGGGCAGCCAGTCGTTCGACTCGTACATCGGGAGCCCGAGCATTCTGGCCGCCCTCGCCAAGACCAGTTCGGACAAGTCCGAGAGCGCCTCCAACGGGTGGATGTTGCTGCTCCAGGAGGCCCAGAAGGCGGGCATGGTCATGTCCCCCGAGGAGACCCGGGCGCAGCTCCTGGCGGGGACCAAGGCTCGCGGTCGCTCCGAGGGCGACTACGACAAGCTCGTCACCGACCTCCGCAGCGCCCAGTCGTCCGTGTCCGAGAAGGCGCTTCTCCAGGCCGTCAGCCACTGGATGGCCATCGAGCAGTACTTCCGCGTCCAGATGCCCGCCGGTCCGGGGCTGCTGGCCGAGCAGAAAGCCCTCTTCCGCGACCTGAGCGAGCAAACCAACCTCCGCGTGGTCGTGCTTCGCCCCGAGCCCCTGCTGGCCAGCGCGAGCCTACCGAGCGACGCCGACATCGAGGCGCTGTTCAATCAGTACAAGGACAAAGTCGCCGGGCAGGCCACCACGGGCGAGTCGTTCGACTTCGGCTACCGGCTGGGCGACCGCGTGCGGGTGCGCACCCTCACCATCAACGCCGAGGCCATACGCCGGGTCAGCGTGCCGGAGAAGACGGAGATCGCCAGCTACTACCTGAATCATCCGGAAGAATTCGCGCCGGCCCCGTCGACCGCCCCGGCCGCCAGCGCCCCGGCCAGCCGCCCGGCGAAGATCGACTTCTTCACCGCCCGCCCGCGGATCATCGAGACGCTCCGCCCGCAGGTCGCCCGCGGCCGGGTCGACGAGCTGGTCAGCCGGCTTAACCGCGAGGCCAAGGCCGCCCAGGCCGCCAACGTCAAAGACCCGCTGGCCAAGGTCTATGCCGATCAGTTGGTGGACCCGACCGCCAACCAGGCCCTTCTGGCAAAGCAACTGCCCGCCGAGGCCGTCAACGCCGTCAACGGTCTGTCGATCGACGCGGCCATGGCCGCCCTGGCCCAGGCCGCGGGCATCGCGGACATCTGCTTCCCCTGGAGTTCCTTCGGGCAGACCCGGGTCGCTCCCGACGTGCGGGTGACCCTCTCCTGCCCGGCGGGCCAGACCATGACACTGGCCGCGGCGCTGGACGAGGTGGCTCAACTGGTCCTGCCCAAGCAGGCTGGCTCGACCACCCAGCCGGCCGTCGCCCCCAAGCTCACCTGGGTCGCCGTCAAGGGCGTCGGAGACCCCAAGGCCGCTGACGGTCGCGTCCTCTATTGCATCAGCAGCAACGCCGGCGTGGACCTGTTCCCCTTCCACCTGGGCGACACCGGCCTGGTCGAACGCGCCGAACTGATCGAGAACCCAATCCTCGCCGACTGCCGCACCGGACGCGACGAAGGCGACAGCCTCGCCGCCAAGGCCTTCGCCCTCGTCGGGCGGGAGACCAAGGACCTGCCCGCCTCCGAGATCAAGCCCATCGGCAAGGAGATGTACGTCGTCCACCCCTCCGCCGATGACACCGACCTGGTCGACCGCGTGATCTGGCAGGCGCTCGAGACGGCCAAGAACCAGCCCCCGGATACCATGACCCCGCGGATCCGTAAGCAGGTCATCACGGACTGGCAGACCAAGATGCTCTTCGAAAGCCAGTTGACCCCCCTGGCGGCCAAACTCGTCGAGGAGGCCAAGACCGCCGGGCTGGCCGAAGCGGCCAAGAAGCTCTCGGCGCCAGCGGCCTGGGAGACGGGGCTGTTCACGCGACTGACGTATGAGGCCGCCAGCGCCAATCGGATCGACGTCGTGCCGTTGTCCGTTCGCATCATGCAGATGACGCCGGAGTACCTGGAGATGGCCTGCAAGGCCGCCGCCGCCGGCGAAATGCGGTATCTCCTTCCCCTCCTCCAGCGAACCCAGCGAGAGATCCTGAGCGGCCAGGTCAGAGACCTGGCCCAGAGCGTGCAGGACTCCGTTTTGGCCCAGGTCTCGGGGGCGGAGGACGGCGCCGGTCTCTTGCAGCAGTTGCGATCGGCCCTGTCAGGCCTCAATTCCGGCGACTACCGCCCCCTGTTCCGTCTGGCCAATACGCCCATGCCCAACGGCAAACGCATCGCCGCCGAACAGGTCCAGGCCATCCGCGGGTTCTTGTTCCCCGTCGAGATGGCCGTCAACGCCGCCAAGACAGGCAACCTCGACCTGCTGTCTCTTGCCCTGTCTCCCGACGCCAAGCCCATGTACCTCCTGGGCAAGCTCCACTATGGCGACGCGATCAAGAAGTTCCTGACCGAGGCCTTCCGCGCCCCGGCCGACATCGAGGCCCCCCTGGCCGAGCTGGACAAGCCCGGTCCGGCCGTCACGCTGGCCGTGCCCGGCGCCCGGGTGATCGTCGTCTTCCAGCGGATCGGATGGCGTCCCCCGGTGTCCTCCGACTTCTACTCCGTCGGGCAGGGGGAGAAGCTCGACCGCAACAAGGTCGCCGGCTGCCTCGCCAACCAGCGAGTCTCCGCCGGCTGGACCTGGTGGTTCAACAACGCCAACGTCATCCAACGGCTTGGATACAAGGCGGATTGACGGCGCTCGCCGTGAGACTTCGCTGTCGCGTTGCTGTTCGCTGATCCACCGCAAGAGGTGGGGGCTCGCTGATTACGCGGCGGGGAAGCACGCGCGGTGCAAGCACCGCCGCTAAACGAGCGAAGAACCGTCGCCGCGTTCTCCCGCTTAAACGAGCACGCCGGCTTGCGCCGGCGTGTCGGATGGGCAGAGGCGGAGTTGAACCGCCGACACCATGATTTTCAGTCATGTGCTCTACCAACTGAGCTACCTGCCCGGTAGGGCTATGAGCCCGAAGCAGACAGGATATCGTCTCGCCGGCGGCTGTCAAGGGCGTTGGCGCAAAAAACACAGTCGGGGTTGACCTGGTCCCCCCGCAGAACCGATAATAAGATGGTCCTATGACGCGTTATGCCCTGAAGCGGGCTTTGACCCGCTGGGAAGGACTTCCAACGATGACCCTCTCACCGCGGAGCTGGCTGGCCGCTTCCCTGGTTCTTTTTGTCGCCGTGTCGGCCCTTCGGGGCGACGCCCAGGCCGACTTCGATTCCATCTATGGCGATCAGGTCAAGAAGGCCGCCGCCTCGGGCAATAAGAAGGACTCCCTCGCGCTGGCCGAGAAACTCCTCAAGACTGCCAAGGAACTCCAGGACGCCCCCGCGCTGCGGATCGTGATGCTCGAGAAGGCCGTCGAACTGGGCCTCCAGGCCCCCGCCGGGTACGAGACCGTCGAGGCGGCCATCGACACACTGAACACCGTCGCCCCCGAGCGCGGGGTGGAGTGGCAGGCCAAGCGGCTCCAGATCCTCCTGGGGCGCTACCAGAACGCCCGCCCGGACGAGAAGGCCTCCGCCGCCGACGAGTACGTCGCCGCCCTCATCGCCGTCGCCGACGAAGAGGTCGAGGCCGGGCAGGTCGACCAGGCGATCGCCCATTACAAGCAGGCGATGTCGTCGGCCGCGTCGTTCCACTCGGCAGTCAAGACGGACATCGCCGCGCGGATCCGGACGGCCGAGGCCCGTCGGGAAATCGCCAAACAGCAGAAGCAGTTGCAGGACAAACTCACCGCCGCCCCGGCCGACGCCCCAACGCGGCAGAAACTGGTTCGGTTGCTCGTGCTGGACCTGGACGCCCCGGAGAAGGCCGTCCCCTTCCTCAACGACGACATCGACCAGGCCACAAAGACCTACGCGCCCCTGGCGGTGAAGGAAGTCGACAGCGTCGAGGAGAAGATCGCGTTGGAGATGGGGCGTTGGTACGAATCGATGCTTCAGGACCCCGCGTTCCCGGAGGTCTCCGCCGCCGCCGCCCGGACTGCCCTCGAGCGTGCCCGGGGATACTACCGGCGATACCTCGACCTTCACACGGCCAAGGACGCCGACGGGTTGAAGGCCTCGATGGCGGCCAAGCGGGTGGACGACGAGGCCAAGCGGCGAGGGATCGTGTGGGCGAAGGAGAAGTTGGTCTTCTCCGACCCGAAGGTCGCCGACGTCGTGAAGCGGGCGTGCAAGTACATCTGGGCCGCCCAACACCCCGACGGCGTCTGGCCGGACTACATGGTGTGGGAGGCGAAGCACTTGGTATCCGCCGGCTACGGGGTCTGCACGACGGCGTTGCCGACGTTCGCCCTGCTGGAGACCGGCGCCGACGCCAAGAGCGCGGGCATGAGCAAGGCCCTGCGGTGGCTGGGCGACCAGAAGACCGGCAAGACGTACTGCCTGGCCTACCGTGCGGCGGCCCTGGCGAGCCTCGACGCCACCGTGCGGGCGCATTACCTCGCCCGCCTCCGCGACGACGCCAGGCTGCTGACCGTCGGCGGGGTTCCGGGCAACTACACCTACGACTGCACCGGGGGGCCCCGACAGCGCCGCCTGTGGGACAACTCCAACAGTCAATACGGCGTGTTGGGCATGGCCTTTGCCGACGAGGCAGGGCTGGCCGCCCCGAGAGGCTACTGGCTGGCCGTCATGAAGCATTGGCAGGCCTGCCAGAACGACGACGGCGGC
>JAPLNA010000300.1:0-12212 GCA_026693065.1 Planctomycetota bacterium
CGCACCCACACGTTCGACGGGCTTGCCTGTCGAACGGCTAACCGGCGGCTCTCCCACCCGCCGAAAAACGGAAGGTCTCCCCCGCCTTCCGACGTGCAGCGAACAGGTCTCCCCCCTTCCTGTTCGCTGCTTCTTTTCTGGGCGACAACGCTTGAAGAAATCCGCTGAACACCTTGTCTTCCTACCGTGCTGCGTATAATCATGCAGACGGGCTGATCGCCCGTTCCCGGCGGCAGGCCACGTCTTCCATGCAGGCCTGCCGTCTTTTTCTTTTCAGAGGGATACGGGCAGGGCGACAAAAAGAAAGCCCCACCGGCAAGGTGATCGGCAGTCGGAGGGATGACCCGTCAATCGCCTCGCCGCAGGGGCTACGGGTATTATACGCAGGGGGAGAAGACCGAAGGCGGGACTGAGCGGGGCGACAAAAAAAACGCCCCAGCGACAAAGGGCGAGCAGTCGGGGGGAACCGCTCAGCACCCAAGCCACTGGGGCAGGGGCAGTGTACCACGGATGGGGATGCTTCCGACGTGACAAAAAGAAACGCAACGGGAGTGAAGGCTTCTTCCGGCAGGAAGTCCCGTTGCGTTTCCGTCTTCTTCACCGATTTCTACGCTCCTACGGCCTCCTTTTCGCCTTGCTCGGGCCAATGAAGCCGTAGGTCTGGCCCAACCAGTCGAGGCACTCATCGAACTGTTCGGGCGATGGGGCGACGTAGTGCTTGTCCGTTATCGTCCTTGGGGACTCGCCCAGAAAATACTCGGCATACCGAGCGTACTTGGGGTTGTTTCCGATCAGGCTGCTGCTCGTCTTTCGGATGTTCTTCAACGTGCAGTCCTTCACGATGCCCAGCCGTTTCAGCATACTGTTGTAGAATTTGGCCAGCGTGTCTGTATGACCAACGTTCTCGCCGTTCAGGACAGACCGTATCAGAGTACCACCCGTTCTCGGGTTGACTAGAACGTGATCGGGGTTGTCGCTGCGGTATTTGTTCAGCAGGGCCAACGTTACCGGCCAGAGCTTGTAGCGGACGGTTGGCACGTTACCGTTCTTCTTGTTCCGGGTTTTCGACCGCTTGCGAACGACGCAGCCGTTCTCCCAGTCCACTTCGTCGGGGTGAAGGTCGGATACGTCCTGCTGGGTCATGCCGCAGTTGACCATCAGAAGCATCGCCGCCTTCACGACGCCATCGGCCCTGTCGATCAGGTCTTTCAGTTCGTCCCTGTCGAACAACTTGATGACAGGTTCGGTGACTTGGGCAGTGAGGCTCTTCGATCCAAGGACTCGGGGCATCTCGATAAGCTCGGACTCCCAGAGATACCGGACGAACTGGTTCACGGGCTGCATGTTATTTCGGACGAACTGGCCGCTGTCGCTATAGTTGGCCTCGTCCTCGCTCTTTAGCCACTGGAAAAAGCCTTGCAGGGCCATGCTGTTGATGGCGACCAGTGGCTTCTCGCCGCCAAGCCAGCCGACGAACCGTTTGACCGCCGTGGCGATGTTGGAGTACCGCTTGGGAGCGATGCCCCCTTTGCCCTTTTCGCCGTCTTTGACCTCCTGCCGTTTGGTTGCCAGAAAAGCTGCCATCGCACCGTTGATGGTCGAAAGATCGCACGGGCCGTCCTGCTGGACTTCTTCCTGCCCCATCGGCCTGCATGGAACCACATCGGGCTGCAACGACGCCGGTTCCCATTTCGAGGGTGGCGACGAGTTGAAGCACAAGGGACGGTGTTCGCCGGAGGGGGCCGGTGTCAGGGGCGGTTTGACGGCGGCTAACGCCTTGGCCCACGTCTTGGGCTTCAGCCATGCGGACGGCACGATCTGGCCCTCTCGTTCTCGGTCCAGATCGGCTCGTTCCAGTTCGGCGAACTTGGCCAGCCATGCCGCCATGGCTTCCCGCTTGGAGGTTTCCCCGACCTTACCGTAGTAGAAGTAATCGTGTTTACCAGTCTGGCGGTTCTTCCGCTTGGCCCGCCAGTAGCCGTTTACGACGCTGAGTTTCGACATTCTTCCTGCCATAATGATTGCCTTTCAATATCAACAGAGTGTGGCCCGAGAAAAAAATCCGACCGCAGGAAAGATTTTTTTCGGGGGGCGGCGGGCGGGGCAGGGCCGCCAAGGGGATAATCGAGGGTATACGGTTTTGAAGGGTATAAAGAAAAACCCCCGTAAGTGCTTGTTTTACGGGGGCTTCTTCCAGCGGGCGATGAGACTTGAACTCACGACATTCACGTTGGCAACGTGACGCTCTACCACTGAGCTACGCCCGCAGTGTGCGAGAAGAATACTACACGAGAAACGCGAGGGCGTCAATGGTTTTTTGCGGGGGTTTTCGGCGGGGGATCTGGAAAGGGGGTTTGAAGGGAAACAGAATAAAGAGGGGGAATCCAGCCGACGCAGTCGGCTGGCATTGGGAGGGACGGGGGGTATAATCGGGGGATGAGACCAAGACGGATGATCACCGTGACGGGAGTGATTCTGGGAGTGTTCGCGGCGCAGGCGGCCCGGGGGGCGGGCGAACCGGAGATGCTGCCGCCCGTGTCGTTCCCGCAGGCGGGGGTGAGGCTGGCGATTCCCAAGGGGTTTGAGTTCGTGGGGACGGGCACCCCGCGGGAAGTGGCGACGGCCGTGCGGAAGGAAGGCACACGCCCGGTACAGAGCGTTACGCTGGCGATTTGCCTGGAGGACGCGGGCGGGTCGGCGGCGAAACTGGCCGAGGCCGTCAAGAATCAGATCGCCCAGGCCCTGGACGTGCGGGACCTGGTTGTTGTGAAAGACGCCCCGGGCAAGGTAGCCGGGCAGGAGGCCCTCGTTCGCCACGTGACCTACACCAGCCGGGGACAGAAGTTGTCGGCGCGGATGGCCTGCTGGCTTCGCCCGAGGGAGGACGGCGCGCCGGCGATCGGGTACGTCCTGACGGCCACCAGCTTCGCCGACAAGGCCGAGGGCCTGGCCGCCGTGCTGGAGCAAGTGGCCGGCTCGGTGGCGACGGCGCCGATGGGCCGTCCGGCGGAATTGCCGATCGAGGCATTAGGCGAAGCGATCGCCTTGCCGGCGGGGGGGTACAGCCTTCGTCGGCCTCACGGCTGGTATCGCGTACCGGTGGGGGGGGCGGTGGCGATGGCGCAGTGGGATTATCTGGCCGACAGCGAGACGGTACGGACGTGGGTGGTTTCGCAGGCGGTGGCCAAGGGCACGACGCCCCGGCAGCGGGCGGATGCCGTTATGGCGACCAAGACGCCCGAGGTGGTTTCGACGGTGGTGGCCCAGTCGCCGGCGCGGATGGGGGGGCAGGAGGGGTATCAGTTCATGGTGCGGCTGGCGCCGGCCGCTCCGGCGAGCCGACCGGCGTCGGCCCCGGGCGGGGTGGAGTATCCGCTGGTGGTTCAGCGGATCATCTGCGTGAGCGGGGCGGGCAAGGACGACCGGTGTTTTTCGCTATTCCTGTTCTATCAGGGGGCGGACGTGAAGGCGGCCGCGGCGATGATGGACAAGATCGCGGAGGGTTTCGCCCTGGCGCCGGCGGCAACGGCGGCCAGCGCGCCGGGCGGGCGGTAGAGGCCCTCGGGGGGCTCACGCGTCGGCGAGGGCGGGGGAAAGTTCCTGGACGGACGAGTGCGACGGGGCCGTCCCGACGTCCAGCAGTTCTTCGCCGGCGCGTTCGACCAGGCCCTCGAAGGCCTCGACGACGGCCGGATCGAACTGTGTTCCGGCGGCGGCGAGCAGTTCGTCGGCCGCCTGGCGGAGGCTCTTGGGGTCGCGGAAACTCCGGGGCGAGGTCATTCCCACGAAGGCCTCCGCGACGGCCAGGATGCGGGCCGTCAGGGGAATGCTCGCGCCGGAAATCCCTTCCGGATACCCCTTGCCGTCGAACCGCTCGTGGTGGTAGCGGACGGCGGGGATCTCCTGTTCGAGGAACTCCATGCCCTCCATGATGCGGACGGACAGGAGGGGGTGTCGTCGCATGGCCTGCCACTGGCGTTCGTCGAGTTCGCCGGGGCAGAGCAGGATGCTGTCGGGCAGGGCGAGCATGCCGATGTCGTGGAGCATGCCGGCGATTTCGATTCGGGCGATGACGCGGTCGGGCAGTTCCATCTCCTGGGCGATCCGGACGGCGACGTGCTTGACCTTGAGGGCGTGGGCGACCATGTAGGGGTCTCGCTCCTCGAGGACCTGGACGACCTCCTGGATGGCCTGGAGGAACAGGCCCTTGAACTGCCCGTCGAGCCCGGCGAGTTTTTTGTGCAGGGTGTCGACCTTCTGGGCGCCGGCCTCGCCCGTCCAGGACACGCCGGCCAGGTCGTGCGCCTGCACGACGCGGTCTCGCCCGAGCTCCTTCGCGGCGTACATGGCGCGGTCGGCCAGGGCGAGCATCCCCTCCGGGCTGGAGATCTCCCCGGCGTTCAGGTCGGCGATGCCGATGGACAGGCTCACCTTCAGGTTGAGCCCTTCGATGGTGACGGACTGCTGGGAGACGGACTGGCGGATGCGTTCGGCGATGACGGCGGCCGGCAGACTGGAGGTCTCGGGCAGGAGAATGGCGAATTCGTCCCCACCGCAGCGAGCGGGCAGGTCGGCCTTGCGGCAGGCCGACTCGATCGCCCGGGCGACGATCCGGAGCAACTCGTCTCCGCCCTGGTGTCCGCAGGCATCGTTGGCGGCCTTGAAGAAGTCGATGTCGATCTGGATGAGGGAGAGCGGGCGGTTGTAGCGCCGGGCCTGGTGGTAGAAGGCGTGGAGGACTTCCGTGAAATGCCTTCGGTTGGCCAGCCCGGTCAGTTCGTCGGTCTTGGACATGTGGGCGAGACGGTCGAAGGCCGACTCCAGCCGCCGCGCCAGCACCAGGGGCTCGCCGTGCAGGTCCTTGGTCAGGTGGGCGACCTTCTGGCCCGAGTCGAGCATCTGCAGGCGCCGCAGCAGCCGCAGCACGGGCCCGGCGATGAGGATGTGGGTGGCCACGATGACCATCAGAATGGCCCCCGCCGACAGGGAGAGAATGATGAGGGTCATGCGCCGGGCGGAGGAGGCCTGGAGGTGGATCTGGGGGACGTCCAACACGGCCCGAAGGCAGCCCAGGGCCCTGCCGTGGACGTCGTGGAGGATCCAGGCGACGGCCAGTTCGTCGGTCCCTCGCAGCCAGAAGCGGCAGCCGGCGGCGTCTTCGGCCTGCCGCACCGAGGGCAGGGGCGCCTCGGGCGCGAACGTCAGGTCGGCATACTCGACGGACCGGAGGCTCGACAGAAGGCTCTGGTCGAAGGCTCGGGCGATCCAGAGTTCCCCGGCCGGCAGGGTCGGGTCGTCGGGGTGGGGCACCCGGCGGCGGGCGAAGACGACGGTGTGGGTGTCCACGGTGACCAGTCCGGAGGCCGACGAGGCCGATCGCCCGCCCCGGGCGACGACGGAGGCGCGGATTCCGGCGGCCAGGGGGGCCGTCAGCCCGCTGGAGCGCCCGTTCAGCCAGACGTCGATGACCGCGCCGTCCGGGCGGCAGAGCCAGACCATGTCGACGTCGCAATCGCAGAACTGCGGAGCGGCCAGGGCCTCCAGTTGCCCGCTTCGCCCCGTCGCCGCCAGCGTCCGCATCCGAATCCCCTGTGCCGACGTTCCCCCCAGGTTCTGGAGTTTCTCCCCCAGGTCCTGGATATCCTTGGCGATGCAGCTCTGCGTCCGGGAGGCCTGCTGGCGAAGGGTGTCCCATTCCTGTCCGGCCATGTAGGGCTTGAGGTAGAAGGCGTCCAGCAGGAAGATCGCTCCGGCCAACAGGACAGCCAAAATCAGTAGGATGCCGGGCGAGGTAATGTTCAAACGGGCCATGTCATGGTCCAACAAAGACAGCCGCGGATGGCTTCCTGCCGCGCGGTCACGCCAGGCCCGCTCCGCGCGAGCCCTGCTGGGATGACCTATCGGCCGGAGAGGGGGGAGACTTGGCTAAGGAACAGGGGGGTTCTTGCCCTATGAACTGCTGACAATGCCGCGGCCGACGGCGAATTTCACCAAGGCCGTCTGGTCGTGGATATTCAGTTTCCGCATCAGCCGCATGCGGTGGGTGTCGATGGTCTTGACCGCCAGTTGGAGGGCCTCGGCGACCTTCTTGTTGGTGTTGCCCTCGGCGATCAACTGGAGCACCTGTCGCTCCCGCGTGGTGAGTTTCTCGTACGGGTCGCCTATGCCCTTGTGGAGCTTGGCGAGCAGGGCCCCGGGGATGGCGGGATCCAGATACCGCCGCCCTTCCGCCACTACCCGCAGGGCCTCGGCCAACTCTTCTCCGGCCGATTCCTTCAGCAGATACCCCTTCGCGCCGTTCTCCAACGCGCGGATAATGAACTCTTCGCCGTCGTGCATGCTGAGGATGAGCACGGCGCTGGCGGGCGCCTTGCGCCCCAGTTCGCGGCAGATGTCGATGCCGTTCAGGCCGGGCATTCCCACGTCCAGCAGGACCACGTCCGGGGCCGCCGCCGTCACCTGCTCCACGACGTCCAGGCCGTCGCCGCACTGCCCGACCACCGTGAACTGTCCCGTCTTCTCCACCAGGGCCGCCAGCCCCTCGCGCACCAGCGCGTGGTCGTCAGCCAGGAAGACCGTCTTCTTCCCATTGTCCGTTCGATCCATAGCTCACCTGCCTTAGACCCATGCTGGTGCTGTCGATCCTTGCTATCCGGCCCACGGCCGCCACGGCACCTACGACATCTCAATAATAGGACCATCTGGAAAAGTTTCAATGAAATTCCAGTACGGTGTTTACCCTAACTCGTTCTGTGGCAATATACTACACAATCGGCGACAAATAGATGTTCCCACGGACAGCTAGGCACGCATCTACTCTCGTGATACTATAGGCGCGTACCTTCGGTCCAGACGCCCGAAGGGAGAAGGTGCCGCTTTAATGCCGGAAAAATCCTCGGACAATCCCGCGAGCGATCGGTCGGCCTGGGAGTCGGCGTTGCGACAGGCGCGGGAGGAGTTGCAGGCCGTTCGTCGGCAACTCGTGGGCATCCGCGAAGAAGAGCGCCGCCGCCAGGCCGCCGAACTCCACGACTCCATCGGGCAGGGGCTGGTGGCCTTCAAGCTGGCCCTGCAGCACGCCATCGACCGCTGCGGGGAGGCCTGCTTCCGCCCGTTGGCGGGCGAACTGGCGGAAGTATCCGCCCAGTGCGACGTTCTGATCGCCGAGGTCCGCCGCATCTGCCAGGGGCTCTACCCGGCGACGTTGGAAACCCTCGGCCTGACGGCCGCCCTGACCCACCTTCGCGACACCACCCAGGCCGCCGGCGTGGAAACCCAACTGCTCTGCCCTGACGGCCTCCGCACGGCCCGCTTCCCCGGCGAGGTCGAGATTGCCCTGTACCGCATCGCCCAGGAGGCCGTCACTAACGCCATCCGCCACGGGGGCGCCGGACGGATCCACATTATTCTGGAGCAGGCCGGCCCGCTCCTGCGGCTGACCGTCCGCGACGACGGGGCCGGCTTCGACCCCGCCGACACCCGCCTGGGCGGAGTGGGGCTCTCGTCCATGAAGGAACGTGTCCAGGCCTGCGGGGGCGAGTTGACCATCCAGTCCCGCCCGGGCCTGACGGCCGTCTGCGCCCAACTGCCCGCCCGCCCCCTGCCGAGCCCGGCGGCGAGCGATTTCGCCCCCGCCCGGTGGCAACTCGCCCGCCGGGGGAGTATCCTGAATGCCCGGTACTGACCCGGCCCGATCCTGCAGAGCGAGGTTTGCCTTGGACGCGATGGTCTTTGACTTTGACGGCGTGGTTTGCGACAGCGAGCCGATCCACTTCGAGGCCTTTCACGCCACCCTTGCCCGCGCCGGCGTGGACCTGGGCCGGGAAGACTATTACGAGAAGTACCTCGGCTACGACGATCGGGGCGCCTTCCTGGCCATCGCCCGCGATCACGGCCTGGTCTGGCCGGCCGAGCAGGTGGCCCGGCTGTCGGCCGACAAGACCGTTCTCGTGCAGGAGATGCTCGCCCGCTCCGCCCGGGCCATGCCCGGCGTGCTGGAGCTCATCGCGGCGGCCTCGGACGCGGGCGTGCCCCTGGCCATCTGCTCGGGCGCCCTCCGGGCGGAGATCGAACTGCCCTGCCGCTGCCTGGGGATCCTCGAGCGATTCCGCGTGATCGTTTCCGCCGAGGACGTCAGCCAGGGCAAGCCCAACCCCGAGGGCTACCGTCTGGCCTGCTCGCTGCTGGCCCGTGCTCTCGGCCGCCCGCTGAACCCGGCCCGGTGCCTCGTGGTGGAGGATTCCCCCTTCGGCATCCAGGCCGCCAAGGCCGCCGGAATGAAAGTCCTCGCCGCCGCCACCAGCTATCCCCTCGCCGCCCTGGCCGAAGCCGACCTGTCCGTCGAGGCCTTCACCGACGTGGCCTTGCCCGGCCTCAGGGCCCTTACCGACAGCGTGGCGTGAGGCTCTTGCGGTCGCCTTGTGGGCCAAGGGCAGGAATGCGAAAGGCCCGGGTCGTCATTCCGGTCTCGTTTCCGGAGCCGGAGGGGCGGGGAAGTTCAACCCCTGCAACGCATCGGGGTGTTCTGCGAGCCATTTGCGCGTTTCGGAACGTTGGTTGGCGATGTGCTCCTCAATGGCTTCCCATTCCTTCGTCGAAATAACGCCTCCTTCCGGGGGAATCCAGCTAACCTGTTGAGGTTCTTCCTTACACCCGATCATTGCAGCGACGGCGCAGACCAGCAAGCCGATCATCAGGGCCTTCATTCTAGGGCTCCTTTACGACGGGTCTCGAGCAGTTTACGGGTTCGCGCCATCTCGTGGGCGAGGGTTTTCGGATCGGGAAGGGCCAGATTGTATTGCGCGGCCAACACTTTGTTGGGCAGTCCCTCCAGGGCGTACCGGGCCACGGCGGCATCCTGCCGGGTGCACAGGATCAGCCCCACCGGCGGGTTCTCCCCGGGCAGGACCCAGTTCTCCCGTGCGTAGTTCAGGTACAAGTGCATCTGCCCGGCGTCGGCGTGGGTGAACTTGTCCACTTTCAGGTCAATGACGACCAGGCACCGCAGCCGCCGGTGGAAGAACAGCAGATCCACCCGATACCATTCGTCCCCGATGCGGAGCCGGCGCTGTCGGGCGACGAACGTGAAGTCGCCTCCCAACTCCAGCAGGAAATGCTCCAGTTTGCCGATGAGAGCCTCCTCTAGCTCGCTCTCGGAGTACTCGTCTTTAAGGCCGAGGAACTCCAGCACGAGTGGATCCTTGATCTCCTCTTCGGGCGTGACTATTTCATCCGGGCGAGGTTTGTCGGCCTTGCGAAGCACGGCCGCCTTGTTGCGAGACAGAAGCGTCCGTTCGTAGAACAGCGTGGCGATCTGCCGGTCCAGTTGCCGGGCAGACCAGCCGGCGCGAAGGGCCTCGGCCTCGTAGAACGCGCGGGCGTCCATGTCGCCCACGGACAACAGGCGAACATAGTGCGACCAAGGCAACGGGAAGCGTCGGGCGATGGAGGCCGGGTCGGAAAGGTTAGGCGCCGCCAGCCCTCTTCCCTTGGACCCGGATTCGGCAGACAGTGTCTGCCGAATTGGCCAGGCGAGGTAGAAGGAGCGAAAACTGCGCAGGTTTCGCAGGGAAAAGCCTCTGCCAAAGCGGGCGGTCAGATCCTCAGAAAGCCGTTCGAGCAGCTCTTGGCCGTACTGGGCCCGTCCTTTTCCGCCCTGCTCGACCTCGACGATCCGCCGCCCCATGTCCCAGTAGGTGGCCGTCATCACGGCGTTGACGGCGCGGGCGGCCGAGCGGCGGACAGATTCGAGCAACTCCACCATGCCCGAAAGCGCCTCGCCGTATCGTCCCTCCACCGGCACGATTCGCGCGGCCGCACTCGATCTCTTTCGGGCTTTGGTCACGGTCTGTCTCCTTTGGCCGGCCATCCCATAATCTCGCCCTTCTTCTCCACGATGACCTTTTCCCGCACCTGGGCCATGCCGTGATCGTAGCTTGCCCTCGGGCCCCGGTCCATTGTAAAGCCGCCAGGCGTTCGGGAGTCCTCAGGCGACCGAGGGCGAGCCACCGCGTTCTTCCATATCCCGGCGGGCGGTGCGATAATCCCGGGCGGTGACTTTCATGTACGCAGCCGCGATCGAGATCGGATTCGAGGCGCCCTGGTGGCTACTGACGGCCCTGGCGGCGGCGGGGCCGATTGCGTTGGCGGCGTGGGGGCGCAGGCGAGGGAAGGCGACGACCTGGTGGCGCGTGGGGGTCCAGTGTCTGGCCCTGCTGGCCGCGGCGGTTGCTCTGGCCCGGCCGCATGCGCCCATCGGCGAGGCCGCCCGGCGCCCGTGGCTGCTGGCCAACGACCACTCCGCCTCGCTACGGGGGCAGGAGAAGGCCCCGTGGACCTGGCCGGGCGGTTGGGCAAAGGAGGACGTGCTTTTCGCCGACGCCCTGGGCACGCCCGCGGTGGCCCCGAACGCCCAGGCCACGCGAATTGCCCCGCTGCTGTCTCTGCTCCGCAGCCGCGCGGGGGAGTTGGCCGCGGCGGTCATTCGAACCGACGGGCGGTTTCAGGATGACCCCTGGCAGGCCGACGCCGCCGCCCTGGGCCAGACCGGCCTGGGTGTGTGGATCGTGCCCGCCGACGCCGTCCCCGCCGACGCGAGGGTGGCCGACCTGGCCGCTCGCCTGGCCGCCGACGGCAAGGCCCACCTGCGGCTGACGGTGTCGGCCAACGCCTACCAGGCCCGCCAGTTGACCGTGACCGAGACGCGGCGGAAGGCGACCCTCTACGATCGCCGCCTGCACCTGACCCCCGGCGAGAACGTCGTCATCGAACTGACGGACACCCCCGCGCCCGGGGCGACGGCGATCTACCAGGCCGCCTTGTCCGCCGGCGACGCCTTTCCCGAGAACGACCTGGCCACCGTCGCCCTGCCCCCGGCCCGGCGGCTGGCGGCGGTGCTGACGGCCGCCGGCGCTCGCGACGTTTCCAACGCCCTCGCCGCGTCGAACATGCCGCTATCGGCCATCTCTGACGCCGCCGCCCCCGACGATCCCGACGCCTGGCTGCCCTATAGCGCCGTCTGCCTGGTGGACCCGACGGGAACGGGCCTGTCGATCGCCCAACGGAACGCCCTGGCCCGGTACGTCCTCGCCGGCGGCGGGCTCGTCGTCGTCGGGGCCGGGCCCTGCCAGAGCCCCGCCGATTTCACCGACCCCCTTAACCAGATCCTGCCCCTCGTGGCCAACCCCTACCAGCGCAAGCCCATGAAGGTCATCGTCCTGCTGGACGCCTCGGGCTCGATGGGCGAGCGCCCGCCCGGCGCCGCGGGGGCCCCCGCGGCGATGCGGAAGTTCGACCTGGCCGTCGAGGCCCTGGCCACGCTGAAGGAGCACCTCACGGATCAGGACGGCCTGGCCGTCATCCGCTTCTCCGAGACGGGCGCCCTCGTCTACGACACCGACGGGGCCGACGGGCGGGGCAAACGCCGCATCGACATGGGCGAGGTCCTCGCCATCGACCGCCGCACCCCCCCGGCCGGGTCGACCAAGATCAAGCCCGCCCTGGAGCTGGCCCTGGCGGCCGCCCCCACCGACGGCCGCGACGGGCTCGTCCTCATCGTCAGCGACCTGGAAACCCAGGACGCCGACCTTCGCCCGGCCGAACTGGCCGGCCGGCTGGAGCGGGCCAAGCTCACCCTGGCGGCCGTCGCGACGGTGCCGGCCGAGGAGAAACTCAACCCCGACCTGGAACGCCTGCTGGAGCTGGCTCACTCCCCGGCGATCCGTAGCGAGAAACTCTCGGGCCTGGCCGACCTGTTTGCCCGGTTCGTCCGGCGTATCCGGGGCGGGCCCGTCCGCCACGGGGCCTTCGCCCTGGCTGCCGACGGGCCGGTCTTCTCCGCGGCGACCTTGGCCCTGCCCCCGCTGACGGCGTACCTGCCCTCCGCCGTCAAGGGCGACGCGACCATTCTCGCCCGCGTCGGGGCCGATCCCGTGCTGGCCCGCCGCTCGGCCGGGGCGGGCAAGGCCGTCGCCATCGCCCTTCCGCTGGCCGGGGCAGACAACGAGGCCCTGCCGGGCTCGCCGGCGTTCGTGGCCCTTCTGACCGACGCCCTCGCCTGGTCGGCCCGGGCCGAGGGCGACAGTCGTTTCGCCGGAGAACTCACCCAACTCCCCCGCGCCCGCCGGCTCACCGTCACCGCCGCCGACCCCGCCGGACCAATGGATTCCCTGACCCTCTCCTGCACGCTCACCCGCCCGGAGGAGCCCGTGCCC
>JAPLNA010000300.1:12226-22090 GCA_026693065.1 Planctomycetota bacterium
GGTCGTGCCCCTCCTCCAGCAGGGCCCCGGGCGCTACGAAGCCCTCCTGCCGGCCTCCGCCGGGGCGGAGGTATTGAGCGTCTCGGCCGGTTCAGGCCCCTCCGCCCGGGTGGTCTGGCAGGCCTCGCCCGCCCACCTGCCCTCGCCGGAGTTCGCCGCCCTCGGGGCCGACTTCGAGGCCCTGGGCCGTCTGGCTACCCTCACCGGCGGGCGGATCCTCCAACCCTCCCAGGCCGCCGACTTGCCCGCCCAACTGGGCCAGGCCTGGGCCCCCGGCCGATCGGCCCTCTGGCCCTACCTCCTGGCCGCCGCCGTCGCCCTCATGCTCCTGGATTGGATTGCCACGCGGATCGTCCGTGGCAGGAACTCCTAGCGCGGGCGGGGGTTTCCTCCTTGACCCGCCCGGGCGGGGGTGGTAGAAAACTTGAACCATGAAGACCACGGCATTGTTGACGACTTCGGTCGGCGCGTATCCCAAGCGGTCGGGCAAGGTTCGCGACGTGTACGACCTGGGCGAGAATCTCCTGATCGTCGCTACCGACCGCATCAGCGCGTTCGACGTCGTCATGCCCAACGGCATCCCCGACAAAGGCCGCGTCCTTACCCAGATCAGCGTCTTCTGGCTGGAGATGCTCGCCGAAATCACCCCGCACCACCTGATCTCCGCCAGCCTCAAGGACCTGCCCGAGGACGTGCGGGACGAGGAGCTCGACGGGCGGTTCATGATCTGCCGCAAGGCCCGGGTCGTCCCCATCGAGTGCATCGTGCGGGGATACCTCGCCGGCAGCGGGTGGAAGGAATACCAGGAAAAAGGGACCGCCTGCGGGATCGCCCTGCCCAAGGGCCTCAAACAGTGCTCCCAACTGCCCGAGCCCATCTTTACCCCCTCCACCAAGGCCGAGGCCGGCCACGACGAAAACATCTCCTTCGAGCAGGCCTGTCAGCTCGTCGGGGCCCCGACGATGACGGCCGTCCGCGACCGCAGCCTGGCCGTCTACAAACTCGCCGCCGACTACGCCGCCCAGCGCGGTATCATCCTGGCCGACACCAAGTTCGAGTGGGGTTTCGACGCCGCCGGCCAGCTTATGCTCATCGACGAAGTGCTCACCCCCGACTCCAGCCGTTTCTGGCCCGCCGACACGTACAAGCCCGGCAAGGACCAGCCCAGTTTCGACAAGCAGTACGTCCGGAACTACCTGGACAAGATCGAGTTCGACCGCCAGCCCCCCGGCCCGCTCCTGCCGGCCGTCGTCGTCCGCAAAACCCGCGAAAAGTACATCGAAGCCTACAACCGCATCACCGGCCAAAAGTTCCCCTGGGACTGACGGGTCACGGTCTCCCGCGATCGGAGTGTGGGGCTGGCAGGAGGGGGCTTCTGGGGCTCCGCCCCAGGCCCCGAGGTTTACCGCTTTGGGCTACCGGCAGCCATTCCTCGTCAGATTCTATGAAGTCACAGAATACTCTTTGACTTTCTTGATCGTTCGATCTACCATCAAGAGTGAAATGACAGCGTGCGGAACACGCTGTGGACGGGCCGAAAGCCCTCAAAGAGCTCTCGAAAGGAGCAGAACATGCGAGACTATTCTCAATTCTTCGCCACCCTCTACGATGAATCGTGCCCGGTTGGTTCGATTGGCCGTGGTACGCATTACTCTGTCCTTCGGACACTGGCATGGTTCTCACTGGAGAAGAACATCCCACTGGATTCCCCGCTTATCCATGACTGGGCTGTTATCTGGGACGAGGATCATGACGTGCGGGTTATCGAGGCTGCGGAAAGACTCCTGCAACGCAATCTCCTTTACCCGGTCATGTTCATCGGTGAACGCAAGGCATTCTTCAATGTCGTGCTCTTCCCGGACTTCAAAGGTGATGTTGATATGTATACTGCGGGGGTCACCGCAGTGGCCGAATCTCTTGACGATCCGTGGGAGCCATTTGTGGAGGTTTGGGGTGGGAGATCGCCGCACTCTATGATCTCATGCACCGAAACAAAGGCGGTCACCTATCTCGAGAATATCCGCAACCTTTGGGAGTTGGGGCACAAGCCGTTCCAAGCGGAACAAGAGAACTGTCCGCCCCTTTTTCCCCCGGACTTGCCAATTGTGGACCCTTATCCCAAAGGCTTCGACCTGGCAATGATGGATATCTACCGGCGGGCCCATTCCGAAGCCAAGTACAACGCCGCAAGGTTTCATCAAATGCTGCTTCAACACGGAGGGCTTGAAACGGCCCGGTTGCTTCTTCATGCCGGAACCGTCTCTGACGGGTATACCGCTTTGTGGGAGCGGAAGCGTCTCGATCTTACCGTCGAGGCGCTCGTCCTACGGCCCGAATGGGAAGCCTTGTTCTCGGAATCTGAACGTTCCATCGCAAAGAAGCGATTGAAGGAATACGGATACGATTTCGACAGTAATCGAACTAGATAGTTCCTCATGATCTCCCACCTGCCCACGACCACGACAAAGCGGTGATCCACGGTGAGCATTGTTCGTCGTGACGCGGTAAGGCGTTTCTACTTGCTTCAGTTTGTCGCAGCAACGCACGCTCATTCACACGGCGAGTCGTGGTGCCGGAACCCGTTGAAGGGGGCTTCTGCCGGTAGCCAAAAAGCGATAAACTTCGGGGCCTGGGGCGGAGCCCCAGATTTCGTGTATCATGGCAGTTCATGGACGCCAGACAGGCCCATCCTATCACCCTGTCGTTCGACCGCGGCACGCTGCTACTGCGTGGCCCGGGGCGGTTTCGTCAGCCCCCGGGCCCAGATGTGTGGGTGTGGGATGATCGCGTGGGGGCATGGCGAACCGACGCGATACGATATGCGCGAGTGAAGCAGGCCCTGAGAGAACCGTCGGCCGGAACGCTCGTGGATGAAGTGCCTGCCCCGCCGCCGGTGCATTGGCCCAAGGTGGACGGGCACGTCTTGCGGGCGGAGCAGGAAGAAGCCCTGGCGGCCTGGCTGGGCGCGGGCGGACGCGGGCAGGTCGTCATGCCCACCGGCACGGGCAAGACGGAGGTCGCCCTGGCGGCGATGGCCCGCACCGGCACGGCGACGCTCGTCGTCGCGCCCGTGCGAGACCTGATGTACCAGTGGCACAGGCGGATCCTCAGGGGACTGGGCTACGACGCCGGAGTCCTGGGCGACACCCTCTACAACGTCCAGCCCGTGACGGTGACGACGTACGACAGCGCGTGCATTCACATGGCCCGCCTGGGCGATCGGTTCGGGCTGGTGATCTTCGACGAGGAGCATCATCTGCCCGGCCCGGCCCGGCGCGAGGCGGCGTTGATGAGCACGGCCGCGATGAGGCTGGGGCTCACCGCCACCCCCGAGCGATCGGACGGGCGGCACGCGGACCTGGAGGACCTGATCGGGCCTGTGGTCTACCGCCTGGCGCTCGAGAAGGTGCGGGGCAAGACGCTGGCGGAGTTCGAGGTGGTGCGGATCCCCGTGGCCCTGAGCGACTCCGAGCAGGGGGCCTACGACGGGTATTCCCGCCAGGTGCGGCATTTCGTCTCCGAGCGCCGCAAGGAGCAGCCCGGCTACACCTGGCAGGACTTGTGCGCCGAGTCCGGGCGGGATCCGGCGGCGAGGCTGGCGATGAAGGCCTATCGCCTCAAGTGCGCCATCGAGGACCGGGCGGCGGAGAAGCTTCGCGTGCTGGAAGACCTCTTCCGTCTGCACGTCGGCCAGCCGACGATCGTCTTCGCCGGCTCCAACGCCATGGCGATGGAGGTTTCGCGACGGTTCCTCGTGCCGACGATCCTCTCGCACACGCCCAAGAAGGAACGGCTGGCCGTGCTGGAGGGGTTCGCCCAGGGCCGGTTCCCCGTCCTGGTCGCCAACCGCGTGCTGGACGAGGGCGTGGACGTGCCGGCGGCGAAGGTCGCCGTCGTGATCGGCGGGCAGGCCTCCACCCGCCAGGCCCAGCAGCGCCTCGGACGCGTGCTCCGAAAGACCGGACAGGCCCGGGCCGTCCTGTACGAAGTCGTCTGCCTCGACACCCACGAAATCGAACGGTCGCGACAGCGCCGTCGCAGCGATGCTTACGAGCGAACACGCCATCGTCGAGTTTGAGGGCGGGCGAGCCCGCCCCGACCGCCTCCTTCAAGGCCCGCACGGGCACTACGTGGAGTACGCGCGGAGGATGCTGGCGATCTACCGCGACGGGCTCGGGCGGCGAAGGCGAGACCTGCACCACGACGTCGTCGCCGTCTTCGCCGACGAGGCCGACTGCCCGCCCCGCCGCATTGCGGCCTTCTGCAAGCTGCTCGACGACGCCGCCGAATTCCAGGGCGACCGGCGCGGACAGGCCTCGCCATTGCGGCTGCGGGTCTTCGCCCAGGCCGCCCCGCTCCATCCGCTCGTCGGCGAGCGCGACAAACTCTTCGAGCACGCCGAAGACGAGGTCAAGCAGGCCATCGCCACCGAGATGGGCATGCCCTGGCCGGCGATCGACGAGGCCCTCTACGCCGACGTGCCGGCGTATCAGCGGCTCGAATCGTTCGAGGGCTACCCCGACGCCCAGGCGATGCTCTCGCGGTACAACGTCGCCCAGGTGCAGGCCTGCCTCTACCGGGCCGAGGCCATGACCGTCGAGGCCGCCGAAGACTTCCAAACCCTCCTGCGCCACGCCAAACTCGCCCGCCTCCTCCACCGCATCACCCCCGCGGGCCCGTCGCGATATCGCATCGAGCTGTCCGGCCCGGCGAGCGTCCTGCGGGCGACGCGCGGCTACGGCGTGAACTTCGCCCGCTTCCTGCCGGCGTTGTTGGCCTGCAAGGGCTGGCGGATGTCTGCGACGATCCGTACGCCCTGGAAGGGCACGGCCCGGCTGACGCTGAGCGAGGCCGACGGGCTTCGCAGCCACCTGCCCCCGGCCAGTGAGTTTGACTCGGGCGTGGAGGAAGCCTTCGCCGCCCGTTTCGGCCCGAGGCAGGAGGGGTGGCAACTCATCCGCGAGGGCGAGGTCCTTCACGCCGGGCAGACGGTCTTCATTCCCGACTTCCTTTTCCGCCACGACGACGGCACGGAGGTCTCGCTCGAGATCGTGGGCTTTTGGACGCCCGAGTACCTTGCCGCCAAGCGCCACACGCTGGAGCTGTTCGCCTCGCGCCGCCTCCTGCTGGCGCTGCCGGAGCGGTCGGTCCGCCCCGGCGCTTCCCCCGGCGAGAACGTCATCCTCTACAAGACCGCCCTCAAACTCGCTCCCGTCCTGGAAGCCCTCGAACGACTCCGCGCCGAATCCCGCCCGTAGAGACTCCGACCCGCCGAGGTGTTGGGCTTCTCTGATCCGTTCCCGTTGACCGCCAACCCGTCGCGGCTGTATGCTGACCCTCGTTGGCCGGGAGTGACCGATCATGTCCGGACGATACGGCAGCGGCGTACATTGGTCGCAGTTGAAGCACCAGGTCGAGACGGCCTTGCGGGGCTGCGGGCGGCTGCCGGCGGGAGTTCGGTGCGAAGGCTGGCTGCAACGGCTGGGGGAAGGGTGCAATCACAAGGCGTTCTGCTACCGGGTCGAAGCGCCCGACGGGGCGGGGGGCCAAGCCGAACAGGTCTACGTCGTAAGGATGCGCGGCGGGCGCTGGACCGACGATGAGCCCTCGCCGCCCGTCGACGACGGCGGCATGATCCGGGAAATGAAGGTGCTGCGATGGTTGGCCCAACGCCGGCTGCCGTTTGAAACCCCCCGGTTCATCTGCGAGATCGGCGAGGACCCGCTCCGGCCGGAGGGGTTCATCGAAACGGCCGTCAGCGGCGCCGTGCCGTTGGAGTGGCTCCAGAAGAACCCGAACCAGCGGGACTACCTGACCCAGACCACCGCCGCTCTGGCCGGGGCCATCCACGCCCTGCCCACCGACGGCCTGGATTTCCTGCCCCGGCACCCCGACAGCCGCTCTCACGTGCAGGCCCTGCTGGGCGAGTTTCCCGAGGACTTCCTGGCCGTTGATCCGGCTGCCCGGGCGGCCGCCGAGTACATCCGCGCCCACGTGGGACCCGCCAGGCCCGCCGTGTTCCTCCACGGCGACCTGCTGGCGCAGAATCTCCTGCGGGACATCGCCACCGACGCCCTGGCCGTCGTCGACTGGGAATTCGCCAGTATTGGCGACCCGGCCCACGATCTGGCCATCGTCACCCGGGGAAACTCCAAACTCTTCGGGGCCGTCAACGGCCGCCGCCGGCTGCTGACGGCGTACGCCGCCGCCGGCGGAACTCCCCTGGCCGCCGCCGCCGTGATTTGCCACGAACTGCTGATGGTGATCCGATGGCTCTGGCAGGCCCTTCGCGACCGACAGGACCACCCGGCCGGCTCGAACCCCCCCGAGCATTACCGCGACAAAATCGCCGCCATTCTTCGCCGGGCGGATTAAGTGATAGAATGTTCTCGCCTCGCCCTCGCCGGGCAAAGGAGACTGACATGTTTGCCGCACTCTCACGCGTCGCGACTCGTTCCCGAATCGCCGGGTTGATGGTCCTCGTTGGCGCCGGCGCCCTGCTGTGGCACGTGCTGGCCTGCGTCGAGAGCCCGATGGCCTTCTCGCCGGACGGGAAGAACCTGGCCTTCGTGACCATGGAGCCGTTCGAACTGAAGGGCACCCACCTGGCCGGCCCGCACTGCTTCCGCCTCTTCGTCGCCTCCGGAGGCAAAGACCTCCGCGAGATCGAGCAAAGCACCGACGCCATGCTCACCGCCCCGGCCTACAGCCCCGACGGCAAGCAGATCTGCTACCTCCGCATCCCTCTGCTGACAGAGGAACAGGCCCGCCTGCGTGCCCAGGAGGAACAGGCCCGCCGGGCCGCGTGGAACGCCGCCAACCTGCCGACCTCCCGACCCGGGGCCGATAACGACCAATGGCGAGAGACCAAGAAACTCCCCGCCGTCCCCGACGTTGGCAGGACGGCGGAGGCACTTCGCTCCCTCGCCATAACCGGACAAACCCCGGCCGAACTGGTCCTCCGTAACGCCGCCGACTACTCCCTCGTCAAGGCCGTCCGGATCGATTTGCCTGCCCCGAACGTACCTGGCCGGAAGAACGAGGACGGCGGCTGGCTGGACCCCTACGTTCACATCCGCCCTGTATACAGCGCCGACGGGCAATGGATCTACCTGTGCGTCGGGAAGGTTCTACTGGCCCTGAACCCCGAGACGATGGTCCGACAGGTGCTGGCGGCCCCGGCGGATCAGCCGGCGCTGACACCGGATCGCCGGCGACTGGCCTACGTCGACGGCCAGGACGGTTCCCTCGTCGCCCTGGTCCAGACCGACGGAACGAAGGCCACCTATGTCCGCTGGCCGGGGCGCGGGGTGGTTCAGCCCGTCGCCTGGTGCGACAACGAGACCCTGGCTCTGGCGGGCCAGACGCCCGAGCCCCCCTCGGTCCAGACCCGGGCCTCAGCCCATGAAAAACGCCTGGAGTCCATCTCGATCTTCTTCATGCGATCCGACGGCACGCTCTTGTCCGACCGCCGGATCGACCTGCCCCCTGCGAAGGAAGCCCCCAAGGACATGACGATCTCCCCCGACGGACGGCACGCGGCCGCCTGCTTCCCCGAACGCCTGGTCTTCCTCGACAGCGGCGGAAAACTGCTGGGCGAGGCCCACGTGCCCCCCGGCGAACCTCGGAAAGACGAACTCCCCAATGCCTTCGCCCAGCCGACCTTCGCCCCGGACGGCAAGAGCCTGGCCGTCAAGCTCATGACCAATGACGGGGCGTATCGCACGACGGCGGTGGTCTTCTTCAGCCCGGAGGGCAAGGAACTCTCCCGCGTGGCGATTCCCAGGATCGCCGCGGGCACGACCCGCCCGGCGTCGGCGTCGGCCTCGGCCCCCGCGCCCGCCCAACCGTGACGGACGCCCGGGCCATCTTTGCCGCCGCCTTCTCGCACGTGTGCGGGCAGGGGCGGTGTTTCGTCGTCGAGGGCCTCCCGCTGCCCCTCTGCCAGCGATGCCTGGGCCTGTACCTGGCCGCCGGCCTGACGCTGCTCTGGCTGCTGGCCACCCGCCGGTGGCGCCGCGGCCTGCCCGCCCTTCCCGTGCTGGCCCTCCACACCATGGCCCTCCTGATCGCCCTGGCCGGCGGGCTCCACTGGCTCGACTTGGGCCCCCGCTGGCGATTCCTCTGCGGCCTCCTCACCGGCCATGTCCTCGCCACCTGGCTCATCCTGGGCGCCTTGGCCCTGCGCCGCCCGAAAACAGGGAAACCCACCATTTTCCGCGACCTCCTTCCGCTGGCGATCCTGATCGCGCTGGCCTTGGGCCCATGGCCCGACCTGCCCGGGGCGTGGTGGGGCCTTTCCGTCGCGGCCGCCTTGTCGGCCGCGGGAGTGTTCCTTGCCGCCGCCTTGGCCCTGGGCGCCTGGGCCGTGCGGCTGCTGGCCCGACCGGGTTGAAACGCCGGCCCTTTCCCTCGCCGGGTCGCGCAGGGATAATGGCCGGCGTGGAACCGGCACGTGACCAAGGGACATCCGGCGCGGCCCGCCCCCGCCGTCATTGGGGCCGGCTTGTTTTGCGCATCGTGCGGTTGCTGTGCGCCGGCGGGCAACCCACGGCCGACCTTGTGCGGGACAGCTACGACCGCCTGGCCGGCGGATACGATGAGGCCTGGACCGACCACATGCGGGATCTGTCGATGGCGATGCTGGACCGCCTGGCCGTCCCGCGCGGCGCCCGCTGCCTGGACCTGACGTGCGGCACGGGGTTCCTGACGGGGCAACTGGCCGCCCGGGCCGGCACGAGGGCCCTGGGCGTGGATGCCTCGGCGGGCATGCTGGCCGTCGCCGCCGCCCGGGACGGGGGCCGCTGCGACTTCCGCCAGGCCGACGTGCTGGCCTTCCTGAACGCCTGCCCGCCAGCGCGGTTCGACGTCGTGACGTGTGCCTGGGGCCTGGGCTACAGCCGCCCGGCCCGCGTCCTGGCCGGCGTGGCGCGGGTGCTGGCCCCGGGCGGGCGAATGGGCGTCATCGACAACTCCCTGTTCAGCCTCGCCGGCGTCCTGGGCTGCGCGCTGCGGGCCTTCGCCGAGCGCCCCGAGGCCCTGGCCCACGCGATGAACGTCCGCTTCCTGCCCGGCAGCGTGGCCTTGTCGACCCTGATGCGATGGCACGGGCTGGGCGTGTCGGCCGCCTGGGACGGCGCCCGCACGTATCGCGTTTCCGACGGCCCGGCCGCCGTTGCGCGGCTCCAGGCCACCGGCGCCGCCGCCGGGTTTGAGTTCGCCGCCACGGCAGCCGACCGTGACGCCGTCTTCGCCCGCTTCGCCGAGATCCTCCAGGCCCGCTGCGCCGCCCCCGGCGGCATCCCGATCACGCATCGCTACCTCGCCGCCGTCGGAGTCAAGCGATGAGAGCCTTGCTCGCCCTGTGCCGCCCTTACTACGCCGGGCCCATCGCCCTGGGCTTCCTGCTCACGGTCTTCTACGCCCGCGGGGGCGACATGACCGGCCAGTGGCCCTCGGTCTGGCTGGCGACGGCGGCCCTGGCCCTGACGATCATGTCCGGCCACGTCCTCAACGACGTCTTCGACCGCGTCGTCGCCGGCGTCAACCTGACGATCAGGTCCGGCCACGTCCTCACCGACGTCTTCGACCGCGTCGTCGACGGCGTCAACGCCCCCACGCGCCCCATGCCCGCCGGCCGCGTCCGCCCCGGCGCCGCCGTCGCGTTCGGGGCCGCCCTCGTCGCCGCCGGACTCGCCCTCGCCTGGGCGTTCTGCCGGCCCTTCGCGGCCGTTTTGTCCGCCGTGGCGGCGATGCTGCTCTTCTACAACGCCACGTCCAAACGCCTGGGGCTGGCCAAGCCGGTGGTGGTGGCCCTGCTGATGACGTCGATCTACCCGCTGGCCTTCGCCCAGGCCGGCGGGG
>JAPLNA010000301.1:0-13715 GCA_026693065.1 Planctomycetota bacterium
GTCTTTGCGAATAACCCACTCGTCCTTGCTCAGGAAGTACCCCGCCTCCGGCTCGCCCCAGTGGTACGAGCCTTCCGTCCAGATCGGATGCCGGGCGTCCAGCCGGGCCTTGGGGTCGGCGGCGAGGATCCGGGAAACGTCTCCGGCGTACGGGCTCTTCAGGCCGTGCGCCGAATCGCTGTGCCAGGCGATGTAGAAGATGCCCACCACCCGGCGCTGGTCCGTCTTGACGGGCCCGACGGCGGCGAAGTCGGGCATGGTGCGGCCGAGGGCGTCGTTGGCGACCCACGTGTCGGGGAAGATATCGCGAAACCCCGCGGCCTGGGCGGGGGCCTTCGCCGGCGGGTTGGACTGGTTTTGCCCCGCCGCCGGCAGGCTCGCCCAGAGGCAAACCCCCATCGCCAACAGTCCGGTCGTCCGCTTCACGTGCCAATCCTTCCGCCATGATTCTATCGACCCCAGCCCCCTCGCCAACACAATTCCCTGCTCACACCGGCCCTGGACGAACAGGGGCGCCGGCCGTCTTCTGGAAATCGAAGACGGTTCGCGCCCCTGTTGCGTCGCTGGTCTTGTGCCTCGGGGCTACCTGCGCCGGCGCAGGATCGCCAGGGCGCCCATGGCCAGCAGGGCCAGGGTGGCCGGTTCGGGCGTAACGATAACGTTCCGCCACCAGTTCCACATGGCTACGTTCGGAATCCCGCCCGGCGGAACCGGCATGACCGCCGCGGCCCCGCCGTTCTCGTACCCGTCGAGGAACATCACGTTAGCGGGATTGAATCCGGGCTGGTTGAAGTAAATCGGGACGACCGTGATGAACCCGGTCGCCACATCGACCGCCGAACCCGGGTCCGGCGGCACGGCCGGGGGAATCATCCCCAGGATCGGGCCGATGCTCACGTTCCAGTTCTGGTTCCAGGCGATCGTGTTGACCGCCGGATTGGCAACGGCCGCGACTTTCCACGTCCAGGTCCGCACCCGGCCCGCACCGTCGGTCAGCCCGAACCCGATCGAGTTCATCTGGGCGCCATTGAGCGCGAACCGGGGGGGACATACCGTGGCTGTCAGGGTCTGCCCCACGACATTGGGGTCCAGCGGGTAGGCGTACCGCCAAGCGGCTGTATACGTGTCGCTTCCGACGTCGCCCCAGCCCATGACCATGCCCGGTCCGACGATCTTCTCCCCGCCTTCCAGCGTGAAGTCCAGATCGGCGGCCTTCAACTGCGGCTGGCTGTAGATGCCTCCGCCGAACGGCGCGTCAAATCCGGGGTTGTTCGACTGCAGTGTGGCGAACTCCGTCGTTGTCATGGGCCGCACCTCTCCGGCACCGATGGCTGTCTCCCAGTCACTCAAGGTGGTAAGGCTGATGGCCGGGCTAGTGTACGCCTGGGCCGAACTCACGAACAAACACACCGACACCACCACAACTCCAATTGTCCTTATCGTGTCCATCGTTGGCTCCTCGCTGCTCGGGTTCTCGTGCCGTCGCGCAGAGCAGCATGCGTACGGCCAAACGCCGGGAGAAATGAACACACACAGGTTCCGGTCTTCCGAGGACTCGGCCTGAAGGCCTGAGCAGGAAACGCACAGGAGCGGCCGCGCTCCGGCCGCACATGCAGCCGCGACCTGGTGCGCCAGTGCCCCTGCCCTGTTGAACTAGCTCTGCCGCCCTCACAAGCAAGCTAACGACGTGATACATGATTATACCCATCGCCCGAGGGCAAGTCAAGCGGCGCATCTAGTTTTGTCGATATTCCGAGGCCTGTGGTTCTCTCAGCGGGGGAACTGTTCGAGCGCCCCCAGGGCGGAACTGGGCGTGATGGTCTGGCTCGTCACGTCGAACCACCACCCGGTGGCCCCGTCCCGCGGCGCCCGCCCGCTGCCGATCTTGACTTGGGCGGTCAGGGCGACGTTGGCGATGAACGGATTGGCCGGCCATTCCCGGAAGTACGGCCCGCAGGCCCCAGTAGGGTTGAGGGCCCCCGTGGAATCGGTCTTGCCCGTCATCCGGGCGATGAAGTTGGCGCCGCTGTTGTCGATGCTCTTGTCCGGGTTCATGTGCGGGCCCCGGCCGCCGTGGTCAAACCGGTAGTGCCCGATCTGACGCTGAAGCGACCCCAGGTCGGCCTGCAGCGACTTGTCCCGCGAATCGTCCGAGGCGTCGCTGAGCCGGGGAATGATCACCATCGCCAGGATCGCCAGGATGATCACCACGAGCATGATCTCGATCAGGGTGAAGCCTTCGGAACGTGGTTGTCTCATGGTTGCATTCCTTTCACCGTCATCGCGTAAGGTCTCGCGGGCAGGGCGCCGCGGCACATGTTGGATATCGTCGCATGCCGAATGGTAGTTATGTAATAAACACAAGTTGTCATATGATTATTCTCTTGAGGTGTTTACACTACATCCTTGCGGCCGCGTGATTCTCACAGAGGACTCTCCCTTCTTCTCGTGGGGCGGCGGGACACTTGGGCAGTGACCGGCTCACGATGGCCGTGTGGCCCGTAGCCGGTAGCCCGTGGGAAGCGGAGGAGGGACTTGTTGTGGTGGGTGTGGGACGTCGAGGATGGCGTCCTCTGGGAGGCCCGGCGGATCGGGTCGCGGTATACGCGGAACCTGATCCTGGAACAGGGGCGGCTGGGGCTAACCGGCGAGGGCGGGAACGTTTGCGATTTTTCTGACCCCTTTGGGCGGCGCCGGCGCAACATAGAGGCGGAATCGACATCGGCTGGCGGAGCGAAGACGTTTGAACCGTAACGAATTGGTCAGTCTGGTCCAGAGCCATCAGGCCCAAATCTATCGCTATCTGCGATATCTGGGGGCGGGGCTTCACGTGGCGGAGGACCTGGCACAGGAAACCTTTGTGGTCGCCTTTCACAAGAGCACGCAGGGCCCGGGCATCGAGGTGGGCCATCCGGCCGCCTGGTTGCGGGGGGTGGCGCGGAACCTGTTCCTGGCCCATTGCCGGCGGGCCAAGAACGACCCGGTTCCTCTGGACATGGCCTTCGTCGAGCAGGCGGAGGGGTTCTGGGCGCGGGAGTTCCCCGGGGCCTCCGACGCCCGCGGGCACCTGGAGGCCCTGCAGTTGTGCGTGCAGGGCCTGCCCCCGCGGGAGCGGGAGTTGGTGGACCTCCAGTATCGCCAGAAGAAGTCGCGGGCGGACCTGGCCGTCGCGGCCGGGCTCTCCGAGGAGGGCGTCAAGACCCTCATGCGCCGCCTTCGCGCGGGCCTGGCCCAGTGCATCGAGAAACGCCTGAAGGCCGGAGGCTCGCCATGCCCGTGACGCGAGAACAAGGGCGGCTGGTTCACGTGCTGCTGCGTGAGCAGTTGGGCGGGGAGGCCCCGCCGGACCTGACGGCCCGCGTCCTGGAGCGCATTCCCGAGCCCCGCCGCCGGCGGCGGATCGGATGGCGCGTCCCGGTGGCGGCGGCCGCCGGGGTTCTCCTGGCCCTGGGCGCGTGGGCTCTGCTGGCGCCGGCGAGTTACCCGGCCCCGAGGGCCGGCGGAGACTACCGACTCGTGAGCGGGCAGCGGGTGGAACGCGGGAGCGTGCTGGCGGCCGGGGAGGGCAAGGCGACCGTCGAGCTGGGCGGGTATTGCCGCCTGGCCCTGGACCCGCACGCCCGCGTGCGGCTGGCGGGGGGCGAGCGGGCCGAGCAGGTGTTCCTGGAGGCCGGCGCCGCCACCTGCGAGGTGGACCGTAATGTTGGAACGTTTACCGTGCAGACCGAAGTCGGGACGGTCTCGGTCAAAGGCACGAAATTCACCGTCCGCGTTCTGGATAGCAAAGGAGATGAACCCATGGTTACCAAACGACTGGTCGTACACGTTCTCGTCGGAGCGGTGCTCGTCAGCGGCGCCTGGGGCAGCATGCCCGTGCAGGCCGGACAGGAGCAGACGCTCACCGCCGCCGGGGCGGTTCCGATGGCCGCCGACACCAAGCCCGTCCGCATCGCGGGGCAGTTGACCAAGATCGAGGGCAAGGTCCTGACCATCACCGACGGCGGCAAAGACACGGTCGTGACGTGCAACGACGCGACGAAGGTCAAACGGGACGGGCAGGAGGCCCCGGCGAAGTTCGAGGATCTCCAGGTCGGCCAGCACGTGCGGGCGTACTGCACTCCGACCGACCACGTCGCCCTGCACGTCTTCATCTTCAAGGCCGGCGTCTGACGGGGCACGAAGGACGGGAAGAAGACGATCACGGCCGCGTCGGTCCACGTGAAGATCATCGTCGTCGAGTAGACCCCCGCGAGGGCCGGACGGGAGAACGGCAATGCGAAAGGCCACGATCATACTCGCCGCAGTCCTGCTGTCCGGGCCCGGGCGGGTGTTCGCGGCGGACAAACCCTCGCCGACCACGGCGGCGAGCAAACCAGCGGCGGCGGACCCGCGCGGGGGCTTCACTGTTCGGCGGAACGTCGAGTACGCCCTGGTCGGGGGCAAGCACCTGCTGCTGGACCTGTACACGCCGGCGGGGGCGAAGGAGAAGACCCCCCTGGTCGTCTGGATTCACGGCGGGGCCTGGAAAAGCGGGTCGAAGGAGAATTCCCCGATTCTGGCCCTGGCCGCCCAGGGCTATGCGGTGGCGAGCATCAACTACCGCCTGTCGCAGGAGGCGATCTTCCCGGCGCAGATCGAAGACTGCAAGGGGGCCATTCGATTCCTCCGCGCCAACGCCCCAAAGTACTCCCTCGACGGCGACCGCATCGCCGTCGTGGGCAGTTCCGCGGGCGGGCACCTGTCGGCCCTGGTGGGAACCAGCGGCGACGTGAAGGAACTCGAGGGGGCCGTCGGGGGCAACGGGACGGTTTCCAGCCGCGTGCAGTGCGTGGTCGACTACTTCGGACCCAGCGACATGCTGCAGTTTCAGGACAAGCCCACGTGGGTGAAGATCGACGGCAAGGACTCCCCGCTGGTCAAGTTGATGGGCGGGCCTCTGACGCAGAAGAAGGACCTGGTCGCCCGCGCCAACCCCATCACCTTCGTCACGAAGGACGACCCGCCATTCCTGATCGTCCACGGCGACAAGGACAACACCGTGCCGATCCACCAGAGCGAGCTCCTGGTCGCGGCCCTGAAGAAGGCGGGCGTCGAGGTGACGTTCGAGGTGGTCAAAGGGGGCGGGCACGGGTTTTCGCCGGCCCAGTCCGAACGGCTGGCGCCCCTCGTGCGGGCCTTCCTGGACAAACATCTCAAGCCGGGCGCCGCCTCGGACAGCGAGAAATAGCTCCCTTCTCATTCCCCGGCCAGCCGGGGCAAATTCCAGCCCGCCGGAGTGTCCGCCGGGATTCAACCCTTGTTTGCGTTTCATGGACGCGTATTGGTAGCATGGTCTGTGTGTCGGGTCGGTCGGTGCGGTTCCGTTCGTCAGTCAGGAGAGGTTGCGCGATGCCGAAGAAATCGAAATCCACGGCCGGAAGTTCCGGCATCGCCTGCTCCCCCACGGGAGAGACCCCCGCGTCCGGGCCTGCCGAGCGAACACTTCAGGAATCCCTCGGCGAGCTGATGGCCGTGTATGCCTCCGTGCCGGTG
Organism: Planctomycetota bacterium; assembly: GCA_026693065.1. Classification (GTDB taxonomy): domain Bacteria; phylum Planctomycetota; class Phycisphaerae; order SM23-33; family SM23-33; genus JAPLNA01. The sequence goes on from JAPLNA010000301.1 coordinate 5,533, forward strand.
GCGATCCTGGTCATCGATCCGGAGCGCCGGGTGCGTCGAGTGAATGCGGTGGCGGCCCGACTGGCCGGGCGGACCGAAGAAGAAATGATCGGGATGTTGCCCGGCGAGTCGCTACGGTGCCTTCATCATCTGGATGATCCGGCCGGGTGCGGCGCCGGGCCCGACTGCACCGACTGCCTCGTGCGATCGGCCGTGCTGGACACCCTGGCCACCGGCGCCTCGCACCCACAGACCGAGGTGCATTTCCCCCAGATCGACGGGCATGGCACGCAAGAGACCTGGCTGGGCGTTTCGACCTCGCCCGTGACGCTGGACGGCCGCCGGCACGCCCTGGTCTGCGTCCAGGACATCAGTGTTCAGATGCGGCGGCGGCGGGAACAGGAGGCCGTCCTCACGATTCTCCGGCTGGCCAACGTGCCCAATCGCCTCCATGAACTGATTAAGGCGATCACGGTTTTTCTGCAGGACTGGTCCGGGTGCGAGGCCGTCGGCGTCCGCCTGCGAGACGGGGCCGACTTCCCCTATTTCGAGACGCGGGGGTTTCCGCCGGAATTTGTGGAGGCCGAGAATCGTCTCTGTGCGGTGGACGCGGCCGGCGGGCCCCTGTGCGACGAGCGGGGCAACCCCGTCCTCGAATGCATGTGCGGCAACATCCTGTGCGGCCGGTTCGATCCGAGCAAACCGTTCTTCACCACGGGGGGAAGTTTCTGGAGCAACGGCACGACGGAGTTGCTGGCCACGACGACCGCCGCGGATCGCCAGGCGCGGACCCGCAATCGGTGCAACGGGGAGGGGTACGAATCGGTGGCCTTGATCCCCCTGCGGACCGGCCAAACGACCTTCGGGCTCCTCCAGTTCAACGACCGGCGAAAGAATCGCTTCAGCCCCGCCCTGATCGAAGTTCTCGAGCGGCTGGGAAACAACATCGCCATCGCCCTGGCCGAACGAAAGGCCGAGGAGGCCCTGCGGGAGAGCGAGGCACTGCTCCGGGAGTCGCAGAGGATCGCAGGCCTGGGCAGTTACGTCGTCGACGACGTCGCCGTCGGGGCCTGGCGAAGCTCCGACGTGCTGGATGAAATCTTCGGCATCGACCAGGCCTACGAGCGATCCCTGGAGGGATGGGCGAACCTGATCCATCCCGACGACCGCGACATGATGGCCGAGTACTTCCGAAACGAAGTCTGCGGCCAGGGCAGCCGCTTCGACAAGGAGTACCGCATCCTCCGTCACAGCGACGGGGCCGAACGGTGGGTGCACGGCCTGGGCGAGCTGGTATTCGACGCCCAGGGCCGGCCCCGGTCGATGCACGGCACCATCCGGGACGTCACCAACCGCAAGCGGGCTCAGGGCGCCCTTCGCGAGAGCGAGGGGCGGTACAGGTCTCTCGTGGACAACATCGGGCTTGGGGTCGTGCTGATCGGGCCTGACTACCGGATACGATCGGCCAATCCGGCGCAGGCCCGGTTGTTCGGCAAGGCGCCCGAGGACCTCGTCGGCACGGAGTGTTTTCGGGAGTTCGAGAAGAGGGACGCGGTCTGCCCCCAATGTCCCGGCCAGGTCGCCATGGAAACCGGGCGCCCGGCCGATATCGACCGGCAAGCCATCCACGCCGACGGGCAACTCCACACGGTCCGCGTGCAGGCGTTTCCCGTGCTGGATTCCGCCGGCCGGGTGACCGGTTTCATCGAGGTCACCGAAGACATCACCGAGCGCAGGCTGGCGGAGGGGAGGCTGGCGGACGCGAGGAAGTACATTGCGACGCTGTTCGACGTCTCGCCGATCGCCCTGATTACCTACAAGGAGTCGGGGCAGACCATGTCGGCCAACAGAGAGGCCGCTCGATTGGTCGGCACGAGCGTCGAGAACCTCCTCAGGCAGAACTTCCGCGAGTTGGCGTCTTGGAAGGAGTCGGGGATGCTGGCCCTGGCCGACAAGGCCCTGGCCACAGGCCAGCCGCAATCCGGCGAGGTGCACACGGTCAGCACGTACGGCCGCGAGATGTGGATGGCGTGCCGCTTCGTGCCGTTCCCCTTCGACGACCAGCAGCACGTGCTGCTGGCGGGGACCGACGTCAGCGAACGCCGCCGGGCGGAGGAACGATATCGCCAGGTCCAGAAGATGGAGGCCATCGGACAATTGGCCGGCGGGGTCGCCCACGACTTCCGCAACCAACTGACCGTGATCAAGGGCTACGGCGAAATGCTCCTGCGGCGATCGCTGACCGACGGGGAGGGGCGGGCGATGATCCGGGAGATTCTCAAGGCCGTCGAGCGGTCGACGGCGACCACGGGGCAGTTGCTGGCGTTCAGCCGGCAGGAGACCCTCCGCCCGAAGGTGCAATCGCTCCGGGACTGCGTGGCCGATATCGGCAGTATTCTTCCCCACCTGATCGGGGAGGATATCCGCCTGATGATCTTGTCCAACCACGACGCCTGCACGGCCAACGTGGACGGGCATCTGTTCCAACAGGCGATCCTGAACCTGGCCGCCAACGCCCGCGACGCCATGCCCAAGGGTGGGACGCTGACCATCGAGACGGGCTACAAAGACCTCGGGGGCCAAGCGTGCAGGATCGATCCGGAACTCGCCGAGGGCGAGTACGTCGTCGTCACTGTCAGCGACACCGGCAGCGGCATGGACGAGGCGACACGGACGCGGGTGTTCGATCCGTTCTTCACGACCAAGGACGTGGGCAAGGGAACCGGGTTGGGGCTGGCCATGGTCCACGGCTTCGCCAAGCAGAGCGGCGGGACCGTGGATATCCAGAGTCAGCCCGGCCGAGGGACCACCGTGCGACTGTACTTCCCCCGGGCCGCCGCAGCGCCTGCCGAAGGCCCGGCCGTGAGGGGCCCAGGGGCCTCGCGAAACGGCGGCGAGATCGTCCTGCTCGTCGAGGACGAACCGGACGTGCGGGCGGTGGCGGCCCGCCTGCTGCGGGACGCCGGGTATCGTGTCCGCCAGGCCACCGGCGCGGAAGAGGCCCGTGCGATGTTCGAGCCGGCGGAGGGCCCGGCGGACGTCCTGGTGACGGACATCGTGATGCCGGGCTCGAGCGGGGTGGCCCTGGCCCAGGAGTTCCGCGCCCGGCGGCCGGGCCTGGGCGTACTCTTTATCTCAGGCTACCCCGGCGAGGAACTCTCCAAGCGCGGCCTGGACGAAGCGACGGAGATCCTGACCAAGCCCTTCGCCGGCAAGGCCCTCCTGGAAAAGGTCCGTCAGGTGCTGGAGGAGTCCCGGGCCCCCTCAGCCCAACTCGCCCAGCGCCCACCGGATGCCGTTGACCAGAAGCGACCGGAATGAGGGAATGGCGAAATCCTCCGGGTGCCCCAGCGTCGTGAAGAACACCCGCCCCCCGTTGTGCGAGGTCGTCCACGCGACGGGGTTGTCCTGCGGGACGCACTCCGGCGAGATCGGCGAGCCCCAGAGCAACGGCTCGCAGGGCTTCGACAGCGGCAGCACGTGATACAGCCACGACCGGGCCGTGAATCGCCCTTCCACCCCCGGGAGAATCGGATGCCCCGCGGCCCCCTGGACCACCGAGACGTCCGTCCGGGAACTGTGCCCGTGGTGGGAGATCCACGGCGTGCCGAACACCTCCCGCCCGAAACCGTCGTTCCACGACTGCCATTTTGAATCGCCCGGAAAATGGAACGAGTGCGTGCTGGTTCGCAGCCCCACGACGGGCCGGCCCGAATCCAGATACGCCCGGATCCTCTCCATCTGGCGGTCCGGCAGGACGCGGAACCGCGTGTACACGACCAGGAGGTCCGCCTCGGCCAGCGAGGCCAGGTTCGAGAACTCCGAGACGGCGAACTGCGGCTCGTCCGGCACGACGCTCGTGACGCACAGCGTCGCCTGATGGCCGTACCGGCTGGCGAGGTCCGCCGCGACGCCCGGCATGGTCAGGTGCGAGGAGTATTCCGGCTCGCCGATCAGGAAGGATATCTTCTTCACCGTACGTTCCTTCTTTCAGTCCCACGGGTGCAGAACGATCTTGCCGCACCGGCCTGTCAGTTGCAGTTCCCACGCCCGGGCGACCTCGCGCAGGGGGAAGACATGGGTGATCATCTTGTCGAGCAGGTCTCGCGAGCGGCGAATGGTGGTGAACATCGCGTCGGTGTCCCGGTAATGGTTCCAGTGCCAGACTCCGTGCACGGTCAGCCCCTTGCCAACGATCTCCCGGGCCAGCATGGGCCCGCCCCAACCGACCGAGGCCACCTGCCCCTTCCGCCGGGTGGCCTGGATCAGGAACGCCGGGGCCGTCTCGGCGCTGCTGGCCTCCACCGACTTGTCCGCCCCTCGCCCGCCGGTCAGCTCGAGGATCCGTTCCAGGCGGTGTTCGTCCCGCGGGTCGATCACCGCCTCGGCCCCCATCGCCCTGCCCAGGGCGGAGCGGTACTCGTTGCCCTCCAGGGCGATCACCCGCGCCCCGCGGCAGCGGGCATTGACCACCGCGCCCAGCCCGACGGCGCCCAGCCCCGAGACCAGCACGGTGTCCAGGGCGTTGACGGCCATCTGTTGCATGGCGTTGAAGGTGGGCCCCAACCCGCAGCAGGCCATGCTCGCGTGGTCGTAGGAAATGTCCTCCGGAATCGGCACCAGCAGCCAGTCCTGTTTGATGCAGATCTGTGCATAGGTGGCCCGCCCCGTTTGGGATCCGCAAACCTGGTAGGGGTCCACCGGGTGCTCGCAGTGGATATGCTCGCCCGAAAGGCACTGGCTGCACTGGCCGCACCCGTGGTTGGGCATGACGACGACGCGGTCGCCGACGGCGACGCGGCCCGGCCGGGCGACCTCGACGACCTCGCCGGCGGCCTCGTGCCCCAGGCAGTCGGAGACGGCCCCGTCGCGATACCCGTACACCTCGGTGCACATCGGGGCCGACCGAATGGCCACCTTCACGAACTCCCCCCGGATGCACGGATCGGGACGCTGCACGATCTCACACGTTCGCTTGCCCGTGATCGCCACGACGTTCATAAGGGCCTGTCTCCGGTTCCAGGACGTTGGCGGGCAAGGGACGATGGGGACTCTCCCGCGCCCCGATCCTACGCCCGCGCCCCCCGGCCGTCAAGCGGGGCTATTGGGGGTCGGCGACAATGACGGTGTTTCGCCCCGCTCGCTTGGCCTGGAACAGGGCCGCGTCGGCCCGGGCGAGAAGGTCGTCACTCGTCGTCTCATCCCGCCACTGGGCGACCCCGCAACTGAGTGTGACAGGGGCGCCGTCGGGGCGGACGAGCTGGTCGTGAACCGCCTGGCGGACGCGGTCGATGAGGATCAACGCCCCGGCCTGGTCGGTCTCGGGCAAGAGAACGACGAATTCGTCGCCGCCGTACCGGGAGACGAAATCCGTCGCGCGGGTGCTGGTGGAAATCGCCATCGCCACCGCCCGAAGGACGTCGTCCCCATTGGCGTGCCCGCCCTGGTCGTTGATGCTCTTGAAGTGGTCGACGTCGAGAAAGGCGATACTGAAGATGTTGCCGTACCGGCGGCCGCGATCGAGTTCCTCCTGGAGGCGGGCCTGCAGCGCCCGTCGCATCCAGACCCCCGTCAGGGCGTCGACGGCGCCGCGGCGGTGCGTCTCGCTGAAACGGAGGGCGTTGGCCAGCGTGGTCCGCAGCACGTCCTGGACGAGAAGGGCTTTGTATTGGAACAGTTCGTCCGCGGCGGCGTTGCCGTGGTCGGGCCAGCCGCACAGGCACAGCAGGTTGCTGCTGAGAGCCGAGGCGCCGCCTTCGTCCCCGGCGCCCAGAGGAATCAGCATTCGCTGCCCGGTGCACCCCTGGCGGCGGCAGGCCTCCGGCGCCGGGCCGCATGTCGGACACGCTCGCACGCTGTCCTCGACGACGAGTTCCTCGATGGGGAACAGGCAGTTCCGGCGGCAGACGGCCGGGGCGATCGTCCCGTCGCCGAAGGAGATCGTGAACCGCCCGGCCCCGAACAGCCGAGGGACTTCCATGGCCACCACGCTGAGGACCTCGTCGACTTCGAGGGTCTTGAGGCACTTGAGCAATCGGGCGATCTGCTCGGCGGCCTCTTTCATGCCGGCCATGAGGGCCAACTGATGGGCCAGCACGTCGCGGCTGGAGATCATCGCCACGGGTCGGGCCCCGTCGACGACGGGCAGGTGGCGGATGCGGTGCTCCACCATCAGCCGGTTGACGTCGGCCAGCCGGGCGTCGCGGGGGCAGGAGAAGACTTTCTTTGTCATGACCTGGGCGACGGGAATACTCGACAACGTCCCGGGATCGCCCGCTACGTGCTTGAGGATGTCCCGCTCGGAAAGGATCCCCATGAGTTGTCCGGCGTCGTCAATGACCGTAACCGCCCCGACGTTTGCCTCCGCCATGATCTGGACGGCCCGAGCCAGGGGTTCGTCCGGACCGATGGTCAAGACATACGAAACGCCGCCTAAGACCACGTCAACCTGCGACATCATCACCTCCGACCCGGGACGCCGCGCGGGGCCCTGCCCGACGCGCGCCAGGAAACCAGTAAGAGGGTGACATCCGGCATGCCCGCGGGCCCAAGCATCACCAGCACACGGGCATCGTCACCCCGACCGTAGTTTCCTATCGGCTTTCAGAGGAACTCACTTTGACTACGGACGAAGATGACTTCGTGGCTGACCCGCCCCGGGCGATCAGGCCGCAAAGTGCTCCTCCAGGGCCGCCCGGACCTTCAGCAGCGAGTTCTTCTCCATCTGCCTGACTCTCTCGGGCGAAAGGTTCATGGTCTTGCCCACCGCGGCCAGGGTGGCCGTTCCGGTCTCCGGCGGCGCCAGGAACCGCCGGTGGAGCACGCACAACTCGTCCTCGGTGAGGTCGGCGAGGTTCTTGCGGATGACTTCCTGCAAGGCGTCGATGGCGTTGGCCCACTGGGCCTCGTGGCGGCGATCGGAGGCGTCGTGGGCCTCGAGGGTCAGGTCGACGTCCATGCCGCCCCGCTCGCGGCGGCGCGAGGCCCGCAGCGCCATCCGGCGGAACTGCGCGATGATCGCCCGGCAGGCGTAGGTAGAGAACTTGAACCCTCGCGATACGTCGAACTTCTCGATGCACCGCAGAAGGGCCATGTACCCTTCGGACGTCATCTCCCCCAGTTCCAGGACCGTGCCCTGGACATAGCGAGTCATGGCGGGCACGAGGGGCATGTTGGCGTTGGCGATGGCGGTGCGGACGGCGGAGGCCCGCCCGCGCCAGAGGGCCAGCTCACGCGACCGCTGCCTCGGGGCCAGACGCGACCGCGGCGATTCCAACTTCGCGATCCGGTATCGGGCGTAGTTGTATCGCAGGAACAAGGTCTGCTCCTCGAACGTCGACAGCCGCCGGGCCGGTCGAACGTCAGCCAGTGACGCGTCATCGACCTCCACGGCCAGATTGAACGGCGGCACCTCGATGGCCGCACTGTCGGGACCCCAGAGCGCCTCCTCCGTCTGGCTCAACGCGAAGGAGGGGTGGTCGACGTAGCTGGTCGCCGTGGGGGCCGATGCGGGCTTCCGGTGAGTGGTTCCGATGGCTATCGTGCTGATCATCTCTCGATTTCCTTTCGCTCCAAGGGTCCGCTTCCAGCGGACGTGCATTCAACGCCTTCATTAATAAGCGGGAAAAGGCGAGGAACAATTGGGGCGAATCCCGATTCTCGATGCGTCCTTTACTACCGGAGCATAGGGAAAATGACCTACGCCCGTTCACCCCAACCCCCCCCTAAAAGGGAATCCGAAGGGGAAGAACAAACCCCCCCCGGACGGCCGATCCGGCGATCAGGGCGGCATAGGCATAGGCCCACAGCCTCGCCAGCCGGTTGCGCCCCACCAGCCGAATCCCCCCCGCCGCCAGGGCCAGGCTCATCGCCATGACCCCCAGCAATTCGTGCGTCTCCCCGATCTCCGCCGCGTCGCCGGCAAATCGCATCCCGTCGAGAAGCAGGTAGCCCGTAATGACGGTGGGCACGGCCGCGAGGGCGCCCAGAACGATGCACCAGTACCCCGACTCCTTGAAGACCGGGCGGCGAAGCCACAGCCACAACGCGTCCGCCAACGCCGCCGCCAGAATCAGGGCAATCGGGAAGTGCAGCAGCAGCAGGTGCAGTTTCGCCACGACCATGGCCGTTCTCCCTCGCCCGGGCGTTCCGGGCCCGGGGTTGTTCTGCCGACCGAATCCATCAAGGCAAGGCCCGGTTCCCGC
>JAPLNA010000301.1:13757-17055 GCA_026693065.1 Planctomycetota bacterium
GCCCGCGTCGGGTTCCGCCGGCGCGGGAGCCCTCCGCGGGCTCAGGGACTCACCCGCGTTTGCGACCAGGCGATCGCATATTTTCTCAATTCGGCGGCATTTTCCAGGTTGAGCTTCCGCTTAATGTGCTCCCGGTGCGCGTCCACCGTCTTGACGCTCACGTGCAGGGCCTGGGCAATCTCCCGCGTCGGCATGCCGCTGCCGACCATCTCCAGCACCTGCAGTTCCCGGTCGCTCAGGTTGTCCACCCCGGGCTGTTCCGACCGCCCCCGAATGCCCACGAACTTCTGGAGCATCTGGGCGGACATCTTGTCGCTGACGAAGATGCCCCCCTCGAGCATCGCGCGGATGGCCTCGATGACGCGGGCGGGGTTCTCGGCCTTGCAGACATACCCTCTGGCCCCGGCCCGGAGGACGCGCTCGGCGTAGATGCCCTCTTCGTGCATCGAGAGCACCAGCACCAGGGTCTCGGGGGCGCGGACGTGGATGTCCTTGACCAGCTCGATCCCGTTGCGATCGGGCAGGGTGATGTCGACGATGATCACGTCGGGCTTGGCGCTCTCGAGCAGTGCCAGCCCGCCGGCGGCGTCGTCGGCCTCGCCCACGATCCGCAGATCCTTCTCCTGGTTGATCACCTGCGCCAACCCCCGCCGAAACAGCGGATGATCGTCCACCAGCACGACCTTCTTCACGCCCGGAAATACCTTATTCATGCTTCACCTCGTCGAGGCTCCCGCCCCCGTCCCGGGCCTCGAGTCCAAAGACCTGCCGCCACGCCGACACTCGCTCACGTGAATCATATCCGCGCCCATCCGCGAATCGACCCCGGGCCCATGTTTTTCTTTCATCCGCTCTCTCGGGGCCATGCCCGGGTCTGGGGTTGCAACGGGCCCGTCACCGCGGGGCACGGATAATTATACACTTATTCCCGTATCGCCGTCCCCCCGAACTGCGTGAGCGCCTTGATGTATTGCGCCCGCTCGAACGCCGAGGGCTCGGCGCAGCGGGCGTGGCTCATCGCCCCCCGCATCTGCTGGACGGAAACGTATTCCTTCTCCGCCATCACGCCCGCCAACTCCTCCCTGACCCGGCGAAGGTGATCGATCCCGTGCGCCAGCAGGGCCGACGTCATCATCACCACGTCCGCCCCGGCGAGGATCATCTTGGCCGCGTCCAGCCCGCTGTACACCCCGCCGCTGGCGGCCAGCGAGGCCTGCACCCGCCCGCACAAAATCGCGATCCACCGAAGCGGCAGCCGCCGCTCCCACGTCGTACTCAGCACGATCGAGGGCTCCACCTCCAGCGTATCGACGTCGATGTCAGGCTGATAGAAGCGGTTGAACAGCACCAGGGCGTCGGCCCCGGCCTCGTCCAGCCGGGCGGCAAACTCCCCCAGCGACGTGAACTGCGGCGAGAGCTTCACCGCCACCGGAATCGACACCTTCGCCCGCACCTTTCGCAGGATCGCCAGGTATCCCTCCTCCACCTGAGCCGCCGTCACCCCCGGGCGAGTGGGAAGGTAGCACACGTTCAGTTCAATCCCGTCGGCGCCGGCGGCCTCGATCTGCGTGGCGTAATCCAGCCACCCCGCCTCCGACACCCCGTTGATCGACCCGATAATCGGCACGTCGACCGCCGCCTTCGCCGCCGCGATGTGCGCCAGGTACTCCTCCGGCCCGAGGTGATACTCGGGCAACTCCGGGAAATACGTCAGCGACTCGGCGAACCGGTACGTCCCGTAGTGCAGGTAGTAGTCCAGTTCGGCCGCCTCGTGCACGATCTGCTCTTCGAAGATCGACCAGAGCACAATCGCCCCGGCCCCGGCGTCGGCCATCTTCTGGATGTTCGCCAACGTACGGCTCAGCGGCGAGGCCGACACCACCAGCGGATTCCGCAGCGTCAGGCCCATGTACGTCGTTTCCAGGTCTATCATGACGGTACACCTCCCACACATCGTATGCATCCTTTGGTGCCATTCCCGGCCTCGCCGCCGCCCCGGCCAAAACCGCAACTGCCTCTCCCGACGCCGGTTCCTTCTTCGCCCCTGCCCCGTATCCGCCCGATTTGGGATACTTCGCGGATACTCCAGGGATACTTCCGGGATACTTCCGGGATACTCAAGGGATACCTAAGGGATACTCAACGGATACTTCCCGGATACCGGGCTTGCGGGGAAGAGGCAACAGGCAGCAGGCAACGGGCAACAGGCGTCGGAAACGGCAAGAACTCAGGCCCCAGGCTCTTCTTCGGGCCCGTTCCCTGTTGCCTGTTGCCTGTTCCCTGTTGCCTTCCCCCTGCCCCTTCTCCCGTATTCCCCCTTCACCGGCCATCGCACACAACCCCCTTGGCCGGCCTCGACGCGGCCTCTGGCCCGGCCGCCCTGTCTGGCCCGGGAAAAACCCCCGTCGCCGGCATCGACGCCGCCGTTGCCACCGCCCCTGCTTCGCCAAGGCTACGCAGGGCGAGCCCTGCTTCGGATTTCCGTCCCCCCTCCACGCCTGTTGCCTGTTGCCTGTTCCCTGTTGCCTTCTTCCCAGCCTCCTCCCCCTCTGCGCCCTCTGCGTTCTCCGCGGTGCTTCCCTCCCCGTCCCCGCCCTCCTCCCCCTCTGCGTTCTCTGCGTTCTCCGCGGTGATTCCCTCCCCGTTCCTGGCCTCCTCCTCCACCGCCTCCTGCTCCCTCTCCGCCGCCAACTCATCCTCCCACGGCACGATACCCATCTCCCGTGACATCTGGAGCATCCACTCCGGGCTCGGGTCTTTCTGTCCGGGCACGTCGGCCCGTCGCGGCCTCGCTGACACCGCGAACTTCAGCACGAACTCCCGCGCCCGCCGGGCCGGCTCGCCCTCGCCCCGCAGCCCCAGCCGGATCTGCTCCATCAGCATGTGCCTGGCATACTGCGCCGCGATCCTCCGGGCCTCCGCCAATATCCCATTCTCGGCGTCCCAGAACTTCTGCCCCAGTTCCTTCCTCCGCCGGCCCTGAGCGATCAGCTTCACCAGCACCCCGCTGATCCCCAGTTTCTGCCCGATAGCCTTATACGTCATCTGCCCCTCCGAGATCATCTCCACCAGCGCCTCGTCGTCATAGTGCAGTCGTTTCTTGCCCATGTCTTTCTCCCAATTCATCATCTCATCGACGTGCCATCCCTGGCCTGCAACTGCCAAACCATCACCCGCCCGCCCAGTGCAGGCGGCTGGTTCATTTCGGGACATACCCTATCAGATCCCTAACTCATTGTCAAGAAGTTTTTCGGCCGGCGGGGGCAAATTGTGGTGCAGGCATCTTGCCTGCATCTTC
>JAPLNA010000302.1:0-9685 GCA_026693065.1 Planctomycetota bacterium
GGCCATGTCGATCTCGCCAAACGGAGAACGGACTTACGTCGGGACCGGCGGGCGATTCGCCACCCGGTTCCACGGACAACCTGTTCGTAAAGCATAACGTGCGGATCGTGACTTTATCGGCGTATTCGCCGGATTTCAGCCACCCCCACCGTTCGATCAGCCCTCCGCCGCCCTCCGGCAAGGTTGATCCCCCCTGTGTCATCCCCGGTTTCGTTGAGGTCACATTGGCGTAGGCCGGTACGAGAGAAAGGGATTTCATGATTATGGGATTCAGGGATTACCGACAAGAAGAACAGAGAAAACCGCAAAAGACCGCGGACGACAAGCCCCCTGCACCGCAGGGGGATGCCGTTCGTGGGCCTGGCGGGGTTCGTCGGCACGACTGCCGTTCGTGAACCCGCAGGCGTCCGTGGGCCCGATCCCCCGGCCGTGCCGGGGGCTTGTTCCCGGTCTGTAATCCTCTAATCCCATAATCCTGAAATCCGGTTCTCATCCCGAAAACGGGGTAGGACAAACGCAAAGAAACATGGGGCTCTGCCCCAGACCCCGAAGTTTATCGCTTTCGTGCTGCCGGCAGAGCGGCAGGACGTGCCGGGCCATGTCTGTCTGCCGGTAGCTCCAATGCGCTAAACTTCGGGGGCTTGGGGGCAGAGCCCCCATCCGATTTCGTTGGCCGGGAGATCCCGCAACTGGGGATGACTCAGCCGGGAAAACGCTTGACGATCTCCCCAACGGAGATAGGATCATCCGGGCAACCCGCGGCGGCCGTGGGCTCGAGTGCGGTTGGGGAACTCCGCGGGGAACTGTGGATCGAGAAAGGAAACACAACATGAGAAACGTTTGCACGGCTTTGCTCTGGGCCGTTGGCCTCCTTGTCCTGTCGACGTCCGGCGTGGTGGCGCAGACGGCAGCCGCACCGGCCAGCCGTCCGGCCGGGTCGCCCGCTGAGTGGGCGGACCGGGCCAGGCAGATCTGCGCCGAGCAGAAGTATCCCAGCACCTACTCGCGGATGAAACTCACCGAAGCCCTCGCGCGGGCCGGCAAGGCGGCGGATGCATGGGCGGTCGTCAAGGCCAGCGGGCACTATCCCGGTGCGTATCTGGAGTACATTGTCCGCGGGCAAACCCAGGCCGGCGATTTTGCCGGCGCGAGGAGGTCCATCGCCGACGCGGCAGATGAGAGCGTCAAGGATATCGGGCGAGAGTTGCTGGCGACCGCCCTGGCCCGGCACGGCGATCTCAAGGACGCGCAGGCCGTCGCCGGCGAGATCAAGATTGACCGCTACAAGGCCGGGGCGCAGGTGGGCATCATCGCCGCCCAGGCCGACACGGACGTCAAGGGCGCCCTGGCGGCCGCCGAGGCCCTCGCGGCCAAGGACGTTCAGACCCTGGCCCTGGCCGCCGTCGCCCGCGCCCAGGCCGCCGCCGGCGACTTCGACGCCGCTCGCGCTACCGCCGCGAAGCTCAGTACCGAGTCGGTGAGTATTTTCGGCATGGGTTTGGCCTCTCGCTCGTTCGTGCTGATCGATGTCAAGAAGATCCAGGCCGCCGCTCCGATGCACAAGGTGCGGCAGGATCTCATCGGCGCCGACACCGACGCGATTCCCGCCATCGCGCCGAGCGGCGAATACCGTGGGCGGGATCGAGTGTTCAAGATCCTCGATACCGCCCTGGCGGCCGCGGGCGACCCCGCCGCCGCCAGGAAGGCCATGAGCGAGGCCCAGGTCGTCATCCCGACGCTCAAGGACTACCCCAACCATTATCAGTCCCACGGGTGGACATACATGGCGCTGACGCTGGCGGCCCTGCACGACGCCGCCGGCGCGAAGGCCGCCGCGGCCAGAGCCTTCGAGGTCGGCCTGAAGGACGAGATCGGCGGTTTTGCCTCCCAATGCGCCCCCAACCTGGGGGCCCTGCTGGTGATCCAGGGCGACGTCGAGACCGCCCTCCAGCACGTGCAGGCCTTCAAGGACGCCGACACGGCCGCCCCGATGGCCCAGGCCATCGGCTACGCCATGGTCCGCCATGGCCAGGCCGCCCAACTCCTCCAACTCCTGCCCAAGGTCACCGACCCCACCCGCGGCATGTTCCTCTGCCTCGGGGCCTCAATGACCCCCGGCAAGTAAAGGCCCGACCGGGTCCGACCTGACGCATTCCGTGAGGCGCCAACGGACAAAGTTTGTAGAGATAATCTATTAGCCTTTATGTGCCGATACTATTGATAAGAGATAATATCTTGTCTTTGTGATCGGATCGTGGTATTATCAAGGCATGAACGCGACGACACTATCCCTGATCGGCCCGGCCCGGATGGGCGAGTCCCTGGCGGATCGCGCCAAGGCCCTGCGATTGCTCCGGGGCTGGACGCGAAACACCCTGGCCCGGCGGGCGGGCGTGACCGCCGCTTCCCTCAAACGGTTCGAAACCACCGGAAAGGCCTCCCTCGAGTTGCTTCTCAAGGTCGCCCACGCCCTGGCACGGCTGGACGAATTCACCAAACTGCTCCAACCCCCGGCAGCGCGGAGCGTCGAGGAACTCGAGCAACGCGCCGCCAGGCCCATCCCCAAGCGAGGCCGGTTATGAAGAAGCTCGACGTCCGCTTCACTCGCGCCCCCGGCGACTCGCTGCCCGTCGGGACCCTCGCCCAGGATCGCGGGCGGGTGTACTTCGAGTACGCCCCGGCCTACCTGGCCGCCGGGTGCAGCCTCTCGCCCTTCCGCCTGCCCTTCGAGGGCGGGCTGTTCGAGCATACCGACCTGGCGTTCGGCCCGCTGCCGGGCCTGTTCGACGACTCGCTACCCGACGGGTGGGGGCTGTTGCTGATGGACCGGCACTTCCGATCCGTCGGCCTGAACCTCGCCGAGGTCAGCCCGCTCGACCGGCTGGCCTGGCTGGGCACGCGGACAATGGGCGCGTTGACCTACCACCCGCCCGCCGACGGCGCGACCGCCGGCGCGGGCAGGTTCGACCTGCACGAGTTGGCCCGCCAGTCGCGGGAGATCCTGGCCGGGGCGGCCGTCGACGTGCTGCCCCAACTTCTGCTGGCCGGCGGCTCCCCGGGCGGCGCCCGCCCCAAGGTGCTGGTCGGGCTCAACGTCGCCACCGGCGAGATCGTTTCCGGGTCCGACGACCTGCCCGAGGGCTTCGAGCACTGGATCGTCAAGTTCCCCGCCAAGGCCGACCCCCCCGACGCCGGAGCCGTCGAGTACGCCTACGCCCTGATGGCCGCCGCCGCCGGCGTCGACATGCCCCCCGCCCGGCTGTTCGAGACGCGTCGCGGCGACCGCTTCTTCGGCGTGCGGCGGTTCGACCGGGACGCCAACCGTCGCTACCACGTCCACACGTTCGGCAACCTCATCCAGTCGAACTTCCGCATTCCCTCGGCCGACTATGCCGACCTGCTCAACGCCACCTCTCTCCTGACGCGAAACCACCAGGACGTGCGGCGGGCCTTCCGCCGGATGGCCTTCAACGTGCTGGCCCACAACCGCGACGACCACGTGAAGAACTTCGCCTTCCTCCTGAACGACCTCACCGGGGACTGGACGCTCTCGCCCGCCTACGACCTTCTGTACACTCCCGGGCCCGGCGGCGAGCACACCATGACGCTCGCCGGCGAGGGCAAGAACCCCGGGCGTCCGCACATGCTGGCCCTGGCCGAGCAGGCCGGCCTGTCCCGCCGCGACGCCGCCGCCATCCTCGACGAAGTCCGCGCCTCCGTCGCCCGCTGGCCCAACCACGCCCGCCTCGCCGGCGTCTCGGGCGCCACCTCGAAACAAATCGCTCGCTCCCTTCCCTCCTGACCACGGCGCGGCAAGGGGTTGCACGCCGACTTGTCATTACCCACATCTTTTGCTCCGGATACGGTGGCACAATGCATCTCTCAAAGGCAGAAATAACTCTCGGTTCCCGCGACCTCACCCCCACAGGCCGGAGCGGGGGACCCGGCGGCGGCTCCCCCGACCCCCCTTCCCCGGCCCACACACGCCAGAACAACGGCCCGCCCGATCTGCGCGCGACTTGGCCTTCCGGTTCCGTGGGGGGGGGGGTGGGCCGGAGAGAGGGGTTTGGCCAGAGCGTCCGCACGCTCTCACCATGTTCTCGGTTGGTCCGAGGATTCGCTCTTGCCCGGAGTAAAAGACATGGGTAATGACAAGGTCCGCCGAAGGCTGACGGCACACCGCCGCCATGCCAGGCCCCTTCCCCTCCTGCCCGCTCTGGCGGAGAGAAGGGGGCCCATCGGCGGAAGGTGCGTTCCCCGTGACGCGTTCCCGCAGGCCCATCCCCCTCCGCTGCTCGCCCCGGCGGGGCAATGGGCTGCTATGGATTGGAAGTCTAATTCATTCATATCCGTTCCTGCGGCGACACGAGCCGCCCGGTGGCATTGAATGTGTTTGACGGGGATGCGGGAAGGCCCTATTCTTCATCGAAACGGCCCAAGGCGACCCTGGGCAAGAACGTAACTGGAACAACTCCCGCGAGGATGGGCATGCGCGAGATCGGGCGGAATCATCTCGTATCCGTGGCCATCGTCATCGTGGCCGCGGCAGGATGCACGGGGATGGCGCCCCTGGCGGCACAGGAGGGAAGGACCGTGGAATCGCACTGGGAGTCTCTCAAGAGCTTCGTTCCAGCCTACAACCGCGTGTGGACCGCGTCCCCGGTTGTGGCCACCGAGGATACCGTCTATGCGCCCGTCATGGGCAACGGGAACATGAGCGTCTGCCTCACCGGCGACAACGATACCCAGGTCTACTACATGCGGTCCGCGGATTTCTGGACCGACGACGGCGAGAGCGACGGCCAGTATCACGACAGGAACCTGGGCCCGGCCACCGGCGACTTCCTCGTGCGAGAGATCCCCTCCGGTTGCCTGCGGATCGGCCTGGCCAAGCAGGATACGCCCGCATCCCTGCCCGCCCAGGCCGTCGGCTACCGGCAGGAAGAGGACATCCTGGAGGCGGAGACCAGGTCTTCACTCCCGTTCGCCGGGTACGGGCTGCAGGTCCGTTCGTGGGTAGCCGCCACGGAGGACACGATGGTGGTTGAACTGGCCTGCGGCAGGCCCGTGAAGGTGCAGGTCGAGTTGAACGCCGACGTGCTCGACAAGGTGGCGGCCTATCCGGTGGCGGCCGGCGCTGACGGAGACACCCTGTACCTGACGCGCGAAACGAACAACCGGAAGGGGGCTCGTTGGATATCGAGGAACGCGTATGCGGCGAGGATCCTTGGCGCCGCCGGGATGGCCCGCGAAACACCGGACGGTTCGCACGCGAGGGCGACGTTCGAGCTTCGTCCGGGCAGTGCGGTGCAGGTCGTGATCTGCCTCGAAGGAGGCAGGAACGCGACCGGCCATCTTCCGGCGGCCCGGGCGCGGGCGGCACGATTCACCTCGCAGGGCCTCGCCGATCTGAAGGCGAGCCATCGCGACTGGTGGAAGAACCAGTGGTGGTCGAAAGGCTACGTCAGGACCTACGACGACGCGATGGACGGGTACTACTTCCGCTGCCTGTACGGGCTGGGTTCGATGTGCCGCGAGGGACGAGTCAACAGCGGGCTGCACGGCCCGTGGAAGGCCTCCGATACCCGGCACAATTACAGCAGCTACTGCATGAACGATCTGGGAGCGGCTTCGTACTACATTCCGCTCATTACCTCGGACCGCGCGGCCGCCGCGAAGATGTGGATCCAGACGGTGTACGACTGGATCCCCGAAGGCCGGCGACGGGCCATTCAGCACGCCGGCCTGAAGCAGGGGGTGTTCTTTCCGGTCCACTGGGGGCCCTGGAGCAGCACCTACTCTGACGAGTATTGGGGCCAGAAGTATTGCGCCACGTTCGCCTCCCTGGTTGGGAACTGGTACTACCGGAGCACGGAGGACGTCGAGTACCTGCGGGATAGAATCTATCCGTTCATGCGGGAGTGCGCCGACTTCTACGAGGACTGGCTCACGAAGGAACCGGACGGGAAGTATCACGTGCGCGGCGCCAGCCTCGAGAGCCCCACGGACAACTACCACAATTCCTGTCTCGACCTCGCCTTTGCCGGAATCCTGTTCACCGACATCGTCAGGTACAGCGAGGCCCTCGGCGTCGATTCCGAGCGGAGGGAGAAGTGGCGGGATATCCGGGACCATTTGAACGAGTACACCACCACAACCTGGAATGGCGTCACCGTGTATAAGGCGGACGCCGAAACCCCGTTCGACTTCTCCACCAACGTCATCCAGACGCAGATCGTGTACCCGGGCTACGCCTGCAACCGGCGATCGGCTGCCAAGGTGAAGGAAATCGGCACCAACACGATCGTACAGAGCATCAAGGTGGCCGCCCCCTTCGGGCTTGGCCATGGCAACATGCGCGGCCAGGGGTCGTTTGTCGCGGCGTTGCGGGTCGGCGGGTTCCCGGTGGAAGACCTGATAAGGTATTTCAAGGTGATGCTCGAAACGCCCAATCAGCCGGGAACGGCGCCGCCGGGCAGATACCCTCCCTACATAGCCGATGCCGGGTTGTGGGAATTCAACAACCAGTTGTGCGTGCAGTCCTACGACGACGGGGTGATGTTCTTTCCGGACTGCCCCGCCGGCAGGAGGTTGTCTTTCCATGGATTGCGTGCGCGGGGGGCGTTCCTCTGTTCCGGCGAGTTCAAGGAAGGGGCGGCGGACGTGAGCGTATACAGCGAGAAGGGCCATCCGTTCACGGTCATTGCACCCGGGCGAATCGCCGTCACCGACGCCCGCGGCGGCGCGGTTCCGGTCCGGCAGGCCGGCGACCGGCACACGTTCGACACGGTCGCGGGCAGGATGTACAGGATCGTGTTGGCCCGCCAGTAATCGGTGCTCGCAACCTGTTATCGACTATTTGAGCGTCTCGTCGTAGAATCACATGGCCGACCACTCTGTGCGCAGGGCGAAATAATTCTGAAGATTTTTTATCTCGTTTACTCGGCGAGAGTTGGCGCAGGGGCGGGCGGGATGAGGTGGGAAAAACGTTGTGGATTTACCATGTATTAAGGGGAGGTGTCTGCGTTTTTTCGGCCGCCGTTGAGGGCGGGCGGGGTGGGCAAAGGTCGACAAGTGAAGAAGGACGCCCCAGCGGCGACCTCGGCGAACAAACGCGGCGCAAGCGCCGCCGCTAAACAAGGTGACAGGAAATCCTGTTTACTGGTCACTGGTACGGGTTACCGGTTACTGGTTACGACTCACGACTCACGAGTCACGACTCACGCGTCTTCGAGAATCCCGATCGCTGGTATCCGCGAAGTATCCGCGAAGCATCCTTTGAGTATCCCTTGAGCATCCTTTAAGTATCCCCTGAGTATCCTTTAAGTATCCCGGAAGTATCCCGAATCGGCGGGTTGGGGGACTGGGCGAAAAACTGAACCTATTGCAAAAGAACGAGTTATGGTTCGAGGCCAGGGCGGAAAGACGGGAGAAAACTCGGCGAAGGATGCTTGGCGCGGGAGGGTGGGCGGGTTGGCGCAGAGTAAGACCCACGAAAGCAGGGCCTTCGTGGGTCATGGGTGCTGGGTGCGGGCCGGAAAGCCGGGGCGGCTCAGGCGGCCGGGGCCTTCAGGGCGTTGAGCTTGCGGGCCAGACGCGACTTCTTGCGGTTGGCGGCGTTCTTGTGGATCGTGCCCTTGACGGCGGTGCGGTCCAACTGGCGATAGGCGTTCTTGAGGGTTTCGGCGGCCTTGACGGCGTCGCCGCCGGAGACGGCGTCGGTGTAGTCCTTGACGGCCGACTTGACCTTCGCCTTCCGCCAGCGGTTACGGCTCTGGCGCTTGGCGTTCTGTCGCATTCTCTTTTCTGCTGATACCGAATGGGCCACTCTGGATACTCCTGGGGTTGCGTGTCGGGTTCACCTGCGGATCGAAGCGGCGTATTATACCGCCCCGGCGGGGAATGGCAAGGGGTATCGGCGAGTTTTTATCGCGGGCCCTCAGGGGGTGCGGACGAGGAAGTCCAGGGCCAGCCCGGTCATCTGGGCGATGGGCTGGAGGCGGGCGATCCGGCAGCGGTACGTGACGGTGCGCGAGGCCGACCGACGGGGGACCAGGGCGGGCACGAACAGTTCGACGAGGACTTCCCCCCCGGCCTGGAGGACGGGGTGGGAATTGGTCAGGGCGAAGGCCCCGCGTTCGGAGATATCGGTGGTTCGCCCGCGGGCCAGCAGGTTGCCCTCGAGGTCTCGGACGATCACGGCGTGCGCCGCCGCGACCCGGGTTGACAGACGCCGTTCCTGAGTGCCGGTTACCATTGCCTCTCCTCTCGTGTGCCGCATGCTCTGTGTGCTCGAACGCTCCGCACCGAGAGGAACCTACGATATGTTTTTCGTTCGGGCGCGGGAGAGTTACCGGGGGCGGAGGGCGGCAATCAGCCCGCTGAGGAGGAACCACGCCGAGGCGATCAGGACGATCGTGGCCCCGGGCGGGGTATCGGCCCAGGGCTGGGCGCTGACGACCAGTCCGGCCAGGGCGCTGGTGAGGGCGACCCCTTGCGCCCACCAGAACATTCCCGCGGCCGAGCGGGCCAGGTTGCGGGCGGCGGCGGCCGGGACGATGAGCATGGCGGTGACGAGGAAGACTCCCACGGCCTGGACGGAGAAGACGACGACCACCGAGAGCAGGGCGGCGTAGAGGTACTGGTAGACCCGGGTGCGGACGCGGTGGGCGCTGGCGAGGGTGGGGTTGAGGGCGATGTAGAGGAGGCGGTTGAAGCCCAGGATCTGGAAGGCCATCAGGCCCGCCAGGAGCACGGCCTGGCAGACCAGCTCGCGCGGGCCGATCGTGAGAATGTTGCCGTAGATGAGCATCTGCACCTGCCCGGCGAGGTTGCGGTGGCGGTAGACGACGGCCAGCCCGAAGGCTACGACGGCGGAGAAGAACACGCCGATCACCGTGTCGGTGGAGAGTTTGCCGCGGCGGGCGACGGCGGTGATCAGCAGTCCGATGAGCAGGGCCAGGGCGCCCATGGACAGTTGGACGTCCACGGCGGCCAGCAGGCCGATAGCCACGCCGGCGAAGGCCGAATGGCTGACGGCGTCGGAGAAGAACGCCATGCGGAGATTGACGACCTGTACGCCCATGGCCGCACACATGGGGGCGAGCATGATCAGGCCCAGCAACGCCTGGCGGAGGAAGCCTTCTTCGAGGAAGGGCTGGAGGTCAATCATGGTCGCCCTCGTGGGAGTGGTCGTGGTCGGGCGTGGTGCACGTGGCGTCGGAGGTGATGCCGCTGACGACGTGCAGGTCGGCCAGGCCCAGGTGGAGCCCGAACGTGGCGGCCAGAACCGGGGCGGTCAGGACCGCCGAGGTCGGCCCCTCGCCCAGCACGCGGCGGTTGAGGCAGACGACGTACTCGGCGTGGGCGGTGACCATGGAGAGGTCGTGGGTGACCATGATCTGGGTGAAGCCTCGCTCGGCCCGGAGGGTTTCGAGGAGTTCGCAGAGGAGGTTTTCGCCCGCGACGTCGACGCCGCTGGAGGGTTCGTCGAGAATGAGCACGTCGGGCTCCTGCTGGATGGCCAGGGCCAGCAGGACGCGTTGGAGTTCCCCGCCCGAGAGGGCCCCCAGTCGTCGGCGGGCGAGGTGCTCGGCCTTGACGCGGGCCAGGAGGGCCAGGGCGTCGGCGCGGGCGGCGGGGCGGACGCCCAGCCAGAGCGGGCGGCGTTGCCGGCCCATCGTCA
>JAPLNA010000302.1:9713-11671 GCA_026693065.1 Planctomycetota bacterium
GGTCGAAATCGAGGCTCTGCGGCACGTAGCCGATGCGGGCCTGGCCCCCCCGCGGGCCATGCACGCTGATCCGCCCCTCGTACGCCACCTGTCCCAGCATCGACAGCAGCAGCGTCGTCTTGCCCGCGCCGTTGGGCCCGATGATCGCCGTCGCGCTGCCTCGCGGCACGCGGGCACGGACGTGCTCGAGGATCCGCACGCCGGCCAGGCTCACGCACACGTCCTCGAATTCCACCGCGTTGTCCGCCGCCAATGCCATCGGTCAGGGGGCCTTTCGTCCCAGCGTCGAGCCGAGCGTCTTCAGGTTCGCCCGCATGACCGCCAGGTAATAGTCCGGCCCGGCATTATCGCCGCCGCCGGCGACCGGGTCCAGCATCGCCACCGGAACGCCCGCCCCGCGGGCGATGGCCTCGCTGACCTTGACGGGGTACTGCGGCTCGGTGAACACCGCCGCGGCGTGGGCCGACTTGATCTGCGAGATCAACTTGAGCATCCCCGCCGCCGAGGGATCCTGACCGGGGTGCTCCTCCACCACGCCCACGATCTCCAGCCCGCCATCGCGGGCGAGATAGTCGAACACCGCGTGCTCCGTGACGATCCGCCGATTGGGCAAGGCTTTGACGGCCTGGGCGAACTCCGCCGCCAGGGCCTCCAACTGCCCCGCGTACGCCTGGGCGTTCTTCTCGTACGTGTCCTTCCCGCCCGGATCGAGCTTGCCCAACTCCCCCGCGATCGTTCGCACGATCCGC
The DNA here is from genome assembly GCA_026693065.1 of Planctomycetota bacterium. Lineage (GTDB taxonomy): Bacteria > Planctomycetota > Phycisphaerae > SM23-33 > SM23-33 > JAPLNA01. Next base: position 10,463 of record JAPLNA010000302.1, read on the forward strand.
GCCGCCTGGGCCGGGCTGGCGAACAGGTGCGGGTTCCACCGCCCGTGCTCGTGCTCGTCGGCCTGCATCGCGATCAGATCGGTAATGCCTTCGGACGTGTCGATCACCTGGATGTTCGGGTTGGCGCGCCGAAGCGGCGGGCCGAGGTATTCCTCCATCCCCAGCCCGTTGGCGACGAACACTCCCGCGCCGGCGATCGTCCGCATGTCCTTGACGGTCAGTTCATAGTCGTGCGGGCAGCCCATGGCCGGGGGGATCATGAGCGTCACCTGCACGCCGGGGCGGCCCTCGGTGACGGCCCGGGTGAACAGGTACATCGGGAAGGTGCCGCAGAGGATTCGCAGCCCCCGGCCCTTCGCGGCCGGACCGGTGTCCCGGCCCGGGCAGCCCGAGGCCCCCGCCGCCAACACGACCGTCAGTACCATCGACACCGCTCTCATCGCCACTCTCCACGCCGCGGCGAAGTCGCCGCCGCGATCATGATAGTTTCCTACGACCGCCGACGCCATCGGGTGGAAAAAACGAGAACAACTATCCTTGTATCTCCCGTTGACCGCGGACCCCGAGCACTCGCCGGGTGCCATGCTTCTACGCGTAGCGGAGAAGCATGGCACCCGGCGAAGGGAACGTGTGGAGTTGCGGGAGACCGGGCTGGCTGACTTCACTCGGGCTTGTCTTCTTCGGTGGCGCGGGCGGACAGGGCGGCGGAGGCCGCGGCGCGGCAGAAACTCGCCGTCGCGGGAGACAGGTCCTTGAGAACTTCGTGGCGGACGCGCTGGCCCCCGCCCGGCGACCACGGGCCCTGCACGTGTACGCGGATGAGGCACTCGCCCAGGTCGCCCTCCAGCCACCGCAGGGGCGCCCCGAGGAGGAACGCGCTGAACTCGCCGGTCCGCAGGTCGACCACGCCGCCCGGCTCGGCCTCGAGGGCGGACCGGGCCGTCGTCAACTCGACCTTCTGGAGGTACGCCTGCCCGCCGACGGCGGTGAAGCGGGCCTGCACGTCGCCGCGGGCGCCGGGCGGTTCCTCCGGCAGGCCCATGCCCGCAAGGATCGCGCGGGCAGGCCCGAGGGCGCCCACGTCCACGCCGGTGAGGGTGAGGGCGCCCTGACGACATTCCAGATCGGCCCACGGCCCGCCCTTGCCCTGGAGCGAACACCGCAGGCCCACCCGTCCGCCCGGGGCCGGGCGCGGATCGCCCAGGAAAC
>JAPLNA010000303.1 GCA_026693065.1 Planctomycetota bacterium
CCGGCGGCCTCGGGGCTGATCCCGACGGCCCGCGCCGCCCGGGCCATCGCCTCCGTCATCGCCGCCGCGGCATACCGCCGCCGCAACTGATCGTTCGCCTGCTCGGCCTCGCCCAGACGCTGGGTGAGCCCCTCATCCTGGGCCTGTTGCTCGCTAAGCTGCTCGATCTGTCCTCGCAGCCGTCGGTTCTCCTCCTGCAACTGCACCAACGCCGCCTGCTCCGGCGCCGCCTCGGCGACAGCCGTCTCCCGCGCCTCGGCGCGTTCGTCATCCGTCATGTGCTCTTCCTTTCCTTGTTACTCGCCCGGTCATCGATCCCCCGGCCGTGCCGGGGGCTTGTCTGTGGCCTATCGGAGCGTCCGCGGCAAGCCCCCTGCATCGCAGGGGGATGCTGTTCGTATGGCCCACGGATCCCGAGTGTCCGGCTACCGGCTACTCCGCCGAAGGCGGACTGGCTACCAAGTCCCCCTGCCTGATCTGCTCCGCAATCGCCTTGTACCGCGGGTCGTCCTTCTTCAGGAGCTGATCCAGCACACGGCGGAGGAACACGCGGGCCAGGTCGGGCACGGCCGCCGTCACCGACAGGTCCATGAACCCCCGCGCCTGATCGAGGATCTCCCGCACGCCGGCCAGCACGTACTGGCGGTTGTATTCCACGCTGTAGCCGATCTGCTCGTGGGGAATCAGCCGGCCCTCGTGCCGGCTGACGGCCAGGCGGATGACGTCGCGTTCGACCTGCTCGGCGGCCCCGGCGGTGGCGGCCATCTCGTTGTCCAGGTCGGTCCGTTCCGCCTGCACCTGGACGCCGCTGCCGGCCCGGCGCTGGTTCTCGCCCAGAGGCACGTACACCTTGCCCATCCGCAGCATCGCCTCGGTCATCAGCGACAGCCACTGCCGCTTCTCGGCCACGTGCTCGACGGCCGGGCGGATGTGCTGCACCGCCGCGCCTTCCGGCAGCGCCAGCCAGCACATCGGCGAGAGTTCCGTGGGGAGCTGCTCGGCCTCCACGCCCAGGGCCGCCAGAACGCCGATGGCCATGTACAGGTCGAGCTGGCCCTGGCTGACCAGGTTGAGCATCGCCCGCGCCAGCGGCACGATCCGCGTCAGGAGGCTCAGGGGCACCTTGCGCCAGTCCGGGCGGATCGACTCGCCGTAGTAGAACGACACGACGGGCACGACGCCCAGCCCCATCGGCCCGGCGGCCACCGCCGACTGAGGCGAGGCCCCGCCGCTCGAGCGGTAGAGCCGCCACTGATCGGCCGTCAGCGTGAGATACTGCCGCGGCCCGGGGGCGGCGGTTTCGTCGACGGCCGGCTCGGCCCCGAGGTCGTACCGCACCCAGCAGTACCGCCCCGCCGCGTCGCACGCCCAGTCCAGCCGCTCCAGCGGCGTCAGGGCCGTCAGCGTCGGCCGAATCGCCAGCGACCGCTCATCCGCCAGCGTCACGGGCGCCGCGGCCGGGCCGGCGGCCGTCTTGTCCACCACGATGTCCACCCCGTTGACGTAATACTCCCGCAGGGCCCGCCGCATGAAGGCGTCCATCGTCGTGCCCGCTCCGTCCACGTCGTTCACGAAGGCGGCGATGAACTCGGCGTAGGGCGAGTCATCCCACGTCCGCGCCGGCGGCGTGCGGAACAGGTTCCCCACCCGCAGGTCCACCAGGTCGCTGCAGTAGTCCATCGCGAAGGCCGCGTCCTTGCGCCACTGGTACTGTCCCGCCGGCTCGGGCGTGCTGGTGCCCTGGCCGAACCGGTCCAGGTACTCCCCGCCGCGAAGCACGTGCTCGTGCATCTCGGCGAAGTCCCTGTTGGCCCGCCAGGCGGGGGCGAACAGCTCGTACAAGTCGTTGGTTGTCGAAGGGTCAAACTCGGTCACGGTGAAGTCCATCAGTTTCTCCTGGGAGGGCAACAGGCAACGGGCAACAGGCAACAGGCGAGAGAGGGAATAGCGTCCCGCGGTCTTTTCTCCCTCTTGGCCTGTTGCCTGTTCCCTGTTGCCCGTTGCCTCCTTCTTTCCTCACGCCGCTCCATATCCCACGATCCGGACGTCCCGCGGCCCGGACCGATTCACGAAGAAATACCGCAACGCGTCCGGCACGTGCTCGAACTCCTGCGGATCGGCCGGCTCGTCCGTCCAGATGCCGTTGACCTTGCGGTTGCGGTAGCTCTGCATGGCCTTAACGAACATCCGGTTGCCCTCGCCGCTGTGATAGAACAGCCGCGGCCGCCCGTCCGCCGGCGCCAACGCCGCCCGCACCATGCCGATCCCGTTCCGCACATCCCGCAGCCGCGGGCTGGTCGTGTACGTGCAGCGGATGCCCCAGCGGGCGAACTGCTGCACGTTGCTCAGCCCCGTCTGGTCGTTGCGGCTGGCGCCGGCCGGGTCGCAGTACGTCGCCCGCACCTCCCGCAGCCGGTGCGAGGCGATCCGCTCGGCGTGGGCGGCCAACGTGCCGCCCTCGGCACAGTAGGTATCCAGCACGTACGCACGGCCCTCGCCGTCGACGCCCACCCACAGGCACACAAACACCCCCGCGCCCCAGTCGATCGTCCGGTACACCGTCAGCTCCGCCGGCGGGGCGCCGCAGCCATGGACGGCCGGGTCGAACTCCGGAAACACCAGCCCCTCCACACTGGGCCTCTGGCAGAGGTACTCGGCCTGCCAGGTGGCGGCCGAGACCTTGCGGTAGGCCTTGATCGCATCGTCGATGCGGTAGAGCCCGCCGGCCTCGGCGGCCACGCCGACGGGCCAGTCCTCCCGGCCGTGATACTGCCGGGCCTTGTCCAGGCACGGCTGCTCAAGGCCGCAGGTGCGGCAGCCTCGGCCCTCGTCGTGCCTCTGGCGGGGGCAGCGTTCCACGCTCTCCCACAGGTTCCACTTGTGCAGGCTCACACCGCGGCCGGAGGCCCCCTCGACCAGGGCGGCCATCGGCCCGTCCACCCGGTGCCACGTCGAGGTGTAGACCGTGCGGGCGGGGCAATCGGCCCGCGTGGCAATCATGCCCGCCGCGGCCGTGTCGACGTCGGAGTCGATCTCGTCGAGTTCGTCCTCGTAGAGCCGCTGGACCTTCGGGCCTCGCACGCGTTTCTGACTGGCGGCGAGGATCTCCATGCGTCCGGAGTCCAGTTCGGTCAACCGGCGGGTCGGCCCGCGGCGGACCCGCCCGGCCAGCAGCGTCCCGCACCATCGCATCCAGTACGCGTACAGCACGGAGGCCTGGGCCTCCGAGCCGGCCAGCACGCGGGTTTCCATCGCGGCGCCGGGTTGCTGGAAGTGAAACTCCACAGCCGCCAGCACGGAGGCCCCCAGCGTCTTGATACCCGACCGGTTCGCCCACGCCGCCACGTCCGCCCCGGGGCGGAAGAATGCCTCGGAGACGAAGTCCAGCGGCGTCGAATGCCCCGGCGTGAACGCCTGCCACGGCAGCCACACGCCCAGGTGCGCCCCGATGAAGTACCACAGTTGTTTTCGGTTGGCCGGTTTGTGCATGGGTGTTTTCGAGAGGCAACAGGCAACGGGGAACAGGCAACAGGCGTAAGACCCGGAGGATTCCCCTGTGTTTCGGGTCTCTTTTCTCTTGTCGCCTGTTGCCCGTTACCTGTTGCCTGTTGCCTTTGCGTTCTTGTCGTTTCAGTCCCGTGGTCCCTGCCGCTTGTCGGCGAGGTATTCCATTTCCTCCCGGGTGAGTCCGGGCAGTCGGGTTTCGCCGGCGGCGGGACCTTCGCCGCCCGGATCCCTGGTCAACAGCCGGTCCAGGAGAAACTCCCGCGCCTTCCGGGCCGGCTCGCCCTGACCTTTGATGGCTTCCGTCAAGTGGGCATTCAACAGGTTCCGAGCGTAGCTTCTGGCCAAGCGGCGCACCTGCCGAACCATCTCAACGGAGGCCCGTTCGACCTCCTCCTGCAGTTCCGGCCGTTCGGAGCCCCGGGCAATCGCAGCCACCGTCCGGGCCTCGATGCCCACCTGCTGGGCGATCTGCTGGTAGCTCGCCCGGCCACCTGCCAGCAGGCCGATCAATTCCTCGTCGTCATAACCCCGTGGCTCGCAGATCATCACACCCGCCTTCTCGCCCATTGGCCCGCTTCTTCAGAGGCAGTAACAAATGCATCCTGCCATTCATAATACATGGTGAATCCACAACCTTTTTCGGCCCTTTCCGGAGACCGAGTTTTCGTAATACACTTATGTGCAAGTGATTATAAAAATCTTAAGAATTATTTCGCCTGCGCAAGGGTCTCGATCGTCGGACCAGTCAAGGACGTGTAACTACTTTTTATGCAGATAGTTGCCGATACAATTGTCTTATATTCGATGATAATACTATAGATTCCGTTTATGTTTCCCCAGAACCCGAGAATGCCACTCATGTAAGTGCACAACCCGCACCACTCTCCCAGCGCCAGACGCCGCGGACGCTGGGCAGATTGGTTCCGGGCAGATCGACCCTCGCCACCTGAATACTTCTCCCCGAGGAAGGGCGATGAAGGACAACGCGGCGCCGTTCAGTCGAGCAATTCGGGCATCGCGTAGTGCTCTGGGCCCTTCTTCAGAAGCCGGGCCGGCACGTCTTTTCGCTCGAACCGCAGGTAGATGCCCCAGGCCTTTCCGCCGTTGGAGCCCAGGGCGACGACGAGGTCGTGCTCGCCCCGGCCGGGCTGGAGGGCCAGGCGGGCCGCCCCGGCCACGGCGGGATTCGTGCCGTTCGGATCGTGGAAGACTTCCTTGCCGTCCAGCCAGACCTTCACGGGCCCGTCGTATCCGACCTGGGTCTCCAGTTGCATCTTGTCGCGGCAGCGGAAGCGGCAGACGTGGAAGGACACTTTCTCGCCGGGGCCGCTCCTGGCGAATTCCTCGTGGCGATCGAGGAAGTCCTGGGTGAATACGCGGCGCTCCAGGCCAAGACGCCCGAACTGGCGCGGATACTTCAGGCCGTGGAGTTTCTCCGGGGCCGGCTGGAAGCGGCTTATCCTCACCGTGCGGACGTAGGGCGTCAGCGCCACCGGAAGCCCGATCGGGATCGGGCCGAAGACCGGCAGCGACCGGTCGGCCTCGTCGGTGATGTTGCAGTACGGGTCTATCCCAAACCCGTAGTGGAGGGACATTCCGCGCAGGTCCTGGACGCCCAGGGAACTGCGGACGATGACCTTGCGTCCTTCGACCTTCGTATCGAAGACATACGGCGTACCGGTGCGGTCGACGATCGCAAAGCCGTACGGCCGGCTGAGCGACCGCAGGGCCCCGGCGACCCGGTCGAACTCGGCGACGACGCTGCCGGCCCCGTGGTACTGGACGACGGACACTTTCTTCAGGCGTATCGGAGGCAGGCCGGCGCGGCGGCCCGTTCGAAGCACGTTCATGGCATACGCCAGACGCCGGCCCAGCCGGTTCTGGTCGCGCCCTTCGATGTGAATGCCGTCGTCGAGGGCCAGGTCGATCGCCGGGACAACGGCGCAGTTCCGGACGACCTCGGAAAGCCGTCGCTGCTGATCCTGCACGGAATTCCAATGGCGGGCGCCATCGCCTCCCCAGGCGGTCACCCGCGAGATCTGCACGACGACGACCGGCAGGTTCGGGTCGCCGAAATCGCGCCGCACGGCCGCGATGAACGCCTTCATTCGTTTCGTGTAAAGCCCGGAGGCCTCGGGGGACGCGTCGCTGCAGCCCTGATACCACAGGAGGCCGGCCACGCGCGATCCGTTCTTGCGGAACCGGCGGAGCATGGCGCCGTAGAGGCTGCGGTCGCCCAGTTTCCTGAGGGCGGGGTCCCATTGCGTCATCGACGAGCCGCCGTGGGCGCAGGCCAGGAGGCCCTGGGGCACGCCGCTCAGGTCTCGCATTCGCCCGGCGAAGGCGGCGCCCGGCCCGGCCCCCCGGCCCTCGGGCATGCCGGGCCTGACGCCGCCGTTGAGGTCCGCGTGTACCTGATCGACGGCCTCCCAGAGATTGTGTATCGGGTCCTGGGCAGGCGCCCAGCGATCGTCCATGTAGAAGGCCCGTACGTCCCGCCGGGCCCGGGGCAAATCCCCGAGCAGGCCGCAGCCCTGCATGTTCGACTGCCCGCCCAGCAGCCACACGTCGCCTACCAACACATCCGGAACGGTGATCTCCTCGGCGGCCTCCTTGCCGTTCCTGATGGAAAGCTCCACCTCGTAGGGTCCGCCCGCCGACAGGCCCTTCAGGCGGCCGCGGAAACGCCCCCCGGACGCCGAACCCACCCGCCGCCCGCGGAAGCCCGCCAGGGGCTTTCCCCCTTTGGTGACGGTAACAAACACTCCCCCGCCACCCGAGCCCGAACACGTCCCGGCGAACTCCGTGTCGCAAACGCCCGCCCTGGTACGCTGGAGGACCTGCGAATCAAGCAGGCCTGTCTCGATCTTCACGGATCTGTCTCCTGTCTGTTTTGGTTGCCTGGCCCGCCGCCTACTTCGCCTCGTACGCCCGCACCTCGACGATGTGGACGGCGATGTTGGCGCTGTTCTTGAGCATGACCACGCGGATGTAGCGGGCATGGGTCGGGGCGAACTTGTGGTCGTAGCCCTGTTCGGTGGTCTCCTTCGTGTTTGCCGAGGCGTCGACCACCTTGGTCCAGGTCTTCTCGTCGTTGGACAGCTCGATGGCGTACTGGTAGCTCCGCCCGTCTCCCCACCAGCAGATCAGCCGGATCTCGTCCAGCTTGACGGTCTTCTGCAGGTCGATCTTCAGCCAGCAGGGAAAGGGCGACATGCCCCAGTGCTTGTCCACTTCCACCAGCCCGTCGCAGGCGAGACTCACGCCGGTTTCATACGTCGACGGCTCGTTCGTGCCCGTCCCTTTGCCGCTGACGGTGGGCTTGCCGGTGGTGATGTTCTTCTCGTAGTTCAGCCAGGTGTAGCCGTCCCCCCACTCATCCCCGACCTTCTTTCCGCCGACGAACAGGGCCGAGCGGATGCTCTTGGTTCCGCCCTCGATCTTCACCGGTCCGGTATAGAGCGTGCTGTCGGCCTTGGGCTCCTTGCCATCGAGGGTGTAGCGGATCTCGCCCGGCAGGGCGGACTTGAGGGTCACCTCCACCTTCTCGATGTACCGGTTCAGGCGGAATCGTTCCTGGGGCAGCACGCCCTTGACGCTCGCCGCCAGCGGGCGGAAGCTGTAGTTCACCAGCCGCGGGAAGCCCGCCGGCTTGCCGTCTTCGCCGAAGAACTGGGCGTTGAACTTCGTGCTGGCGTTCAGCGTGATCGGGGCGGTATACGCCGGCGAATCGGCCTTGGGCATCGAGCCGTCCAACGTGTAGCGGATCGTGCCCTTGACGGCCGGGGAGGGCCCCAGCGTCAGCTTGAGCGACTTGGTGAACACCTTGTCGGTGTTGATCGTCTGCCCCTCGGGCCTGACGGCGAACTTGTGCAGCAGCAGGTCCAGCAGTTCGTCCTCGTGCTGGTAGCGGCGGTCGAAGTCCTCGTAGGTTTTGTTGGCGTCGGGGCTGTGGATGCGTTCGTGTCGCGGGACGGCCGTGGCGCGAAGCTGCGGGATGATCGAGTCGCCCCCGCACTCCCAGAGCACCATCTGTCCGCCGATGACGGGGTCTTTGTCGGGGCTTTCGGCCCGCCGGAACTGGTCCGGGGTGCGGTCCTGGCTGCCCAGCAGCCACATGTTCCACTCGTAGTTCTCTCGCCCGGTCGCCCAGATGCAGGGCACCCAGGGGACGTTGATCATCTTATAGCCCGCCGCGGCCATCCCGGGCGGGTCGAAGTACCGCCCGTCCCACTCCATCACGAGCACGTCCTTGTCCACGCACGGCTCGCCGAAGCCTTCCCAGCAGATCAACTGCTTGCCGTTGGCCTTGACGACCTTGTTGATCTCGTTGATGAACCAGCCGAACTGCTGCTGCGTGCCTCGCTTGTTCTTCTGGCGGTCGGCGACGACGAGCGGATCGGCCTCGAAGTAGGGCCAGAACGCCTCGTCGGCCCCCATGTGGAAGAACGGCGAGCTCTTGAACACCCCGCACACTTCGTCGACGAGGATCTTGAGGTTTTCCATGCAGCCGGGCTTGAAGAAGTTGATCGGGTTGCCCCCGAAGAACTCCGGGTACGCCCCGGCCAGGGCGCTGGAGTGTCCGGGCATTTCGATCTCGGGCACGAGCGTCACGCCGCGTTCGTCGGCGAAGTGGACCAGGTCGCGAAGGTCCTCGATCTTGTAGACGCCTTTGAGCTTGGGCAGTTTCTGCGAGGGGAAGGTGAACATCTGGTCGTCGCTCATGTGGAACTGCAGGTACTTCATCTTGTACAGGCGGGCCATCACGCACGACTTGAGCACCTCGATGGAGTTGAACTGCCTGGCGATGTCCACCATCATGCCGGTATAGCGGCAGAAGGGCTGGTCTTCGACGACCATGCGGGGCAACGAGATCGTGCCGCCCTCGCGGGAGATGGCCTGCACGAGCGTCACCGTGCCCATGCCCACGCCCACGTAGTTGCCCCCCTGCACGATCGCCCGGTCGGACACGACAACCTTGTGCGCCTCGCCCGCCAGGTCGGGGGCGATCTCCAGGCCGATGTCGCCGGCGGAGGGTTTGCCCGCCGCCACCGCGAGTTTCCTGCCCGTCACGGTCAGCAGGTCGTTGGCCAGAACGCGGCCCATCGGCAGCAGGGGGTCGGCAGCCACGACGATGCGGGCGTTCTCGGGAAGGACCAACCGCCCGCCCTTGAGAGTGAGCTTCTTTGGGTAGGGCACCAGCGGCAGCTGGGACTTATTTTCCAGGGTCGCCATGTTCGGCACGGCCGGCGGGGTGGGGGCCTTCACCGCCCCCGCGGCCGACGAGGCCTGGGGCGCAACGTCGGCGGCCGGACTGGAATCGCACGACGTGCTCGCCAGCGCCGGGGCCAGCAACAGGACGGCGACGGACAGTAGCCACACGGGGAGATGGGGCCGAGTCTTCATGGCAGAAGGCCTTTCCAAAGATCGTGGCGGGTCACAGTTCGCGAAGGCCGTCGCCGGCCCTCGCCCGTGATGGCCATGTTCCCCCGGGGGCGACGTTTCGACAAGACAATTCCCGGCCGCGGACAAATGCGGGCCCGCTCGGGCGGCGGGAGGGTATAATCGCTTCGCCGCGGTGGCGGCCTGGGAGTGTGTATATGGACGGCGAGGCCGGGATGGCGAAGGTGCACGGCGAGGCCTCACCCTTGCGGGTGATGGGGGTGGACTATCTTCACGTCTGCCTGCCCGACGGGGACGATCTGTACCTGACGGAGTACGGTCGCCCGGTCGCGGCCCAGTTGATGCCCGAGTGCTACTGGACGGATGAGGCCTGGTCGCGCGCCAACCGGGAGCGGTTGCGGGGCACGAGCGTGGTGTACCGGATCCAGACCCGGCCGGTGGACGGGCAGAGCAAGGACATCGTCCTGAAGTGGAACCGGATGGGGCAAGACGTGCCGGGAGCGACCGCGCCGGGTCGGGATCTGGGCGGGGCGGAGTTCAACAGTCCCTTCGAGGAGTTCGCCCTCACCCTTGAACTGCGGCGGACGCGGGGCAAGAGCACCGACCGGCTGTACACCCACCGCCCGCTGGCGATCTACGTGCCGGGCGAGACGGTCGACTGGGAGCTGACCGGGCGCAAGCGGTACAAGCTCGAGGCTCGCCAGCACGCCCACCCGGAACTGGCGATCAACCCCGAGCGGAATTACGCCGTCATCTACGAATGGATCAAGGGCCTCGACGCCTCGCAGGCGTATAGTCAGGGGCTGGTGGGGATGGAAGAACTGATGGCCCTGGTGGCGCGGTCGGAGGCGGACCTGCGGGACCGCGGGTTCGTCGTACACGACAACAAGGCCCACCACCTGATCGTCCGGGCGGACTCGGAGGGGCTGCGGCGAGACCGCCACGGGCGGTTGCTGTATGCGTACATCGACTTCGAGTTGCTGGAGCGGACGGCCCAACGGGAACAGGAAGTTCGGGCGGCGCGGCGGAAGACGTATCTGGCCAAACAGGCCCGGCGGTTCCAGACGCAGGCGCCGTTCCCGCCGAACCTGCACCCGGTGAAGGTCTTCGGCGTCGAGTACGTCTACGGGCACATCGAGAGCACCAACGGGGCCCTCTGGGTGGTCGGGCGAGACCCCGAGCTGTTCGATTACTTCCTGCCCGAGAAGTGGCGCCGCACCGCGCGGACGAGGTTGTCCGTCAGCAGCCAGGTGTACGAGACGACCACCAAGGACAACATCCGCCTGGTCTGGCGCGTCTCGAAGGTAGGCGAGGCTCCGGACATGGACCCCTTCAAGGCCGACGAGAGGCGGATTCTCGACCACGGCTACAACAGCCCGTTCGAGGAAGTCGCCCTGGCGATGGCGCTGGGCGCCCGCGGGGTCGGCACGATCTACCCTCGGGCGATCTACCGCACGGGCGAGGGGGCGGGGCTGTTGGCGGGGCTGTGCGACGGGCGACGCTACGACAGCCATCGCCGCCTCCACACCCCTGACGGGCGGGCCCTGCTCGAACCGGGCTACGACTACATCATCCTCTGGGGCTACTGGAACGGGCCGGACGAACTGCTCGCCGTCAGGGACGATCCGCCCTACGCCAGTCTGAACGCCCTGGAGGCCTATCGCGAAAAGCTCATCGACGACACGACGTACCTGGCGTTGATGGAGCGCACCCGCCGCCGCCTGGCCGAGGCCGGCGTGGAAGACCTCAACCTCCGCGGCAACCACCTGGTGCTCTCGCGGCTGACTCAGCCGGCGGCCGAGGACTCCGGCAAGCTCCTGTGCGACTCTGACGGGCTGCCCTTCACCCTGGTCTGCAACTTCGAGTTGCTCCGCATGGCCACCCCCCTGCCCGGATGACGCTATCCACCGTGGGCGCTGCTAGATAGGTGGATTTTCCCGGGGTTCGCCCCAGCATGCCTACACTGGTCCATTCAGAGCTCAGTTTGCCTCAGATGCACGCTCCTGGAAAGCTCGGTAAGGCTCGAAAGCACTGGGGCAGACCGCTCGGTTTCGGAGTCGCTCTCAGGCAAAAAGGATGGTGGCACATGAACCCCAAGACACTTCCAGTAGTTGCATTTGTTACCTGTATGCTCGTAGCAACCGTTTGCTCTCCCGGATCCGTCCTGACCATCAAGCAGATCGATGTCGACGAATACGGGCACATGCTCATCCAGTACCAGAACCCCAACGCCAATCCGGACCTCCTGATCACGGGCGCCCTGGCGTCAGATGCCGGACTGCCCGGAGCCAAGGGACTGGCCCTGACCTACATCCTCCCCTTCACCCCCAGCCCCGGGGACGTGGTGATGAGAGAGAAGCAGTCCGACAGCACGGTCTCCGACGTCCTCCGGTTCGTCCCGGCCGGGTATGTCAACGGAGTGAACGTGAACCGGGTGATCTTCTACTCCGACAACGGCGACGTCGATCTGCTTCCGGGCCTGGCGGACACGGGCCTGCCGGATTCGCTGATATCGATCGTCGGGACGGACAAGCACGGCGACCCGATCACGGTCAGCCCGATGATCCAGCAGGAGGACGCCTCGGAGAACGGCAACGAGAGCAAGGCCGTCTGGACGCCCTCGGACAACAATGCCGCGGTCGACCCGGGTTTCTTCGATAACGGCGGGCAGCCGTTCAAGTACACCTTCTACAGCGAAGGCCTGGTCCCCGGCACGGACGGCTTCAACACCCCGGAACCGGTCACGATGACGTTGCTGGCGACGGGAGCGGTGGCGGTAGTCTTCCGCCGGCCCCGGCGGGCTTGAAACGTGCGTTCCTTTTCCTGGGCGGGCGGTCCATTCCGGGCCGCCCGCTTTCCTGCGCGCCCAGGAAACAGGGTGTCCTCCCTTCCTGCCCTGACGTCTTTGCCTTTTTCTGCGAACCTTTCCTCCCTTAGCAAAGTCGGCCGCCCTTTCACCCGATATCGGTTCTGGCGCGGGTCGATGGTCGACTCGCCCGTGTCGCGGGAATCAGGCGAACCCGAGGTTTCTGGAATTCGTTGGCCGCAAGAGTGCCCCGAGGTATAGGATTCGTTTGGAGCACGTCTTCGCGGATCGAGCAACAAGGTCCACGTTCAGAGAAGGTCAGATCATGAGTATTCAGTGCGAACATTGTGGCGGGACGTTGCAGGTGCGCGGGTACGAACAGGAACTGGGCAACCCCAAGAGCCGGCAGTGGACGATGGCCTGCCCGGTCTGCGGGGAAGTTCACCTGTACGACAGCGCCTGGGTGCGGATCGCCCCCGTGGCAGACACGGCCCCGACCCCCTCGGCCGAGAAGGCGGAGTTCGGGCTGAACGCCCCGGCCATGGCCGGCTGAACCAGGTAGCCTCGGGGGCGGGTGCTACGCCGGGCCCACGGGTACGCGCAGGGTGACCGTCGTGCCCTTGGTGTGGGAAGCGATCTGAAGCTCGCCGCCGACGGCCTTGGCCCGCTCCCGCATGCTGGCCAGGCCCAGGCTGGCGGGAGGCTGCCCGTCGGGGTTGAACCCTCTGCCGTTGTCGGCGACGGAGAGAACCAGCTTGTCTTCACTCACGTCCAGGGCCAGGGCGAGTTTCCGGGCCTTGCTGTGGCGGAGGGCGTTGTTGACGGCCTCCTGGGCGGTGCGAAAGACGGCAATCTCGACGTCGGCGCCGAATCGCCGGTTCCCCACCTCCCGGGCCACGCGGAACCGCGCCGCCAGCCCCGCGTCCGTGCAGTGCCCCGCCAGTTGTTCCAGCGACGGGACCAGACCGAAGAGTTCCAGGGTCGATGGGTAGAGCCCGTGACAGATCTCCCGGATCTCCTGGACCGCGCGGTGGCAGCGGCCGACGGCGGTCTGAAAGGCCTCGGCCGCCTCCGCCTGCGCCGGCTGCTGCGTCAGCCCGCTGGCCGTGTTCCGCAGGGACAGTTCCAGGGCCACCAGGTCCTGGGCGACCGAGTCGTGCAGTTCTCTCGCCAGCCGGCGGCGTTCATTCTCGACGGCCGTCATGAGCTTCCGGTGGGCCTCCTGGAGGGCCGTCTGGGCCTCCCGGACGGCCGTGATGTCCACCACCGCCACCATCGCCCGCTCCCACGTCTGCTCGTTGCCCGGAAGGATCATGTAATTCAGAATCACGTCCAGCATGCGCCCGTCGGCGGTCGTGGCTTTCGAGTCGACGCGGCATCGGGCGTGCCCCTCGGCCAGGAGGATACGGGCCTCCAGCAAGGCCGCATGGGTGTCTTCGGCCAGCGGGCCCAGCTTCCGGGAGAGCATTTCCTCCAGGCTCGAAACCCCGTGCAGGTGCAGGGTGGCCTCGTTGACGGCGAGAATCTTCCCCCCGGCAAGCACGGGCTCGACGGCCTCGGGATGCTCCCGGAAGTGCCGGCGGAGATCCTTCACCCCCGCGGCCCGCAGGGCATCGATCTGCCGGCGGGTCCCGGAGAAATCCATCTCCCACAGCGCCACCGGCGACTGCTCGAAAAGCCCGCGGAACCGGGCCTCGCTGGCCCGAAGGGCCTCCTGCCTCGCCACCCGACTCGAGATGTCACGGCAAAGGGAAACGACCTGGAAATCCTGCCCGGCGGGAATGACCGTGGCATGGATTTCAATCGGAGTGACCTTCCCCTGCCCGTCCACGTAATCCATCCGCAAGTCGCGGACGAAGCCCTGCCGGATACACCGGGCGACCTCGGCGGCGTTGCGCTCCCGGTCGTACGGGGCCGTCCACTCGACAACCGTCCGCCCCATGATCTCCTCGAGCCGGGAATACCCCGTCAGCCGCACGTATTCCGCGTTGGCGTCGACGACGCGGCCCTGCGAGTCCAGAATCAGATAGCCCGTGTCGGTCGTCTCCACGAGGGCGCGGTACATGGCCTCGCTGGCGCGAAGCTGCTCCTCCATCCGTTTCCGGGCGGTGATATCGGAACCGTAAATGTTCACGTATCCCCGGCTGGCGACAGGCATGACGCGGAACGATCGGACCGTGTCGCCATGCGCCGACTCAAAGGTGGCCGGCCGGCCGGAGGCCAGGGCCTGGGCGATCCACTTTCCCCATTCTTCCGGCCCTTGCCCGCCGATGCCGATGTTCCATGCCGCCAGCAGTCGTTCGCCGACCGGGTTGGCAAAAAGCACCGTTCGGTCCTCTGCCAGACGCAGCACGGGGTCGGGGTTCTCCATGGGGAACCGCGCCATCTCCTCGATCTTCTCCTGGGCCTCCTTGATCGCCGTCACGTCGGTGATCGCCACCATGACCCGATCCAGGGCCTCCTCATGCCCAGGCAGGACGAGATAGTACAAAATGCCTTCCATGACCCTGCCGCTGGCCGTGTAGCCCCGTTGGTGAATCTGAACGGCCGTTTGGCCTTCGGCCAGGGCGATCCGGGATTCCACCATGTGCGAGCGGGTTTCGGGGGCGTCAGGGCCGGTGTGTTCGAGCACTTCCTCTTTGGTGGCGACCCCTTCCATCCGAACCGTCGCCTGATTGATGGCCAGCACCCGTCCGGCGGCCAGCAGGTCGTTCACCTCGCCGGGGTTGTCCCGGAAATGCTTGCGAAGGTCTCCGACACCCCGTGCCCTCAGTCCCGCGACATACGGGCGCAAGGGAGAGAAGTCCATCTCCCACATCGCCACCGGCGACTGTTCGAAGAGACCGCGATATCGCTCCTCGCTGTCCCGCAAGTGATCCTGGGCCTCGTGGATCGCCGTGACATCGATGATCGCCAGGACGACCCGATCCCAGGTTTCCTCCGAGCCGGGAAGCACCTGGTAGTGCAGGATCGTATGCAGGGCCTGCCCGTCGGCGGCCAGGACGGGCGACGACACGGTGACGGCGGTGGCCCCCCCGGCCATGGTCACGCGGGCCTCGATGGCCGGCCCGCGCCACTCGGTGCCCGGCAGCGTCCGGCGGTGGTGCCGCAGTTGCTCCATAGACCCCACCCGGTGCAACTGCAGGAAGGCTTCGTTGGCGGCCAACGGTCGCGTAGCGGCCAGCAGGGCGGCGGCACGGTCGCCGTGCCGACGGAAATACGCCCCCAGGTCCTTGACGCCGCAGCGGCGAACCTGCTCGATCTGCTGGCGGGCCCCTGACAGGTCCAGTTCACACATCGCCACCGGCGACTGCTCGAAGAGCCCGCGGAACCGGGCCTCGCTGTCGCGGAGTTGTTCTTCCGCTCGTTTCCGGGCGGTAATATCGGAGCTATAGAGGTTCACGTACCCGCGGCCTACGACAGGTACGACTCGGAATATGCGGACACCGCCGGCCCACTGCAACTCGTGGACGATCGGCTGGCCGGAAGCCAAGGCCTCCTGGGACCACGCTTGCCACTCCTGGGGGGCCTCTCGGCCCAGGCCGCTGTTCCACCCCGCCAGCAACGCCTCGGCGGGCGGGTTGGCGAAGAGAACCATGCCGTCGTTCCCCAGGCGGAGCACGACTTCCGTGTTCTCCATGGGGAGTCTCGCCATTTCCTCGAGTTTCTCCTGGGCCTCCTTGATCGCGGTGACGTCGATGACGACCGCCAGAACCCGGTCCAGGGCCTCCTCGTGCCCGGGAAGGACGCAGTACTCCGCAAGGCCTTCCATGGCCCTGCCCTTGAGCGTCTCGCCCTTGATCTGGGCCTGAAGGGCCCTACGCCCTTCCGCCAGGGCGAGGCGGGCCTCCACTATGTGCCTGCGGTACTCCGGAGCATAGGAGGCCGAGGGAGTAAGCAATTCCTCCTTGCTGGCCGCCTCGTGCATCCGCACCGACGCCTGGTTAACGGCCACCGCTCGCGTCGAGGCAATCAGAGCATTTTCCGCTTCGGGGTTTTCCTTGAAGTATTGGCGAAGGTCTTGAACGCCCTGGGCCCTCAGCCCGGCGATGTACGGCCGCAGTCGGGAGAAGTCCATTTCCCACATCGCCACCGGCGACTGCTCGAAGAGCGCGCGATACCGGGTCTCGCTGTCGCGAAGTTCCTGTTCGGCCCGTACGCGTTCGGTGACATCCCGGATCACCGCTGTCATCCCGCCGACCTCGCCGGCGGCGTCTTTCCAGAGGGAGACCTTCGCGTTGGACCATACCTGCCGGCCCGCCACCTCGAGGACATACTCGATCTGCTGGACCTTGCCCGTCTGCCGCAGGGCCTCGATCGCCCCGTCGAGCAGGCCGGCCACTGCCGCCGGCAGCACATCCCGGTAGTGCTTGCCCAGGAACTGCTCGGGGGGCACAAACAGGCGGTCCAGTTCGTCGGCTTGGCAGTAGTAGTCGATGAACCGCCCCTCCTTGTCGTACACGAACAGCAGGTCGTCCATGCTGGCCAGCACCGACCGCAGGCGGTCCCGGCTCTCGGCCAGGTGCGCCTGGGCCTGCAGCCGTTCCGTGACGTCCACGCCGGACCCGCCCACGTAGCGGCGACCGGCCGAATCGCGGATGACAAACTTGCTGTTCAGCCAATAGCTGGTCGTGCCATCGGCGTTGCGGGCTTCCTCGACGACCTGCCGGGGATTCCCATCGCGAAGAACCGCCAGGTCGTTCTCGCGAAACGCCCGGGCCACGTCGCCAGGCCAGACCTCGAAGTCGGTCTTACCCCGGACGTCGTCGAACGCCACGCCGAAACGCCGCTCGTACGACCCGCTCAGATAGACGTGCCGGCCCTCTTCGTCCTTGATCCACGCGATGCCGGGGCTGTTGTCCATGAACGAGCGGAATCGCTCCTCGCTTTCCCGCAGGGCCACGACGGCCTGGGACAGTTCGGCCGTGCGTTCCGCCACCCGCACCTCCAGGTCTTCCCGGGCCTTGCGGAGGGCCGCCTCCGCCGCCTGGCGCTCCGTGATGTCCCGGACGATCGCCCACATGCCCTCGGGCTCGCCGGCTTGGTCCTTCTGAAGGAACACCCGTAACTCCACCGGGAAGATGCGACCGTCCTTGCGGCGGTATTCCTTGGTGTAGACCGCGGAGGAGCCCCGCGGGAAGATTTGCGTCCGGACGATCTCGGCATCAAGTTCATGCCACTTGGGGGGGGTAAGGTCCATGTAGGTCAGTTGGCAGATCTCCTGGGCTTCATAGCCAAGCATGTCCAGGAAGGCCCTGTTGAACTTTCGAATCCGGCCGTCCATGCTGACCATCGCGAAGGCGTCGGTCATCGTATCGTGCAACCTGCGATACTCCTGTTCGCTGGCGGCCAGGGCCTGCACGGCCCGCCGGGTTTCCGTGACTTCCGTTCCCATGACACCGTATCCGCGTCCTCCCCCGGGAAGCGGTACAGGGAAGTAGGAGGCACGCCAATAGGTGATTTCTCCGGGCCGCCCGGGGACCGGGCTGTGCGTCTCTACGCCCACCTCCGGCTGCCCTGTCTCAATCACCCGTCGCATCATCGGCCCGAACTCCTCGACGAACGCCGGCGCAAGATCGGCCACCGACATGCCCACGATGGACTCGCGGTCGAGCCCGAAGTAGGTTGGAGTCAACCGGTCCGTCTTGACGTAGCGGAACTCCTCATCCACGATATTCAGGATGCCGGGCGAAGCGGCGAAGAACGCTTCCAGCATCGCCTCACGCTCCCGAATCGCCTCGTACTGCGCCTCCAATTCAGCGTGGTGCCGCTGGGTCTCGGTGATGTCCCGGAAGATCCCCTGGATGAGCCGACGGCCGCCAATTTCGGAGACCTGGAAGGCAACCTCCACGGTCACCCGGGCCCCATCCTTGCGCATGACCTCCATTTCCACCCGGGCGCCCATCGGCATGGCAACGTGCTGGCGGAACAGTTCACGGTAGGAATCAAGCCGGTCGGGGGGGTGAATGAAGGTATGGTGCTGGCCGATGATCTCCTCGCGAGATCGCCCCAGCAGGGCCTCGGCGGCGCGGTTGCAGTTGATCAGCACGCCCGTGTCCGCATCGGCCCAGAAGATGGCGTCCCGGGCGTTCTCAAACGCCATGCGGAAACGCTCTTCGCTGGCCCGCAGGCTTTCCTGGGCCGCCTTGCGCTCGGTGATGTCCAGGAAGATTCCCTGGGCGATCCTCTGCCCGGCCACCTCGGTGATGGCACCGGAGATCTCGACGGGCACGCGACTGCCGTCTTTTCGTATCACGTCCAATTCGACAAGCCCCTTGGCCCCTGACTGGAGGTACGCCCGAAAGACTTTCGCCGGATGGTGTACCTCCTCGCTAGGGTGCAGAAACGTCTGGGGCTGGCCGATGATCTCCGCACGCGGGCGTCCCACCAGCGCCTCGGCGGCGCGGTTGCAGTTGACCAACCGTCCCGTGTCCGCATCGGCCCAGAAGATCGCGTCCCGGGCGTTCTCGAAGGCCAGGCGGAAACGCTCATCGCTGGCCCGCAGTTGTTCCCGGGCCTTGAAACTCGCCACGAACACCGCCCCAATGCGATGCACACCTACCAGAAACAGCAGCGACAGAACCAGATTCACGGTCGCCTCGACCGCTTCGGATGGCGAGGGCTGATCCACCCCCCTCACCACCTGCACAATGTGAAGGGCGCGGCGGATGACAATCAGCAGCATCCCGGCTGAGATAAGCACCCACGCCCAACGCCGACCCGTCAGCGGGATCAGCCGCAGCGCCAGTACGACGGCAGCGATCTGAAGAACGACGGACAGACCCAGAATGATCATCGCGGTCATCGGCGGCGTCTCCTATGCCAACCCGGCCCGCCGTCGGACGAACGCTCCCATGACGACTTGGCCTGCGGAGGCCTATTGTCTCACGCCCGCGGCGTCAGCGGAACCCTTTTTCCCCGCCCGCGAGCCCTCACCAGCCGGCCTTGACCTCCTCAGGCGATAGTTGGTCCAGCCAACTGGGCGGGGCCTGGATCATCTGCGGCAGCAGGTACCGCCGGCGACGCCGACGGCGGAATCCGACGGCCGCCAGCCGCTCCAGCCCGCGGTTGACGAGGGTCGAGACCGCCTGCTGGCTGATCTGCATGTGCTCGGCGACTTCCTGCTGATTGAGGTCGTAGTACCATTGCATCGCCAGACAGAGCATCTGTGCCCGGCTGAGCCCGGCGGCCCGGATCTTCGCCCGCACCGCCTCGAACCCCTCCGCCTCCTCAATCTGCCCCTGCGGCGTCCCCTGTTCCTCCACTGTTCTGGTTCGCGTCCCGCCCATGATCTTCCCTTTCTCCCGCCGCCCGAAGGGCAGGCAGGCCTATGAGTTCCCAGGCCCGGCCCGGACTCCCGCGGCCGGGCTCTCTATAGTTAAGGGAATCGCCCCGGAAGAGTGAAAACGTCCTAATCGACGGTTCAATAAGCCGTTAGGCACGACTACCTCCGGGGCCATGTCCACCGGGAACCGGAAGAGATTTTTCTCGGCCCGCCCGGCATCATCCTCGCAGGTTCTTGACCAACAGGACCTTAGGGCGGCAAGAAAATCTGCACTGCAGGGCGTTTTCCCCGGCGCGACGTATCGTCCGATACCGATGCGTAGCCCGTGCGTATAATGCACCGAGGACCAAGAAGGCCCTCTTGGCGGACCAAGGCATCCGCCGCGGGCTCACCCGAGCGGCCATCTCGACCGGCGGGTGAGCCCGGTTCGTTCAGGGCTCGTCGCGGCGAGGCGCTATACTGGAATGTGCTCTCTAGCATGACGGTGCTCGCCACCACCGCCAATGCGGTGCCGGGCCGGTGTGCCCCCGACCCGGCACTTCTATTGACGGCCCCCTCCCCCGCCCCCCCGCCCCGCGAAAATCCGTGTATCGCCGCGTCCCAAGGCGGTAGAATCGAGGGTATCGCTGACATTGGCCGGCGGCGAGACGTAACAAGACGGCCGTGGACTCCTTTGAGGTGGCGTAATGAGAGTAGTTCTTCGCGCGGCGGGCCCTTTCTGTGCTCTGCTGGTCCTGTTGGCCCTTTGGGCCCCGGCGATGGGGCACGTGAGTCTGGGCACGGGCAACGCCAGCCTGATCGGCGGCGACCTGACGAGCCCGGACGACAAGGTCGCCCCGTCAGACGTGGACCCGGGGGCGGGCAAAGGCGAAGAGCAGATGCTGCCCAAGAACGCCGGCTGGGTGAAGCTGAAGTGCGCCCCGGTCACGAGCCCCTACGGGGTTCCGTATCAGCACCACCCGTATCAGAGCTGGGTGGGCGCCCCGGCGGCGTCGATCCT
Organism: Planctomycetota bacterium; assembly: GCA_026693065.1. Classification (GTDB taxonomy): domain Bacteria; phylum Planctomycetota; class Phycisphaerae; order SM23-33; family SM23-33; genus JAPLNA01. Next base: position 20,002 of record JAPLNA010000303.1, read on the forward strand.
GATGAACCAGCCCGAGCAGAGAAAGTGGTACGTGAGCTTTAAGGAGGGCGGCTACGGGGGTCCCTCGCGGGAGGACCCGTACTACCTCGCCATCCAGTTCAAGGACGCGTTTGTTCTGACGCACTTCACCGTGACAACGGGCGGCCCCGACATGCCCGACCGCGACCCGAAGGAATGGGCCATTCAGGGCTCGAACACCGGCGAGGACGACGACTGGACGGATATCTACGTCTGCAGCGCCAAGGACCGGGCCGGCTCGCCGTTCACCGAAGGCGGCCGGTTCGAGACGAACCTGTTCACCTCGTTCGACTCGGCCGACCTGGGCAAGAGGGTCGCGCCCGACGACGCAAAAAGACTCAGCGCCAAGCTGGGCGCCAAGGCGATCGCGAAGGCGGACTTCGTTCGCCCGGCCAAGACGTACACCTGGTTCCGGATCGCCGTCTATTCCTGTTTCAATCCCAGTGCGGTCAACTGGATCTACCGCGACTCGCCCAATGCCTTCGCGTTGGGCCAGCTCGAGCTGTTCGGCGTGCAAGGCCCGAAGGAAACCGTCGCGCCCAAGGTCGTGAAGGTCGAGCCCGTCACGGGGCCCGCGATGGACGCCCCGTTCATCATTTCCTACTGGTGCGGGCCCAGCAAGGACCAGACCGACCTGCGGCGGATCAAGGAAGTCGCCGAGTGCGGCTTCACCGTCGCCCAGTCTCCCAACCTCTGGGAGAAGCCCGACGCCGACCAGGTGGCCTTCAACAAGAAGTTCCTCGACCTCTGCCAGCAGGCCGGCATCAAGGCGTTCATCTATGACGGCAACATCTGCACCTCGGGCCACTGGGAAAAGTTCACCCCCGAGGACAAGCCCGGCATCGAGAAGGACCTCGACGGCATGATCGCCAACTATTCCTCCCACCCGGGCCTGATGGGCTTCGTGCTGGGCGATGAGATGGGCGTCGACGCCCACCCGCGGCTGGGCTTTGTCACCCAGTACCTGCTCAAGAAAGACCCCACCCACGTACCGTACTACAACCTCCTGCCCAACTACGCCTCGGGCAACCCCAAGAGCTACGAGCGGAAGGTGGCCGATTACCTGAAGGTCGTCAAGCCCGTCCTGTTCAGTTGGGACGCCTACTGGCAGATGTTCGGCCGGGGGGACGAGCAGTACTACTGGGACAACCTGGAGATCGTCCGGCGGAACTGCGTGAAGGCGAAGGTGCCCTTCAACCAGATCATCGTGTCGCTGGCGCACATGGGCTATCGCGAGTGCAGCGAGGGCGACCTGCGTTGGCAGGTGTGGACGAGCCTGGCGTACGGATCTCGCGGGATCCAGTACTTCACCTACGTCCACGTGCCCGTGATGGCCACCGGCAACGCGCCGGGCCTGCTGGACAAGTACGGCAACCGCGACCGGAAATACGGGTACGTCCAGAAGATCAACCACCGTATCGCCAAACTGGGCCCGACCCTCGTGAAGCTCGTCTCCACGGGCGTATACAACACCGACCCGCTCCCGATCGGCACGACCCCCCTGCTGGGCGAGGCCCCGGTCAAGAAGGCCGATGGCGGGGCGATGGTGATCGGCTGTTTCGCCGACGCCAGGGGCGTCGAGTACATCATGCCGGTCAACCGGTCGCAGGTTAACGCGATCACGGCCAGCCTTACGCTGGACGAGAAGTACGTTTGGGCGGCGGAGATTTCACAGGAAACCGGCAAGGCCCTGTCGCCGGTGAGCGTATCGGGCAAGGCCCTGAACGTGCCCCTGGAGGCCGGCGAGGGCAAGCTGTTCCTGCTGGAACGGAAGAAGTAACCCGCCCGGCGCGGGAGAGTGCCCCAACGGGCGGGCCTGACAGCCCACGTGATTCAAGAGGTGCGATGATGAGAGCAGCATCCGGCGTGACGGTGTGCCTTCTGGCCCTGGCGGGCCTGTTGAGCTTTTCGTCACCGGCCCGGGCGGTCGTGAGCCTGGGCACGGGCGACGGGGGCCTGTTGGGCGGCGACCTGACGGACCCGAAGGACCAGCTCGAGCCCTCCGGCTCCAACAGCGCCCAGGACCTGTCGGAAGAAGCCCTCATGCCCCCCAACGCCACCTGGGTCTCGATGACCTGCGCCCCGGCCGGCACCCCCCACCAGCGACACCCCTACCAGAGCTGGCAGAACACGCCCGCGGTGGCCGTTGTGATGAACAAGCCCTCGACCCTGAAGTGGTACGTCGGGTTCAAGGACGGCGGGTTCGGAGGCCCCAGCCAGGCGGCCCCGTATTTCCTCGCCATCCAATTCAAGGACGCCTACACCCTGACCCACTTCACCGTCACCCCCAGCCCGGACATGCCCGAGCGGGATCCGAGGGAGTGGGCCATCCAGGGCTCCAACACCGGCAACGACTGGACGAACATCTACGTCTGCCCTGCCAAGGACCGCAGCGGCACGCCCTTTAAGGAAGGCTCCCGCACCGAAACGTTCCTGTTCACCTCCTTCAATTCCACCGACCTGCCCAAGGCCGTCTCCGCCGCCGACGCCAAGAAACTTATCGAGAAGCTCGACGGCAAGCGGATCGGCCGCCCGGACTTCAAACGTCCGGCCAAGACGTTCACGTGGTTCCGGATCGTGGTTTTATCCTGTTTCAATCCCAACTCGACCGAGGTGGCGGACTTCAACCATCCGCCGGGGTTCGCCCTGGGGCAGATCGAGTTGTTCGGCGTGCCGGGCCCGCGCGACAAGGCCGCCGGCTCCAGGCCCGCCAAGAACCCCGACGAGTCCGGCGAGAGCACGGAAGAGGCCCCCAAGGTCGCCGCTCCGCCCGCCGACGTCCCCGACCCGAACGCCAAGCCGCCCGTTTATACCTCGCCGTTCCTCATTTCCTACCGGTGCGGTCCGCCGAAGATCGAGACTTCCCTGGCCCGCTACAAGGAGCTCGTCGCGTGCGGGTTCAACGTGGCATTTCCGGCCATCGACGTCCTCTGGTCGCCCGCCAGCGCCGCCGGCGTCGAGCACAACCTGCGTTACCTGGACGCCTGCCAGCAGGCGGGGCTCAAGGCCCTCGTCTGGGACGGCGACATGACCCAGCCCAAGGGCTGGCCCGCCCCGACCGCCAAGGACACGGCCGCCATCGAGAAGGCCCTGGACGGCATCATCGCCCGGTACTCTTCCCACCCGGCCCTGCTGGGGTACATCGTCTGCGACGAGCCCGACCGCCCGCAGTTCGACCGGCTCGCCGTGATCAACAAGTACCTGCTCAAGAAGGATCCCAAGCACCTGCCGTACATTAACCTCCTGCCCAGTTACACCGGCCCGGCCGGCTCGAACTGGCGCCCGCCCAATTACGAGGACAGCCTCGCTCAGTACATCAAGACGGTCCAGCCGGCCCTGCTCAGTTGGGACCACTACCGCCAGATGCTCGAGAACGGCGATGAAAGCAGCTACTGGGACAACCTCGAGACCATCCGCCGCAACGGCCTCAAGAACAGGATCCCCTACAACCAGATGATCGTGTCCCTGAAGCAGGCGGGCTTCCGCGAGTGCAGCGAGGCCGACCTCCGCTGGCAGGTCTGGACCAGCCTGGCCTACGGCTCCCGCGGCATTCAGTACTTCACGTACTGGTTCGCGAAGGATCTGGCCTCGGCCAGCGTCCCGGCCCTGATCACCAAGGACGGCAGCCGCGACGCCAAGTGGGGGTACGTCAGCAAGATCAACCGCCGGATCGCCAGGCTCGGCCCCACTCTCGTCAAGCTGACCAGCACGAGTGTCTGCTGCACCGACCCGCTTCCCCCCTGCACGCACGGGCTGAGCGAGGAGGGGCTGGTCAAGAAGGCCGACGGCGGGGCCATGGTGATCGGCTGCTTCAGGGACGCCGCCGCCAAGAACGGCGCCGAGTACATCCTGCCCGTCAACCGGTCGTTCACCGCCGCCATCAAGGCCACGCTGACGCTGGACGAGAAGTTCGAATCGGCCTCGGAGATCTCGCAGGAGACCGGCCAGGCGCTCCGGCCCGTGAGCCTGGCCGACAAGCCCCTGGTCGTGCCCCTGGAGGCCGGCGAGGGAAGGTTGTATCTGCTGAACCCGAAGAAGTGATCCGCCGCCCCAAGCGGCGAAAGGAATCGACATGAAGAGTACGTCCAAGACGACAGCCTGTCTCGTTGCCCTGATGGGCGTGATGTGCTTGGCCTTGCCGGCCTCCGGCGGCCCGACGACCAAGCCCGCCACCAAGCCCGCCAAGGCCAAGGAAGAGCCCGTCAAGGCCCCCGACGTCCCGTTCATTATCTCGTATTGGTGCGGGCCTCCCAAGGAGGCCACCACGTTCGCCCGCATGAAGGAGATCGCCGATTGCGGATTCAACGTCGCCCAGGGCCCCAACCTCTGGGAAAAGCCAGACGCCGCCCAGGTCGTCATCAACAAGAGGTTCCTGAATCTCTGCCAGCAGGCGGGTATAAAGGCGTTCATCTGGGACGGCAACGTCTGCAAGGGCACCACCTGGGACAAGTTCTCCCCCGAGGACATCCCCGGGATCGAGAAGGACCTCGACGGCATGATCGCCAACTATTCTTCCCACCCGGCCCTGCTGGGCTTCGTCCTGGGCGACGAAATGCTCACCCCGGCGCATCCGCGGCTGGGGATGGTCACCCAGTATTTGCTGAAGAAAGACCCCAAGCACGTGCCGTACTACAACCTCCTGCCCCTCTACGCCTTCAAGAACGCGACCGAGTATGAGAACCTGGTAGCGAACTACATGGAAACGGTCAAACCCGCCCTGCTCAGTTGGGACCACTACCGCCAGATGTTCGAGAACGGGGACGAGCGAACCTACTGGGAGAACCTGGAGATCATGCGGCGGCAGTGCCTCAAGACCGGCACGCCCTTCAATCAGATCATCGTGTCCCTGAGACACATGGGCTACCGCGAGTGCAGCGAGGCCGACCTGCGGTGGCAGGTGTGGACGAGCCTGGCCTACGGATCGCGGGGGATCAATTACTTCACGTACTGGTTCGTCCCGGGCCTGGCCTGGGCGGACGCCCCGGCCTTCATCTCCAAAGAGGGCAAACGCGACGTCAAGTGGACCTACGGCAGCAAGATCAACCATCGTATCGGCAAGCTGGGCCCGACGCTGGTCAAGCTGACCAGCACGGACGTGTTCTGCACCGATCCGCTGCCGATCGGCACGCACGGATTGGGCGAGGAGGGCCCGGTCAAGAAGGCCGAGGGAGGCGCCATGGTCATCGGCTGTTTCAAGGACGCCGCCGCCAAGGACGGCAGCGCGTACATCCTGCCCGTCAACCGCGTGTTCAACGCCGCCATCAAGGCCACGCTGACGCTGGACGAGAAGTTCGTCTCGGCCTCGGAGATCTCGCAGGAGACCGGCC
>JAPLNA010000304.1 GCA_026693065.1 Planctomycetota bacterium
ATGCGATTTCGGACGGGTGACGATACCGTTCATGTCAGGCCTCCTTGCCTACGAGTAATGGATCGTTCACACCCATCCTCATCGACAAGGCAGGCCTTTCTTTATTGCCCCCTCAGGCTTAACCTCGGGCCATTGGGGACAGCATACCTATTTCCTCCTGGGCCGGAAGAGCAGGCGGGCGGGGAGGGGTTGCTTTTCGCCGGCGGGGGGTTGGAGGAAGACCTGAAGGTCGTCGCCCCAGCGGGCTTGGAAACAGCCGATGGCGAGGGGGTAGAGGCCGGGGGCCAGAAGGACGGGGGCGCTGCACTCGTGGTAGCCGTGGAGGCCGTCGTTGTTGACGATGGTCGCCGGGCCGAGCTGGAGGAGACTGCCGTCGCCGCTGCCGGTGGTGAAGGTGTAGACGCCGGCGGCCTCGATGCGGAGGAAGCCGGTGAACCAGAGGGCGGAGAATTTCTGCTGGCGGCGGATCGTGAGGTCGACGTTGATGACCTTTTGGACCGGGGCGTGGGCGAACTCGGCCAGGGGGGGCATGAAGTGCCAGACCCCTTCGGCGTACCGGGCGTCCAGACCCGGCTCGAGGGAGGCTGGATCGACGTGGGGGACTCTCGCGAAGGTGACGGCTGTGACGTTGCTCCGCTGGCCGTCCGGGCGGAAGTGGACGGCCTTGACGATGGCCTCGCTTGTCAGGTGCAGCGGGCCCTGGTAGAGGGGGCTGGCGGGCCCGGGGTCGGCGCCGTCGCAGGTGTAGCGGAGCACGAGGTCTTCTTCCGCGGGCGGCGGCGGCTCGAAGGCCACCGTGGCAGGGCCCGTGGAAAAAATGGCGGCCAGTTCAGGCACCGGCCGGGGGACGCCGTTGCGGTACGTCACGCCCATCTGGTCCAGTCGGCGGAAGTGTTCGCTCAGCCGGCCCTCGAAGTTCTTCCATTGGCGACCCTGGGCGGGCGACCAGACGACCTCGGCCAGGGCGGACATGCGGGGCAGGCTCATGTACTCGACGACGGCCTGCGAGTCCATCATCGCCGTCCACACGTTGCCCTGGGCGCCCAGGACGTGGCGGTGTTTGTCCGCGGCCAGGCCGGGGGGGATCGGCTCGTAGGCGTAGACCGTCTCGACGGGCACGAGCAGGCCCATCCGCTGGGGCTCGTGGGCGAAATCCGTGGACTGGTAGTAGTCGAAGTAGCAGTGCGTGCCGGGGGTCATCACCACGTCGTGCCCGGTGGCGGCGGCCTGGCCGCCATCGACGCCGATCCGGTACGACATGACGGCCGCTTGGGGCGACAGGGGGCCCTCCAGGATCTCATCCCACCCGATCACCCGCCGCCCCTTGCCGCTGACGAACCGCTCGATGCGGTTGGTGAAGTAGCTTTGCAGTTCGTCGGGGCTCTCGAGCCCCTGGGCCTTCATGCGGGCCTGGCACAGCGGGCACCGCGCCCAGTAGCCCTTGGGCACCTCGTCCCCGCCGATGTGAATGAACTCGTCGGGGAACAGGTCCATCGTCTCGCTCAGCACAGCCTCGAGGAACTCGAACGTCTTCTCGCTGCCTGCACAGAACGCGTCCTGGCGGTCGTTGCCCTCCACCAGGCAGCGGAGCTCGGGATACACCGCGAGGGTCTCGAACGAATGGCCCGGCATCTCGATCTCGGGCACGACGCGGACGAACCGCCTGGCCGCGTACGCCACCACGTCCCGCACCTCCGCCTGGGTGTAGAACCCGCCGTACACCCCCTCGGGGTCGTCCCGCCCGCGGAAAAAGATCGCGTCCAGGTCCAGGGACCCTTTCCCATCCCCCGCCCGCCACGCCCCCACGTCGGTCAGCCGCGGGTAGGCCTTGATCTCCAGCCGCCACCCGCCGAAGTCCATCAGGTGCCAGTGAAACACGTTCATCTTGTACATCGCCAGCAGGTCGATCCACCGCTTGAGGAACGCCACCGGCAGGAAATGCGACGAGACGTCCAGCATCATCCCGCGCCACCCGAATCGCGGGCGGTCTTCGATCTCGACGCAGGGCAGGGCCCACACTGCCCCGCGCGCCGGCTTGCCGGCGAACACCTCCACCGGCAGCAATTGCAGCAGCGACTGCACGCCGTAGAACACTCCCGCGGCCGAGCGGGCCCGGATCGTCACCGCCTCGGGCGTCGCCGTCAGTTGATCGCCCTCCTCGCCGAGGGCCGCCTCGCCGCCGAGGGCCAGGCGGATCTCCCCGCGCCCCGTCCCGGCCCCGCCGGCCACCGCCAGCCGGGCGCCCATCGGCACGGCGAGGAACTCCGCCAGGTACTCGCCCACGCCGACGACGGCCGAGTCGGCGTTCACGACTCGGATGACGGTGTTCGGCGTGATGACACACCGCCCACCTGTCTCTTTGACCTTCACCGGCAGCGGAATGATCGTCATGCGGTCACCTCTCTGGGAAGATCTCATAGGTCTGCGCCCGCCACGGGTGCAGCAGCAGCGGCGAGGGCGCGGGGGTTCGTTTCGTCAGGGCCATGTTGACCGCCTCGACCCGGCGGGGCAGGGACACCGACAGGGGCTTCTCGCACATGTTGACCAGGCGAAGGAACAGCCGCCCATCCTGCGGGAACAGGGCCTGGACCGTCACGGCGTCTTCGCTTGGGGGCAACTCGACGGCCGAGCCCGCCAACGGCAACGTACCGCCCTGGCCCTTGAACTCCAGAACATACAGCGGTCGGTCGTGTTCCACGGCCTGGCGGTGGGCCTCGGCGCGATGCGCCACCCCGCCGTAGCCGTTATGCAGGCTGTAGGAATCAAGCGAATAGCCCGCGTACGGAACGATCGCGAAGCGATAGGCATAAGGGCCTTCCAGGAGTTTGGGCCCGTTCCAGACGTACTCGCCGCTGTAGGCCAGGATGGCCTCGAGGCTCGTCCCGACGGCGCGGTAGCCCATCGACCCGGCGTTGGCGATCGCCAGCCCGCTCCGCTCCGTCTCCACCGACGCCCACAGGTTGGCGTCGAGGGTCTGCTCTCCGGCGACAGCCGTCTGGACGATCAGCGGCTGATGCCGCACCGCCCGAGGCCCTTTGCCCATCATGCCCGCCAGGTCGGCGTTGAAGACGTATCGCAGCTTCGAGCCGTGGTCCCACTGCCCACCCCAGCCGGGCCTCGTGGAGTCTTTCGGCCGCCCGATCAGCGTGCCCTTCGGGATGGCCAGCTTGATATCGAGGTCGATCCTCACATTGTCTGTAGTGAATGTGTAGACCATCTCGTATCCGACCGCGCCGGCCTTGCCGGTCTCGACGGCCTGCCAGAGGCCCGCGCCTTGGCATGCCAGCTTCACCTGCCCGTGCGACTGCTTCACCTCGCCGTCGATCACCCCGTCCAGCACGCCCGTCCGGGCGCCCGGCGGCAGGATCTCCCGCCCGGTGATCTTGTCGCGGAGTTTCACCAGCCCGCCCTCCGGGCCGAAGGCCACCTGGTAACGGCCCGTCTCAAACGCCTTCGCCTCCGCCTGGGCCGGCGCGGACGCCGCCGGCGGCGCGCCGGGCTCGAGGCGGTAGACCTTGTACCCCAGCGCGGGAATGTCTCTGGCGAGGAAGCACGCGCCCGACACCCCCGCCGCCGTCGGGACGGCCGTGCCGTCGGGGGCGAGAACCCTCACCGGCCCTGGGGTTTTCAGGACAACCACGTCTGTCCGCGGATGCCCCGTGGGGTTGAACACGAACACGGCCTCGCCCTGGGCCTGGGTCTTGGCGGCGAGGAACTGGGCCGCCTCCTTCGCCAGAGCCCCCGACAACTCCCGCGACGGGTCGAGAAAGTCGCGCCCTTCGTTGAAGATCGCGACGATCATCGTGTCGTGGTGCTCGGCGATCAGCAGGTTCTTCCACGCCTCGTCCAGCCGCTTCTGGTGGGCGGGGGTCCAGGCGAACCCGTTGAGGATCGCCGACACCGCCAGGGCCTCCGCCGTCAGGGCCTGGGCGGAGGCCACGCGGGGGCCCGTCCACGTGCGGTTGCCGCAATAGCCCCAGGGCTGTTGCGTGTTGAAGTCGTTGGGCCCGGCCGGGAACACCGCCGGCTGGATACCCGAGCGTTCCAGCACGCCGAAGTACTCCGGGGCCGTCACCCAGCGCGCGGTCTTCAGGTGCGCCTTCATGTCCGCCAGCAGTTTCGGGCCCGAGCGGGTGCCCCAGTCGTCGCAGCGGCTGATGATCGGATGCCGCACGCCGCGGCCGAGCATCTCGGCCTGGAAGGCCTCCAGTTTCGACCAGTTCGACCAACCCCCAAACCCCGTCATCAGCCACATGTTGCCCAGGCACTGCTCGATCCCGCTGTAGGCCGGCACCGCCGGGATCGCCGAGCCGTCCGGGCCGGTCCACTGCACCCAGTCGGCATCGACGGCCGGGCCGTCCCCGCCGTACTGCATGTGCGTCCGCAAAATCGCCCCGCGATACCCCACCCCCGCCAGCACCTGCGGCATCTGGGGCATGCCCTCGTGCTCGCTGTAGACGTAGATGTCGTTGTCATAGCCCAGGCGTTCCTTGATCGCCCGCGTGCCGTAGAACATCTGGCGGATGCCGGACTCCTCGGAGATGAACGTGAAATACGGCTGTCCGTACGACCCCCC
>JAPLNA010000305.1 GCA_026693065.1 Planctomycetota bacterium
CGCGGCTTCATGTCGGAAGGCGCGGCCCAGCCTCGCAACGGGTGTCTCGAGCTGTCATTCGCGCCTCCTCTCCGACCGCTTGCGCGGCAGACTTGTCTCTATATACTATACGCCACAATCGGCTGAAAAGTCAATATGAAATCCGCGAAATACAGGCGAAAACCTGAGGGTTTCTCTCACGAACGCGTTCGGGCATGCTTCTCCGCCACGCGTAGAAGCATGGCACCGGACGCCCCCTCGCCGGTGAGGCTCTCACGTCAATGGCGGCGGAGGGGTCTCCGGCACACCGATCTCGCCCGAGACGCCGTCGAGGAACAGTTCGTCGCCTTCGTGGAGGACCGGCTTGCCGAGGTAGCGGGCGATGTTGGCGGCGTGGCTGGTGGCCCCACCGCGGCAGGTGAGGACGGCGTCGGCGGCGAGCATGCCGTTGAGGTCTTCCGGGGCGGTGGTCTGGCGGACGAGGATCGTCCGGGCGCCGCCCGCGGCCAGGCGGCGGACGCCCTCGGTTGTCAGCGCGATCCGCCCGACCAGCCCGCCCGGGCCTGCGCCCAGCCCGCGCGCGAGGATGCGAAACTCCCCCGTCGCGGGGGGATGGCCGGCGGCGGCCCGCCCGGCGGCGCCGCGGAGCACGCGACGGGTCTGGAGAACGTACAACTGCCCGCTCTCGACGGTGAATTCAACTTCCTGCATCTGTCCGTAGTGGGCTTCCAGGACCGCCGCCACCTCGCCCATCCGCGCCAGCAGATCGGGGCATCGCTCCTGGAGGCTCTCGCCCGGGCGGTCGCTCGAGGGGGCCAGGGGCAGGGGAGTGGCCCGACCGGCGACGAGGTCTTCGCCCTGGGCGCGGGGAAGATACTCCCCGACCAGGCCGTCCGCCCCTGTGTCCGGGTGGCGGGTGAAGAACACCCCCGTGCAGGAACGCTCGTCGAGGTTGCCCAGGACCATCTGCTGGACGGTGGCGGCCGTCGCATACGTCTGGGGCAGGTGGCGGGTGCGGCGGAAGAGGATCGCGTGCGGGTTGTTCCAGGACCGGAACACGCCCTCAATGGCCCAGAGGACCTGCTCTCGCGGTCGTTGCCAGAAGTCCGGGGCCCCGGCGGCTCGGACGTGGTCTTTGACGGCCTGGACGGCGGCCCAGTCGCCGCGGAGGCCGTGCGCCCCGCCCGGCGGGGCCAGCGAGAGCACCGTCTTGGCGTAGCCGGCGAGGAACCGCACGTACAGTTCCAGGGCGACGCTCTCGCCCAGGCGATCGGCGAGGGCGCGGGCGACCGCGTCGCTCATGCCGACGTTCAGCACGGTGTCGAGCATGCCGGGCATGGACATGGGCGCGCCGCTGCGGACGGACAGGAGGAGGGGGCGTTGGGCGTCGCCCAGGCGGCGAGCGGGGTGTTCCTCGAGCCAGGCCAGGTGGCGGTGGATGTCCTTCTCCAGGGCCGGCTCGATCGCGTGGGCGTCGGCGTATTGGCGGCAGGCGTCGATGCAGACGGTGAAGCCCGGGGGCACGGGCAGGCCCAGGGCGGCCATCTCGGCCAGGGCGGCGCCCTTGCCGCCCAGGACCTCGGGGCGGCGCTCCTCGTGGAGCCTCTGCCCGGGGGCAAAGGGAAACACTCGCGGGCCCGGGGGCTCGGGCGGGTGGGCCGCCGTCGCCAGGCCGATCCGGCGGTCGAACGCGTCGACCTGGACGCGGACCTCCTCGGCCGCCTGCCCGCCCATCGACTCCAGGGCGTCCAGCGCGAACAGATGGATGCGGAGGCTCAGCTCGCCCAGGTGCTGGAGGGTGGTGTCGCGGACGAGCCCGTCGACGAAGCGGTTGACCTCGACCTCGATATTGCCGGTCCCGCAGCAGAGCAGGATGCCGCGGACCAGCCCGGCGTACTGGCGGTAGAGGGCCAGGCTCAGTTGCGAGATCTCGTCGGTGACGTGGTGGTTGAGCACGAGCAGTTGTTCCATCCGCGTGCGGGACTCGCCCGAGAGATGGGCGAGGGCCTCGTGCAGGCGCTGGAGTTTGGGCGTGCCCTGGCCCTTGAGGATCGTGTTGCGGATCATCATGCCCAGAACGGTGACGGCGTCGGCGGCGTTGTCGTCTCGGACCTCGGCGAAGTCGTCGTTGGCGATAAGCCCGAAGAGCAGGTAGCTGAGTTTCTCCAGTTCCAGGTCGAGATAGAGCACGCCCAGGGCCTGTTGGGGGGGTCGCGAATCGATCTCACCGGCCAGGTCGGCCCGGGCGGTCGTCAGGGCCTCGACGGCGTCGCGGGGCAGGCCCGCCTGGCAGGCCGAGACCGCCGTCTCCACGTCGCGCCGCGCCGGCGAGCCGGGCGGCAGCGACACCGCCTGCAGCCACAACGACACGTCGGCCAGCACGCTGTTGACGTCTCGCGGGTCGAAGGCGTACAGCCGTGTCAGCAGCACCTCCAGTTCGCGCGTGGCGGCGACGAGGCGGCGTTTGGTGTCCGCGGGGTCGGGGGCGGAGGCCAGCAGGCGGTCGTGCTCGGGGATCTTCTGCGCCATCCACAGCTTCGCCAGCCCGTCGGCGCTGCCGCGTTCGAGGTATTCCAGGTACGCCCGCACGAGCACGAGGTTCTTGGGCGAGGCCTTCGAGTGCAGATCCTCGCGGATGTCGCGGGTCAGGGGGCATTCGAGCAGCCATTGGAGATACTCCCCCGCGCCGCGGACGTTCTGTAGTTCGTCGCCCTGGGCGCCCACGTGCGGGAGCGACTTGGCGAGTTGGCGGAACAGCATCCAGCCGATCGGCCCGCGCCGAGGCATGAGGGCTGCCAGATGCGAGGCGATCTTGGGCAGCAGAACGTGGGTGTCGTCCCCCCAGACGCCCAACGCCATCAGCGAGGGCACGATGCCCTTGACGGCCAGCCGCATGCTCACGACGAGGGTGTAGAGCAACTCGGAGGCTTTGTCGGGGGCCAAGGCGGCGATCTCGAGGGCCCAGAGCACTTCGTCCCAGTTCCGCAGCGGGCGGGCGGTGAAGCAGGCGATCGCCCGGTCGAGCAGGGCCCCGGCGGCCGGGTTGTCTCCGCCCTCGCCGGCCAGCAGGCTGGCCGCGGCGCGAATGGCCTTCGAGGCCGCCTCGACAGGGGAGGGTTCGTCCTCTACGGCGGCCTCAACGGCCCGGTCAAGCCTCCCCGCGATCGCCAGGGCCGACCACCCCGCTCGCAACGACTCCAGCGCGGCCGGCAGAGCCTCGGGCTCGCCCCGCGCCGCGCCGGGTGGACTGACGGAAGATTCGGTCATGGTCGCATTCTCTCTCAAACCATCATATCGGCCCACCGGGCCGGCGGCCATGTTGCGGTTGACCGACCCGGCCCGGGCGGGTATTCTGCGTCGGCCTGGCGGAGGCAGGGAATCGTATGAGAATGCCGGTACGGGTTGTGCTATGGACGAGCCTGGCGGTCGCAGCGGCCTGCCCGGCCCGGCCTGCGCTGGGGCAGGAGTTGTCCGAGGCCCAGACGGCCAACCTGCTGTGCGAGACCTGCCACGGGGAGGAGACCATCGCCACGTGGAGCCCGCAGGAGCGGTCGGCGAACGTCGCGCCGGAGAAAGGCCCATTGCCGGCCTCCAGGCCCGCGAGGCGGCCGGAACTGTTCATCACCCCGCATATTCCGGCCGGGGCGGCCCACGCCAAGGTTGCCTGCGTGGAATGTCATCCCGCGGCCCGCACGTTGCCACACCCCCGCGTGCATGCCCAGGGCGCCGGCGACGTCGAGACGTGCCGCCGCTGCCACGACAAGCCAGCCGCCGACATCGCACGCGAGGGCGCCTATCGCACTTACCGCTTGAGCTATCATGGCCAGGCGAACGGGTTGGGCTCGACCCGGGCGGCCGCTTGTGTCGACTGCCACGCCCTCCCGGGCCCGGACGGACGGCGATCCACCCACGCCCTCGTCGGCCTGAAGGATCCGGCCGGTCCGCTGGCGGCCGACCACCGCCTGGCCACCTGCCGGCGGTGCCACCCCGGTGCGGCGGCGAGTTTCACTCTCTTCCAGCCCCATGCCGACCCGCGCAACGCCGAGAAATTCCCGGTTCTCCACGCGGTCTGGCGAGACTTCATCATCATCATGTGCCTGGCGATCGGATTCTTCGGGCTGCACTCGCTGCTGTGGCTGGTGCGGGCGGGGGTGGAACGGATCACGCGCGGGCCGGCGGCGGTCCCACCGCCCGGGGCGACGATCCTGCGATTTGGCCTCCTCCAGCGGCTGGCGCACGGGGTGCTGATCGTCTGCTTCCTGGGGTTGGCCCTCACCGGCCTGCCGCTGCTGTATTCCTGCCAGCCGTGGGCGCGTGGGCTTGTGGGCCTGCTGGGCGGGCTCGAGGCCGCGGGGGTCGTACACCGCGTCTTCGCCGGCACGCTGATCGCCCTGGTGCTGGTCCACCTGACGGGCGTTCTCTGCCGGGTGATCCGCCACGGCGCGCGGAAGACGCTGCTGGGCCCGCGGGGCCTCCTGCCTCGCCGCAAGGACTTCGCCGACTGCCTGGCCATGTTCCGCTGGTTCCTCCTGGGGGGCGACAAGCCGCTGTTCGACCGCTGGACGTACTGGGAGAAGTTCGACTATCTCGCGGCCCTGCTGGGCAGTTTCATCGTCGCCGGGTCGGGCCTGCTGCTCTGGTGCCCGGAGTTCTTCAGCCGTTTCGTGCCCGGCTGGGCCTTCAACGTCGCCAAGCTCGTGCACGGGGGCGAGGCCCTGCTGGCCGTCGGATTCATCTTCACCGTGCATTTCTTCAACGCCCACCTTCGCCCGGACAAGTTCCCCGTGAACGAGGTGATCTTCACCGGGCGGGTCGCCGAGGAACAGTTGGCTCACGAGCGTCCGGCCGAGTACGCGCGGCTGGCGGCGGCGGGGGAGTTGCCCTCGCTTCGCCGTCCGGCCCCGGGTCGGGCCCTTCGCGTGCTGGCGGCGCTGGCGGCCGTCCTGGCGATGGCGGTGGGCATCGCGACCATCGTACTGATTATCCAGGCGATTGTGAGTGAATAGAGAAGAGACCGGGTGCCGTGGTTTGCGGCGCAGCCGCAACCACGTTCTGTCGGCGATCGATGTGCCAAGACGTGGTTGCGGCTGCGCCGCAAACCACGGCACCCGGTCGTGGCGATTTTACGCCCCCAGGTAGGCTTCGATGACTTTCGGGTCCACGGCCAGCCGGGGCGAGGGGCCTTCCAGGATGATCCGCCCGTTCTCGAGGACGTAGGCGCGGTCGCTGTGGCGGAGGGCTTCGCAGGCGTTCTGCTCCACGAGCAGCACGGTGACGCCCTCTTCGCGGTTGATCTGGCGGAGGATCTCGAACATGCCCTCGACGAGCATGGGGGCCAGCCCGAGGCTCATCTCGTCCAGCAGGAGCAGGCGGGGGGAGCTCATCAGGGCGCGGGCGACGGCGAGCATCTGCTGCTGCCCGCCCGAGAGGGTGGCGGCCTTCTGTTTGCGGCGTTCGGCGAGGATAGGGAAGTGGGCGAACGCCCGCTGGAGGTTGGCTTCGTAGGCCCCGCGTTCGGCCAGGGCGTAGGCGCCAAGGTCGAGATTTTCCAGCACGGTCATCTCGCCGAAGACCCGCCGCCCCTCGGGGCAATGGGCGACGCCGGCGCGGACGATGCGGGCGGCGTCCAGGCGCCCCAGGTCGCGCCCGTCCAGGCGGATGTGCCCGCCAGCCAGGGGCGCCAGGCCCGAGACGGCCCGCAGCACGGTGCTCTTGCCGGCGCCGTTGGCGCCCAGCAACGTGACGATCTCGCCGTGGGCGACGTGGAGCGAAACGCCGCACACGGCCTGCACCGGGCCGTAGGAGACGGCGATGTTGTCGATCTCGAGCAGCATTTACGCCGGCTCCCGGAAGGGGCCCAGGTAGGCCTCGATCACCTGCGGATCCCGCTTGATCTGCCCCGGGGGGCCCGAGGCGATCAGTTTCCCGTAGTGCAGCACGAGCACGCGCTCGCAGAGGTTCATCACGATCTTCATGTCGTGCTCGATCAGTAGAACCGTCAGGGCGAACTCGTCCCGGATGCGGCGGATGAGGGCGGCCAGATCGGCCGTCTCGCGCCCGTTGAGCCCGGCGGCCGGTTCGTCCAGCAACAGCAGGCTGGGGCCCGTTGCCAGGGCGCGGGCGATTTCCAGATTCCGCCGCATGCCGTAGGGCAGCGAGGCCGCCAGTTGGTCGCCCAGCCCGTGCAGGTCGAACA
Organism: Planctomycetota bacterium; assembly: GCA_026693065.1. GTDB lineage: Bacteria > Planctomycetota > Phycisphaerae > SM23-33 > SM23-33 > JAPLNA01. The sequence goes on from JAPLNA010000305.1 coordinate 6,176, forward strand.
TCTCGAGCAGGGCGGTGGCGGCGGCGGAGATCTGGCGTTCGCGGCGGCGGTATCGCCCCAGGTGGAGGGCGGCCTGGAGGAACCCGTAGCCCGCCCGCGCGTGGAAGGCCACGCGAACGTTGTCCAGCACGGTCAGTTGCCCGGGCAGGCGGACGTTCTGGAACGTGCGGGCCAGGCCCAGGCGGCTGATGGCGTGCGCGGGAGTGTGGGTGATGTCCTGCCCGTGGAAGAACGTCGCCCCGGCGTCGGGGCGGTCCAGCCCGGTGACGAGATTGAACAGCGTGGTCTTGCCCGCGCCGTTGGGCCCGATCAGCCCGGCGATCTGGCGGCCGAGGAGCTCAAAGGAGACCTCATCGAGGGCCTGTACGCCGCCGAACCGCTTGGCCAGGCCGCGGGCCGCGAGGATAGGGGCGCCCGCGGTCATGGCGCGGGCCTCCGGCGCAGGAGTTGCCAGAGGGCGGCGGGGCATTCGTGCAGCCCGAGAAGACCGTTGGGCACGAGGCGGATCAGCACAATCAGCAGCAGGGCGTACAGCAGTTGCTTGTGCTGGGCCAATTGGATTCCGGCGACCGTCGGGAGGAACCGAAGTAGTTGTGGCAGGAACGCCAGCAGGGCGGCGGCAACGAGCGAGCCGGTCATCGACCCCAACCCGCCGAGCACGACGATCAGGAGTATTTCGACGGTCTTGAGCAGGTCGAAGGTGCCCGGCGCGGCCCTCAGGCCCGAGTAGGGATTATGGACGAACAGGGCCCCGGCGATGCCAGCGACGACCGCGCCGAGCAGAAACGCCGTCATTTTGACGCCAGGCACATTGACGCCCATCGTCCTGGCGGCGATCTCGTCTTCGCGGATGCACATCATGGCCCGCCCGAGGTAGGAGCGTTTGACGTTGAGCATGAGCAGATAGGTCAGGGCCGCGGCGATCAGGATGACCCACCAGGAGGCGTAGTTGGCCACATAGGTCACGCCGCTGACGGTGGAGACGAGGGAGATGCCCTTGGCCAGGCCGAGGGGGGGGCGATCGGCAAAGGCGCAGATGGGGAATTCCACATTGTTCAGCACGTGCCGGACGATTTCGCCGAAGCCGAGGGAGGCGATGGCCAGGTAATCGCCGCGGAGGCGGAGGCAGGGCAGGCCGATGAGAGCCGCCAGAACCGCCGCCGCCCCCGCCGCGGCCAGGCAGCCCAGAACCAGGTTGCCCGCGCCCAGGAAGCACGTGGCCGGGTAGGAGTAGATCGCCAGCAGACCGGCGGCATAGGCCCCGACGGCGAAGAACCCCGCGTGCCCCAGTTGGAGCAGCCCGGTCAGCCCGCAGATCACGTTGAGCGACAGGGCCAGGATGACGTAGATGCCGAAGTCTGCCAGGATATTCAGCCAGAAATTCATGCGATCACGCTAGACCTTCTCGCGTTCGGTGCGTCCGAGGATGCCCTGCGGGCGTACGACGAGGATCAGGATAAGGATGATCAGGCTCGCGACGTCCCTGTAGCCGGTGGACACGCCGGCCCATACGACCATATATTGCACTATGCCGATAATAAACCCGCCCACGAGGGCCCCGCCGATCGAGCCGATACCCCCGACGACGGCGGCGATGAATGCGTTCAGGCCCGGCAGGAACCCCATCGTCGGGGAGACCGTCGCCGTGATGCCCCCCAGCGTGCCGGCGATGCCCCCGAGGAACCCGCCCAGCAGGAACGTCCGCGAGATGACGCGGTCGGTGGGGATGCCCATGAGCTTGGCCGCGTGCAGGTCCATGCTGACGGCCCGCATGGCGCGGCCCAGGCGGGTGCGGTGGACGATCAACCACAACCCCCCCGCCAGGAGTAGGGCTGCCGGCACGCAGCACAG